>PMDX01000151.1 GCA_003154635.1 Actinomycetota bacterium | reverse complement strand
GACGTCGAGATCGACGTAGAGGACGACGGCCGTGTCTTTGTATTCGGTCGCGACGCCGACAAGGTCAACCTGGTCAAGAGGGACATAGAGCTCATCGCCAAGGATCCGGAGGTCGGAGAGAAGTTCCTCGGCACGGTGGTAAAGACGACCAACTTCGGTGCCTTTATCGAGCTGACGCCCAGCAAAGACGGTCTTATCCACATATCCAAGCTGTCCAAGACCAGGATCGACCGCGTAGAAGACGTCATCAACGTCGGGGACAAGGTCGAGGTCGAGATCGAAGAAATCGACAACCTGGGAAGAATCAACCTCAGGGCAATCGACCTGAAACCGAGCGACAAGTGAGCAACCCCGAAGGCTGCCTCGCTGAAGAGGCCCTCGAAAGTTCAGAACTTGGATCCGGGGTAAGGGTCCTGACCGAGCGAGTTGCCGGCACCAGGTCGGTCTCGCTCGGCGTATGGATCGATACGGGGTCCAGAGACGAGGCACCCGGAGAGTACGGGCTTTCACACTTCGTCGAGCACATGCTGTTCANNGACGCGAGCACACGTCGATCTATTCGAGGGCGCTCGAGGAACATATCGACAGAGCCGTAGAGATAGTCATGGACATGGCGCGTAACTCGCTGATGGAATCCGGAGAGATCGACTCCGAGCGCCAGGTCGTCCTCGAAGAGATAAACATGCACTACGACTCGCCCGACGAGATGGTGCACGATTACCTGGCTAACACTCTGTGGGGTGATCACCCCATCGGGCACAGCGTTCTCGGGGAAATTGACACCATCAGAAACCTCGACCGTGAAAAGCTCTCGAAGTTCTTTGCGTCCAGGTACGTCGCCTCGAGGCTGGTCGTATCAGCAGCAGGTGCGGTCGAACACGAGAGGATGTGCGAGCTGGTCGAGAGGCTCACCGAGGGAATAGACACTGGGGAGCCCGCGTTGCGAGACGATGGTCTTGATATCCCTAGTACGGGAAAGTACATCCACCGCAAGGACACCGAACAGGCACACGTATCCATCGGCGCAAGGGGCCTCCCGCGCCGGCATCCCGATCGTTTCGCTCTATCTGTGCTGGACAACATCCTGGGTGGCAGCATGAGCTCGCGGCTCTTCCAGAAGGTTAGGGAGGAGATGGGGCTGGTCTACTCTATCTATTCCTTCTCCGGGCTTTTCCTGGGAATGGGAATGGTCGGCGTCTATTTCGGAACGCATCCAAGCCAGGCCGAACGCGTCATGGGGCTCGTAGAGGAAGAGCTCTTGCTGGCCAGGGACCAAGGATTCTCGGCAAGGGAGCTCGACAGGGCAAAGAACCATATCAAGGGCTCACTTCTCATCAGTAACGAGGACAGCGGAAATCGCATGAACAGGATAGCCAAAGCCGAGATGTCAGGGGGCGAGCACCTCACCATCGACGAGATGGTAGAGCGCGTGGACAAGGTCACCATCGACGATCTCCACAACGTATTCGCCGAGACGTGGGGCAAAGTGGGCGCGAGCCTGGCGGTTGTTGGACCGTTCGACGAAGACGATTTGAGCCTTTCCGGCCGCATATAGACTGGGGGTATGCCTTCGATGATCGATGTTGCAGTCCTTGGAGCCACTGGCCAGATGGGCATGGAAGTGGTCAAGACCGTCCTCGAAGACCCTGAATTGACCCTTGCTGGATGTGTAGACGTATCCGCTCGGGGGAAGACGAGACTCGAACACCCGACGTGCGGCATGCCCGTAGCCTCGGACATCTCCGAGCTCGATCCCTCCAGGATCGACGTGGTTGTCGACTTCACGGTCGCGGATGCGGCCGTGGCCAACATGATTTGGGCGCTGGACAACGGCGTGCACGCCGTTGTTGGTACGACCGGCATCTCCGAGGAAGCGATGCGACAGATCAGGCTCAGGGCGGACGGGGGCCGCGCCAATGTCCTGATAGCCGCCAATTTTGCTATCGGCGCGGTGTTGATGATGAAATTAGCGGAAATCGCGGCGAACATCTTCGACGAATGCGAGATAATCGAGTACCACCATCGGGGCAAGAGAGACGCGCCCAGCGGCACGGCCATCGCAACCGCCGTGCGCGTCGAGCGTGCGATGAACCCCGTCCCGATCCCACACGCGGATCAACGTGAGATAACAGGCGCGCGTGGAGGCGTCCTCGGCCACGTAAACATCCATAGCGTCAGGCTCGACGGCCTGGTCGCACATCAGGAAGTCATCTTCGGCTCCAAAGGCCAGACCCTCACGATCAGGCACGATTCCTTCGACCGCTCATGCTTCATGCCCGGCGTCACGATGGCCATCAAGGCTATAGCCGAACTCACAGGCCTCACCATCGGCCTGGAAACCCTGCTCTAAGACCCGGGTTAAAAACCTGACCATAAGAATTCTGCCCCCATCTTCCGCCTGGTTGAATAAACAGATCTGACCCAGGGTTTTCAAGCTGAAGGTGGGTTTTGGTGGGAAAAGAATACTCTTATGGAAGAGCGGTAGCCACGTTGAAAGAGCTTTGAGTGACACAAAAGAAAAAGAAGAAGAGCCCGGCAAAGACCGCAGCGAAGAAAGCTGTTGAGGGGAACAAGGCGAGCAAGGGAAGAAAAAATGCCGTCGAAAAAGAGGAGCGGCAGCCCAGGTTGACGCCGGGGAGGGTTCGTGCGCTCTACGGTGTGGCGTGCCTGGCGCTCGCGGTCTTCACTTTTCTCTGCATCTTCGCCCCGTCAACGGCGGGCATCGTTGGAAGAGGGGTCAAGACGGGTCTCGCATGGCTCGTCGGGGTCGGACGATTCGCCATTCCGTTCGCTTTCCTTGGCGGTGCGGTCGTTGCTTTCATTAAGAAGCCTGATATTAGAGCTGGTCTTCTTATTGGAGGCGCGGCGCTCATGGGCGTAGCTATCCTGACGTTGCTGAGCATTCCCAAGCCCACGGGAACGATGTTCCAATACGACCAGCTTGCGGGCGGAGGAGGGTTGATAGGGGCGATGATCGCCTGGCCTCTTGTCAAAGCATTCGGAAGGGTTGGCGCATTCGTCTTCGCATTTGCCGCTCTGATGGCAGGCGCCATCATCGCATTCGAAGAACAGATACTCACCGCCATACGA
>PMDX01000188.1 GCA_003154635.1 Actinomycetota bacterium | reverse complement strand
TTCTGCCGCTCTGCGCCTTCGACCAGCGATATCATCTTGTCGAGGAAGCTCTCCCCGGGGTCGGCGTATATGCGTATCCTTATCCGGTCGGAGAGCACGGTCGTACCTCCAGTAACGGAGCTGAAATCGCCGCCCGACTCCCTTATCACGGGGGCGGACTCTCCGGTGANNACGCTGGCGATGCCCTCGATCACCTCGCCGTCGCCCGGAATGATCTCACCGGCCTCGACTACCACTACGTCGCCCTTCCTGAGCTGCCCGGCCGAGACCATCTCGGTCTCGCCGCTATCCTTGACGAGCCTGGCCGTGGTCTCGACCCGCGTCTTTCGCAACGTCTCAGCCTGGGCGCGGCCCCTTCCCTCGGCAACAGCCTCCGCGAAATTCGCGAAGAGCACGGTAAACCAGAGCCACACTGTCACCAAGCCGATGAATGGCAGGTCGCCGAGGCCCCTGATGAGGTTCTTGAAGAAGAAGTAGGTCGTGACCGCGGCGCCAATCTCCACGATGAACATCACCGGGTTCCGCCAGAGGTGCCCGGGGTTGAGCTTCTTGAAGGAACTCGCGGTGCTTTCCCTTATGAGCTTCGCATCAAATAGTTTCTGGCTTTCTGCCATGCCTGTCTTCCTCGATGTTTCCGGTTAGAAGAAGGTAAACTGCTCCGCCAGCGGGCCCAGGGCCAGCACCGGGAAGAACGTCAGTGCCCCGATGATGATGATGATGCCAACCAGGAGCCCCGCGAAGAGCAGGTTGTCGGTCGGGAAAGTGCCTTCGGATTCCGGGACCAGCGGCTTGCGACCGAGCGAGCCCGCGACCGCCATCAACGGGATTATTATTACGAACCTGCCAATGAGCATTGCGAACCCGGTCGTGACATTGAAGTAGGTCGACGTCGCCGCGAGGCCCGAGAACGCGCTCCCGTTATTCGCCGTCGTCGAAGTAAAAGCGTAGGCTATCTCCGTTATGCCGTGAGGGCCCTTGTTCAATATGGCGCTCCTCGCCGATGGGACCGCCATTGAGATAGCCGTGAAGGCGAGTATGCAAAGGGGGTGGGCCAGCAGGGCGATGACGGCCAACTTGACCTCTCGGCCCTCGATCTTCTTGCCCCGGAATTCCGGCGTCCGGCCTACCATCAGTCCGGCGATGAAGACGGTGAATATCACATACATCAGGATGTTCAGCATTCCCGCGCCGCACCCGCCGAACAGCGTATTGAACATCATGCCGCTTAACAGCATCATGCCGCCCATGGGAGTATAGCTGTCATGCGCGCTGTTCACACTGCCGGTGGTGGCGGCCACGGTCGTCGCTCCGAAGACGGTAGAGCCGGCTACGCCGTTCCTGGTCTCCTTTCCCTCCATGTTTCCCGCGCGCGCGTCTATGCCCAGCTTGTTCAGCTTTGGATTGCCGCTCGCCTCGAAACCGTAGGTGAGCCCGACGATTATCATGAACATCAACAGCAGCGCCACGAATATGATCCAGCCCTGTCTAGCGCTGCCGAGGTAGCGCCCAAGGGTATAGGTCAGGGCGGTCGGTATCATCAGCATTAGAATGACCAGGAGGATATTCGTGATCGGGCTCGGGTTCGCGAAAGGATGGCTCGCGTTGGCGTTGAAGAAACCGCCCCCGTTATTGCCTACGTGCTCCAGCGCCACCCAACTCGAAACGGTCCCGCGTGGTATCTCCTGTGTCCCGCCCTCCAGGGTCTGGACCTTGATGGGGGCCTTGGTGGTCTGCATCACTCCCATGGGAACGAGGATGATGGCGACCACCAGGCAGATAGGGAGGAGAACCCGCAGGGCGGCGCGGATGAAGTCCACGTAGAAGTTGCCCATCTCCTGCGAGTTGTGCCTCGACAGGCCACGCATGAAGCCAATCGCCATGACCAGACCGCTCGTCGCGGATGTGAACATCAACACCGGCATGACCAGCATCTGTGAGAGGTTTGAAGCCTGCGTCTCGGCGGCGTAGGCCTGCCAGTTGGTGTTTGTCGCGAAACTTACGGCCGTGTTGAAGGCTAGGTCGGGCCTCATGCTCGGCACGCCCACGGGGTTGAGCGGCAGGTGTCCCTGGAGCCTGAGGACCACGTATCCGAAAAACATGAAAGCGAAGTCCAGGAGCAGGAGCCGCATCACGTAACCGACCCAGCCCATCTCCTTTTCGGGGTCTACCCCCAGCAGCTTGAAAAGGAGCCTCTCTACGGGACCCAGCACCGGGTCGAGGAACGTCTTACGGCCCTCGAAGACCGAATGGATGTACGCCCCCACCGGCCTGACCAGCAAGGTGATCACGACCAGCGCGATGGCGATCTGTACCCAACCCAAGAGCGTCAAGCCAGGTCTCCCTAGAATTTCTCAGGCTTAATGAGCGCGTAGAAAAGGTACGCCAGCAGACCCAGCGCGATTGCGGCTATCACGTACTGCTCCACGGATACCTCCTAGAACCTGGCACATGCCCTGATGAAGAGGACCAATGTCCCCGCTGACAGTGCCAGTATCGCTAAGAAAAGGACGTCGCCCACCTTTGACCTCCAGTTCGGATTACAAGAACCTTACCTCAAAAACCCTTCGATATATATTACGGGTCTCGATAAGATCCCGAAAGAACACTTTCTGTGGGATTCTACTCGAACCGGCGCGTAAAACCAATGCGGGCTGGCGTTAATACTTTGTTACATACATGCAGGCAGCCCGCCCGCGGTCTCAGTGGCGGAAGTGCCTACGGCCGGTATGGACCATCGCTACCCCGTGCTTCTCGCAACACGGCGGTCGCGATGTCTTGCCTGGCCTTGCTTCATGAGGGTGGTTTTATCGCGCCAGAACGCGAGGACACATCGTGCCCATGGTCCTGGTTGTATATAGGCCCCTCTGCGACGATTCTAGCGCCCCCATAACGCTGTGAGGGGGGTCCACAGAAATCTTGGGGAAACAAGGCCGAAGCGCTCCAGCATCAGGTGCGTGCCTACCTCGTCATGCACCACGCACTCGGCCTTTGCTTCGGAGCTTGTCAGCCGCCTCCCACATCTTCGCCTCAAAGCCGAGCGTGGCTCCGTTGGCAGTAGCCTCTTTACCTTTAGACCCTGACTTCTTAGCTATTATTGAAGCCTCCACTGGCACTTATGTCTCGTCAAGACTACGTATAAGAAGAGCTTATGTCTACAATTGGTCTGCAAATCCTCAATCTGCCGCCTGGCCCATCATTCGCTGCTTGAAGTAACCAGCGCTGAGAATGCGATGGTTATGCTATTTGTTGGCGGAGAGGGTGGGATTGCGAACCCGTCGCTCGAGAGGTCGCTGTCGGTACAGGCACTGGTTTGGAGTGATGGCTCCCTCGCTCCCCGAAGGGGGACTCATGTCCCCCCTCGGCGCTCCCCCCTGATGTTGGATTGCGGTCGGGTTGCGCGGGGGAGATGATCTGGGTAACGCCGTTCGCAGTCACCGTGATCAGAGATCCTCTGCGCGGAATAGCGCGTACACCAGGTAGATGAGTAACAACCCCGTAACCAGGCCCCCGATTAGAAAATCGACCATGCGGGCCTCCCTGCATTCCGGTTCCTGTACGTCCCAGGCTTCGATGCGAACGTACCGCCGTGGGCCATAAAGTATCCATTTGGAAAGTACAGTGAGTGGATAAAGATTGCATAAAGAAGCTCACGCGTTTTTCTCCTCTTCTGCTGAAAATCACCCCCAAGGGGGAGGGGGAATTATGGTAAATTCATATATAAGGCAACTTGTGCGTCTTAAATGAGTTGAGGTTGCGTGGAGCTGGAGGTATCTTCTAGATGGTGGCCCGTCAATCGAGAACGACACTCGTATGTTTCCTGTTGCTCGCGCTGGTGATATCCTGCTTTGCTTTTTCCGGAGGTTCCGCCGCAAACGCGTCGGTATCCGACGCATGGCAGCTTTCCTGTGGAGGCGGGTTTGGAGCGGGGGCTTCAAACGTGGCCGCGATACCGATGGTGGAGTTCAACGGCAAGCTCTACTCCGCTGTTGTCAATCAGAGTGGAGCGCAGCTCTGGGTGAAGAACGGGTCCACGTGGAGCCAGGTCACCGGAACGCTCCCCTGGGGCAGCGACCCGGCGATAGTGCGGATGAAGGTCTTCGGCGGGAAGCTCTACGTCGGCACGGCCAACACTGACAGCGGCTGCGGCCTCTGGCGCTTCGACGGCACTACCTGGGAGGACGCCCTGGCGCTGACGGCCGGTGGGGGAAGGGGTTTCGGCGACAAGTACAATCTCGCGATCACCGCGATGGAGGAATTCAACGGCGACCTCTACGTGGGCACCACCAACTACATCCTGGACCAGATCTCTTCGTTCGTGCTCAAGACCGAAGGTATCCACGCGTTCAAGCTGAGCGGAACCGCCGACACATGGTCGAGCATCGACACCAGCAACCTGGATAGCCAAAACAATGCCGGTATCACCTCCTTCGCGGTCTATGACAGCAAGCTGTACGCAAGCACCGTCACTTTTGGCTACACCTATGATCTTTCAAAATGGCCTTCAGTTTCAGTCACGATAGTATCTAAGGGGTGTCAGTTGCTCAGCTCGACGGGCGACCAGTTTTCGGTTGTGGCGGATAGTAGCTTTACAGGTACGACAGATTCAGACATCGCGGGACTATGCATGACGCAGTACGGCGCCAAGTTGTATATAGGTACCGCCAATGTCACGGTCACCGTTGTCTATAACATCTCCACACAGAAAATTGACAGCGTTACTTACACATCGAGCGGCCTGTCTATTTATACATACGATGGGAGCGGTAGCCCATCCAAGCTCGCAAATAACGTATTCGGTACCGCTGATATCGCCGCGGCCTGCATGGAGAAGGTCCAGACTACCGGCGATGAGCGCCTCCTTGTCGGCACCGCCAACCCTGACGGCACGGGAAAGCTGGAGGCGTACGACGGAACCACGTGGGCAGCCGAGGCTACCGCGGGCTTCGGCAATACAAAAAACAAGGGAATCGTATCGCTTGCAACCACGGAAGAGAACGGGAAGGAAGCGATCTACGCGGGTACCCTCAACTCCGATCAGGGCTGCGAGGTCTGGAGGGGTGAGGCTGGCAACCCGCCGCCGGTCGTAACCTCGATATCACCGGGCTCCGGCA
>PMDX01000283.1 GCA_003154635.1 Actinomycetota bacterium | reverse complement strand
GTGGTCGGTGGAGAACTTCTTACCCCGTGTCGGCGTGAGCTTTCCTTTCTTCAGGAGCTCCTCGGCGAGTGGGCCCACCACTTCCGCGCCCTTGATAGCGGCCAGCACCTCGGCCAGGTCGAGTGAATCAGGATAGACGGTGTTGTCGACCCTCGGATAGCTTATGATGCCTCGCGTGTAGAGGCTCTCCGCCACGTCCATGGCCCGCGCGGGAGGTATCTTGAGGCTGGAGGCCGCGGTCAGGAACGCCGTCGTGTTAAAAGGCGCGGGAGGATTGAGCGTCCGCTCGCGGGTGGCAACCGCAGTGACTTTGCCTTCGTCGCCCAGTTTGTCGAACGCGGTCTTCGCGGCCGCCTCTTCGGTGAAGCGCTCGGTGGTGTGCCTGGCGATGAACGTCTGCCTACCGCTCTCGCACGTCACTTTGACCTGCCAGAAATCCTCGGAGACGAACGCCTTGATCTCTTTTTCACGGTCGACGAGTATGGCGAGGGTCGGGCTCTGCACCCGCCCCGCCGAAAGGAACTTCGACCCGAGCCTCGTCGTGGCGAGCGAAATGAAACGCGTAAGCGCGGCACCCCAGATAAGGTCGATTTCCTGCCTCGCCTCTCCGGCTTTGGCCAGGTTCTCGTTGAGGTTGTCCGTGTTTGCGAACGCCTCCTCGATCTCCTTGGGGGTCAACGCGGAGAAACGCGCTCTCGTGAACACAACATTCGGGTTTGCCTCGAGTATCAGATCTTTGATATCGGCTCCGATGAGCTCGCCCTCGCGGTCGTAGTCAGTCGCGATCACAACGGCGTTCGCCTCGCGCGCGAGTTTCTTGAGTGTGCTGACAAGCGTCTTTACCTTTGGGATCTTTTCGATCTCGGCATCGACCAGCGCCCTCGGCTCTACCTGCTGCCAGACTCGATACTCCTCGGGAAAATCCACCTGCAGGACGTGTCCGCGCATACCGACGATCTTGACCTCGTCACCGTCGTCCATATAAGCGTACACCATGCTTCCAGGGCTTTTTTCCTTTGTGTTTTTCCCGCTGGATAGGATATTTGCGATCCGTTCCGCGGTCTGGTTCTTCTCAGTCACAATTAGTTTCATAGTTACCAGAGTTTATAGAAGGTCCGTCAGATGTCAATTTATAGGGTCACTCCGCACGCGGGCAGGAGTCAACCACGGATTTGCATTTCTTTGCTTCTCGAGCCGGTCTCTCCGGGCCCGGTTCGCAGAGGGCAAGGTGTTACGCCACCCCCACCCCGACCCCCACCCCTGGAGGGGGATGTGAACAGCCCGGGCTCATTTCATGAAGAGAGGAACGAAGAGCAGGGAGACGACGGCCATTACTTTGATCAGGATATTCATTGCGGGTCCGCTGGTGTCTTTGAAGGGGTCGCCCACTGTGTCGCCGCAGATGGATGCGGCGTGTGTGGGCGTTCCTTTGCCACCAAGCTCTCCGCTCTCGATGAACTTCTTGGCGTTGTCCCAGGCGCCCCCCGCGTTGGTCATGAACACAGCCATAACAAACCCACAGGCAAGCGCCCCACCCAGGAAGCCCGCGAGCGATTCAACACCGAGGAAACCACCGATGAGCAATGGAGCCACTACCGCTATCAAAGCGGGTATGAGCATCTCGAACACGGCGGTCCTTGTCGTCATGTCGGAAATGAGTCGGTAATCGGGCCGCGCGTCGGGCTCTCCTTCGCGCAACCCCGCGATGTCATGGAATTGCCGCCTTACTTCATCGATCAAGGCCGACGCCGTGCGTCCGACAGCGCTCAATGTCAACGCGCTGAAGACGAATGGTGTCATTACACCCAGAAGCAGCCCGACGAAGAACCTGTAATTACCGATCATGTCCACCTTGGTCAGACCGGTCGCGTGGGCGTATGCCGCGAACAGCGCCAGTGCGGCAAGCGCCGCGGACCCGATGGCGAAGCCTCGCCCGATGGTCGCGGTCGTCGTGCCGACGGAATCGAGGCTCTCCACGATTTGCGTGGTCTCCTCGTCGACTTCAGCCATCTGCGCGATGCCGGCGGCGTTATCCGCGACCGGGCTGTAGGCGTCTATTGCTACGAGTATTCCCGTAGTGCACAGCATGCCGAGAGCCGCGAGCCCTATGGCGTACACGCCGCCGCCGTTATGGATGACGTGATTGCCGGTAACGAACGCGACGCCGATCGCTATCGAGACCGCGGCGACCGGAATAACAGTAGATATCATCCCCATCGCGAGCCCGGTCAGGATGGTTGTCCCCGAACCTGTCTGAGCGCTCTTTGCAACCTCCTTCACCGGGCGGAAGTGATCGCTCGTGAAGTACTCACTCGTCAGGCCTATGACTATGCCGCTCAGGACGCCCGCGAGCAGCGCCCAGAACAGCCCTATATTCTTTCTGCCCGCTATGCCCCACACCAGCCAGAACGACGCCAGCATGGCAAGCGCGGACGTGGCATACAGCGTGAGTGTTAGTGCGCTCTGAGCGCTTTTCTTGTTATTTCCGGCTCTGACAAAGAGCGAGCCCAGGATCGAACAAGCCACGCCCGCGCCGGCGATGGCAAGCGGGAGTACCATGGCCTTGACCCCGAGCTTCTGGTAGACGACGCCTGATGCCCCGATCGCAATCGGAGCGACAATCGCCGCTATGTAGGATTCGTTGAGGTCGGCGCCCATGCCGGCGACGTCGCCCACGTTGTCTCCGACCAGGTCGGTTATGACAGCCGGGTTTCTGGGGTCATCCTCGGGAATCCCCTCCTCCACCTTGCCCGCCATGTCAGCTCCAATATCCGCTCCCTTGGTGAAGATACCCCCGCCAATGCGCGCGAACAGCGCTACAGTCGAAGCCCCCAGCGCGAATCCCAGGATTATGTTCGCCGAATCGTGAAATCCGAGGATGCTTTCGAAGATTATGTAGCAGACCGTAAGCCCCAGGAGACCGAGACCCGCGACGGTGAGCCCCATGACCGCTCCACTTCTGAACGCGACATCGAGTGCGCCCGCGAGCCCGCCGGTAGCGGCCTGGGTCGTGCGCGAGTTTGCTCGAGTCGAGATCGCAAGCCCCGCGAAACCGGCCGCAAGAGAGCAGGTGGCTCCGAGTATGTAGCACAGGGCTATCATCCAGCCGCGGTCGTTCCGCAGCGCGACCGAGATTAGAATCACCACGATCACGACAAAAATCGCGATGTAGGAATACTCTCGGCGGACGAATGCGAAGACACCGTCCCGGATGGAGCCCGATATCTCCTTCATGCGCTCGCTGCCAGCATCGGCCTTCAGGACCAGGCGAGAGAACACCAGCGCGGCGATTAGGCTCAGCGCGGCGACCCCGGCGGCTGCGACAGGCGTCCATGTAACCATTGATACTCCTCTGTAAACAATACACGGCTTCTCATGCCACAAGAGAAGACACAAGTGCAATGAAAGTGATTATATTTGGGCGCACTCGCAATCGCAAATTGACACGCGATGCTCGCACGGTCCCGGCGTCTCCGTTTTACGGGTTATGGAGTCTTTGTTACACTTCCGATGTCAGCGGAAATGCCCGGAACGATGCGAGAAATCGTGGAGGTAACTGTCTTTGATATCCGAGAGGGCCTCCCGGCTTCCTCCCTTCTACGTCATGGAAATCCTCGAGAAGGCCCATGAGATGGAGTTGCAGGGAGCGCATATAATACACATGGAGGTCGGGGAGCCGGACTTCGATACGCCCGAGCCGGTCAAGCTGGCCGCGATCCGTGCGCTTGACGAGGGAATGACCCAATACACCCACAGCCTGGGTCTCCCGAGGCTACGGGAGTCGATCGCTTCTCATTACAATGACCGCTACGGGGCAGACATCTCCCCCGACAATATCCTCGTCACCAATGGGACCTCCCCCGCGATGGTGTTGATATTCGGTGCTCTCCTCAACCCCGGCGAGGAGCTGATCCTGTCCAACCCATGCTACGCCTGCTACCCGAACATACTTGAGTTCGTGGGCGGGGTTCCGAGGTACGTTGACGTCTTCGAGCAAGACGGTTTCAAGTGTCACCCTTCCGATATCGCCGAAAAGTTATCCGATAACGTCAAGGGAGTGATGATCAACTCTCCCGCCAACCCTACAGGCATAGTGCTCGATGGTGACGACCTCGCCGACCTCGTCGAAGCCATCGGCGACCGGGCGTTTATCGTCTCCGACGAGATATACCACGGCCTCGTGTACGAGGGCAGGGAGCACTCAATCCTCGAGTACACGGACAAGGCATTCGTGCTCAACGGTTTCAGCAAGCTATACGCCATGACAGGCTGGCGGTTGGGATACGTCATCTGCCCGCCCAATTTCGCTCGGCCGCTCCAGAAGATACAGCAGAACATCCATATCTGCGCCAACAGCTTCGTACAGTGCGCGGCCATCGCGGCCCTGGAGGAAACCTCCGAGCACACGCGCGAGATGGTCCGCGTCTACGACGAGCGCAGGCGGTTCATGTTGAAGAGGGTGCGCGAGATAGGGTTCGGGGTTGAGGTCGAACCTACCGGAGCGTTCTATATCTTTGCCAACGCGAAGAAGTTTACCGACGATGCCTACGCCTTCTGCCTCGAGGTCCTCGAAAACGCGCGCGTCGCAATCACGCCGGGCATCGATTTTGGAAGCGGCGGAGAGGGCTTCGTCCGTTTTTCCTACGCCAACTCGATCGAGAACCTCGCGGAAGGAGCTACCAGGCTCGAGAGGTACTTAAAGGAGCGTGGATGATATGGCAGACAAAGTCAGGTATGTCGATCTGAGCGTGCCCATCGAGGAGTCGGAGAGCGAGCCGATGAAACCGACCATCGTCCACCTGGACCACGCGGCGGGCGCCCAGGTGATGTCGGCGATATTCGGCGTGCCTGCCGAGCAGCTCCCTGGCGGGCTGGGCTGGGCGAACGACAACATCACACTGGTCACCCATGCCGGGACGCACCTCGACGCGCCGTGGCACTACGCGCCCACTTCGGGCGGGTCGCGGGCGATGACGATCGACGAGGTACCGCTGGAGTGGTGTTTCTCAGATGGGCTCGTGCTCGACATGAGGCACAAGGAGGACGGGTCGGCAATAACCGCCGAGGATTGCGAGGCCGAGCTCGAGCGCATAGATTACCAGGTGAAGCCGTTTGACATAGTTCTCGTCATGACCGGCACGGATAAATACTGGGGAAGCCCCGAATACATCAACCACGGCGCGGGGATGACCCGCGAGTCCACGCTGTACTTCCTCGACCGGGGTGTAAAGATCATGGGCATCGACGCCTGGGGGTTCGACCGCCCGTTCGTCAGCATAACCGAGGAGTACAAGACAACGGGCGATGCCTCGATAATATGGGAGGCTCATTACGTCGGAATAGACACGCCGTACTGCCACATCGAGAAGCTCGCGAACCTCGACCAGTTGCCCCCGCACGGGTTCAAGGTCGCATGCTTCCCCGTCAAGATAACCGGAGCGAGCGCGGGCTGGTGCAGGCCGGTCGGCATCGTCAGCGAGTGAGAGGCTGAATCAATGGAATTGAAACACATCTATGACACGGTAAAAGAAACGTTCGACCGCGAGAACCACGCGCGCGAGGAAGGACTTTCGCTATCCCGCGATACCATACAGTTTTGCGCCAACTCCATACGCGCCGCGCACCGCGGCGACGCCGACGAGTCCAGGCGCCTTCTTACCGCGGCCCGCGACAACGTCCGGCACGCTCACGCGCTTCTCGAGCCGTACCCACGGATATTCTACGCGGGCTTCCTGCAGGACGCCGAGAAAGAGTACGCCGAGGCCGCGTGCACGATGGCGCTGATCGAAGGCGAGCCCCTGCCTCTGCCCGATGATCTCGATGTCGGCACCGCGCCCTTCCTGAACGGACTGGGCGAAGCCGTCGGCGAGATGCGCCGTCACGTTCTCGACCTCATCCGTATCAACAAGCTCGACAGAGGCGAAGAGATACTCGGCCTTATGGACGATATCTATTACCTCCTCGCATCGGTGGACTACCCCAACGCCATCACCAGCGGCCTCAAGCGCACCAACGACATGGTCCGAAGCGTCCTCGAACGCACCCGTGGTGACCTCACAACGGCCATCAGGCGCCTGAGCCTCGAGCTCACCATGAAAGAGCTGGAGGAAAAGCTCAAGGGGTAGCAGTTCCGTCAGGCATGTTGGCGTTGGCGCGTGCGGGGCGCGGGGCATCGTCTCCGTCGAGGTCCTCGCTCATAAGTCGTTACCGGGGTCGGGAAACCCCGGTTTTCGTTCATATTCTTGATGAGCCGCGGAGTTCTCCTGCGACGACACCCCGCGCCCCGTAGAGTGTAAAGCCTGCCGTCAACCGCCACCCGCCTTGAGCGCAAGAAGAACGATAACAAGTTGACCTTGAACTATGGGTGCGGCCCATGTTTCCCTTCCAGGAAATAACTCTGCCAATTAAAGCGTCAGCGAAAGGTGTTTATCTCCGCGGTACTCCGCAAGCGGTGATGGTTCTCAACCACTCTGAGCTCGGATATTCATCCCGGATACGTCGAGACAGAGCTTATCGCCGACTGGCCCCGGGAGCATCTCGATAAGGTCCTTCCGCGCATCCCTATGCGCCGCTTCGCCGACCCGGCGGAGGTCGCCCAGGTCGTCACGTTCCTGATAGGAAGTGGCACCTACATCACCGGGCAGACCATCGTCGTCGACGGCGGCATCATGGTTGACTGAACCTCCCCCGGATTCCGCCCCGTTTCCAAGGTATGCCTGTCCCGGCGTCGAAAAGGAGCCGACGACGCCAATCATGAAAGGGGATGGTAGAGATGCCGGGCGAACTCGTTCATTTCGACATTGCCGTGGATGACGTCGGCAAAGCGGTCGACTTCTACAGGGCTGTGATGGGTTGGAAGATCGAGAAGTACGAAGGCGAAGGGATGGAAAACGCGGAGTACTGGATGATCAGCCCCAACCCGGCAAACGAAGCTGCAGTCATGGGCGGCATCGGGAAGAAGATGATGCCGGAGCAGGGCGAGGTAAACTACTACGCCGCGGACGGGGGGATCGAGGCTTTCAACCTGAGGGTCAGGGACAACGGCGGCACGGTCATTGTGGAGAAGATGGTAATACCCAAGTTCGGGTGGTTTTCCGTGTGCATGGACCCCGAGGGCAACCCGTTCGCCGGCTGGGTTGGCGATATGAACGCGGCATAGAAGTCCTGGCCCGCGGTCTCGCGCTCAAAGGCGATCGACATCGACAGCTCCGAGTCGCCTGTCCACGGAAACAGGAGGGCTCTGCCTGCACGGTCACTTCGAATCGACGTGCTACCAACCGCTCTTCTGATTTAACAACTACGGCGACTGCGAGGGGACGGTCTTGCGACTCGGCACGTCGACTCGGCAGACGGGTGGGAAGAGCTCCTCTCCCCCATAGTGGGCAGATACAGGGATAAGAAGCTCTACCCCAGGGGGGTACGCCGCCTTCGGAATACCCGACATCTACGAGTACCCGGAGGACAAGGGAATCCCCTGTGCCATGAGACTGAGAGGAAATGGAAGCTGCTACGTCGCTGCCTCTTCGCTGCTGGTGGCGCACTCAAAATGGCTCAATCCAATGCGAGCTATTGACATTTCGGGGCAACCACATACCATTAGCCTATCTTCTCAACCCTCGCGGGGCTTGCGGAGGTTGGTATACGTGCAGGGCAACAAATGGGGGCGCGTATGTCTTATGATGCCAGAATTAACGAGATCGCGGCAATTGCGAATGAGGCATTTTATGATTCCGCAAACACTGAGGATTATCTTGGTGTAGCACCGCACATGAAGCATAAGGTTTTGCGAGATCTGTACAGCGAGCTTATCCTCGAGGTTTTTAATGCGGCGTTGATGTACCGGACTCCCAGGGTCCTGGATATTAGGGCAGGTGAAGGTGCCGCTTCGCTGCCGTTTCTTGAGCTTGGCGGCAAAGTAACCGCCATTGATATCTCAAGGGGAATGCTGGAAGCCCTGCAGCATAAATGTCAGGCGCGTGGGCACGAACTTGAGATTGTCTGCTCCGATGTTTTCGAAGCGCTTAAAACGATGAGAAAGGAAAGAAGACAATTCGATATCATTGCAGCAAGCTCTTTCCTTCACCATATTCCCGATTATCTTCAACTCATGCGGGATACCCTGCCGCTACTTTCCGAGCAAAGCCTCTTCTTTTCATTCCAGGACCCTCTGCGATTTGATTCCGTGGGAAAAACTACAAAAACTTTCAGTAATCTCACTCATTACACATGGAGAGTTTTCCAGGGTGACGTATTGGGTGGAATAAAACGGCACTTCCGAAGAAAGCATGGAGCGGATGAAAACAACCAGGAAGATTATACGGAATATCACTACTTTCGGAACGGAGTCGATCAGGATGCAATCCGCAGCCTCTTCGATGAATTTGGCTACGATTGCCGGATAATAAGCTATTTCAGCACCCAAAGTGACTTCTGGCAGTCTGTCGGCAGCATGATGAAGCTGACCAATACGTTTGCATTTGTTGCGCGAAGCAAGACGGTGGGGGCTACGGCATCCAACCGCAATGTCGCTTCCCGGTCCAAGAGCTCCCCCGTCTGACCCCAGGGTGGGGTCACCTGAAAGAGCCCACGTTATCCTGAGCGATTTATGCCGTCATTGCAGGTAATCGCTCGTCCGGAATACCACACAAAAAGTGTCGGTTGAGACAACATTTCAAGATTCGATGAGACTGAAGTTGGATCCCGACACTCCTCTGGAGTTGTGGGGATCAGCTACTTGCGGGCTCCCAGTCGGATTATAATATGAACGTTGCGAACGAATCTTCTTTTCCGTATGTTGGAGGTTGTCATGAACGTAGGAGAGTGGACCACCGTCCGAGCCGCGCTCAACCCGGACGACCCTTTCGTGGCCTGCGATGACGGGCGCGAGTATAACAACCTCGAGTTCAACAAGCGTGTCAACCGCCTGGCGAACGCTCTGCCGTCGGTGGGTATCGCTCTTGGAGAGCGCATTGCGGCCCTATTGCCGAACGACCCGGAGTTCCTCGAGCTGTTGTTCGCGACCAGCAAGATCGGCGCGATCATGGTGCCCCTGAACTACAGGCTCGGGCCCGCTGAGCTCGCTTACATGCTGGAGGACAGTGGGGCGACGGTCCTGGTGTACGCGCCCGAGTTCGCGGAGCATGTGGCCGCACTCAAGGAACTGGCGGGAGGTGTCAGGCACTACATAGTGGTTGGAGGCGGTAACGAGGGAGACCTGGATTACGACGAGTGGGTAAA
>PMDX01000021.1 GCA_003154635.1 Actinomycetota bacterium | reverse complement strand
AGGTGCATGAAGTCGTGCTGCACCACGTAGGTGTCGGCCTCGTCGTAGGCTCAGTTTTGACCACTGTGGTATCTGTTGGGGTTCGTGTCCCCCCTCCGACGCCAAAGTGTCTCGTAGCGTACGCAAAGTCATCAAAGCCCCTGACTAACACCCATCGTGTATGGACTTGACACTACAATATTATGAACATAATATTATGAGCATAATATTAGAGTCAGGACTGGAGGTCGAGATGGCTGACGACGTGTACGAAGAACTCGCGAAGCACCTGGACGAAGCGTACGCGGGTGCCCCAATGTCGGAGACCCTTATCGAGATACTGCACATCCTGTACCCTGGCGACGAAGCCGAGGTGGCGTGCAAGCTTGGTTTCTACGAGAACCTCACGCTGTCGCAATGCGAGGAGCGGCTCCCTGAGAAGGCTGACGGGCTGGCCGGATTGCTCGACTCGATGGCGCACCGGGGCACGGTATTCACCGCACAGAAGCCGGGCGAGGAGCGTATCTATCGCCTCCTACCCAGTGTTGTCGGCTACGTGGAGGCCCCGTTCCTGTCTGGGAACAGACCAGACGCGAAAATACTCGCTCCGCTCTGGAAGAGTACATAGTCGAGGGTTTCGGGGAGGAGATGGCCAGAGGCATGCCACTCATAAGGGTCGTCCCCATCTCTGAGTCCCTTGAAGACGAGAGTGAGGTGCTCCCGTTCGACGCTATCAAGGAAAAGCTTGGCTCCGCCTCCTTCCTGGCGGTCGGGCACTGCCCGTGTCGCCAGATAGGGACGATCACCGGCGAGGGATGCAACAGGCCGACCGAGCGTTGCATGCATTTTGGCAGCCTGGGCCGCTACTTCGTCGAGATGGGGATGGCACGACAGATAGACCTTGAAGAAGCCCTGCAGATACTCCAGAGTGCGACAGAGGAGGGACTCGTCCATGTTTGCGACAACGTCGAGGGCAGCATCAGGACGATCTGTAACTGCTGCCCCTGTTGCTGTGGGTTCTTCAGGGCGAACAAAGCTCTCGGTGTGACGACCTATTCGAGGTCCAACTACATGGCGACGGTTGATGCTGATTCCTGCACTGCTTGTGCTCTTTGTGAGGAGCGGTGTCCTGTGGACGCGATCACGGTTGACGAGGTAGCCGTCGTCGATGCTGATAAATGCATCGGTTGCGGTGTCTGTACTCCGACCTGCGGCGGCGACGATGCAATACGCCTGGTCGTACGGGATGAAGTTCAGCCGCCCCCGGATTTTAAAACGTTCGCGGCCGCCCGCCTGGCAAAATAGCGAAAGGGGATAGCGACGAGCAGCAAGTCGGATAAAAAGGACGAGAGCAGGGAGAAGATACTCTCATCGGCCGGTGCCCTTATCAAGGAGAAAGGGATGTCGGCTACGACCGTGTCCGATGTGATGGAAGGCGCGGGGATGACTGTGGGCGGATTCTACGCCCACTTCCATTCAAAGGACGACCTCATGGCGGAGAGCGTATCCAGTGCGCTATGCCAGTCGAGGGACAGCCTGGAATCAGCGGCTGGCGACAAGACGGGTGCCGATTGGCTGGAGGCCTTCTCGAAGTCGTACCTCTCACGAGCGCATAGGGATAACCCTTCAGCTGGATGTCCGCTGCCCGCAACCCTTGGTGAGATGGCAAACGCATCTGACGCTGTCACGCAGGCACTTGCATCGTCAGTCGAGACTCTCGTCAGTGATTTGGCCAGGCACGAGCAAGAGGCAGGCCAAGCTCGTCCCCGTGAAGAGGCGCTGGCGACATTGGCGCTGATGATCGGAGGAATTACGCTCGCACGGGCACTGGCGGGGACGCCTGCGTCCGACGAGGTGCTTAAAGCATGCCGCAGTCATCTTAAGAAGTCTCTCGGGAGGTGAATTGCGCCATGGGACAGCCGATGCTTTTCGAAGACAGGAAGGGCTACCGGATAGCCAGGGAGATGGCGGTCGAGGCGCTGGCGGCGGTTGACCCCGAGATGGCGGCATCCGAGCGCGGTGTCGACTACGACCCGGAGCGCAGCCTTTTCACAATCCCGTTCCTCGGTACCTATCTGTACGTGGCCTTCCCGTCGGGTGAGGTCGCGATGGCCAGCAGGGAGAGGGTTGGGGCCCTTGCCATCCTTGCCCCCCATTACCTCGTTTACCACGGCGAACCGCTGCGCAAGGAGGGCTGGGTCGCCTACCGAGACATGCCAGGGGCCAGGCAGTTCGAGAGCGCGTTCGAGGACATGGCGGAGCGGCGGATCACCGAAGCGCTGGCCACTAACCCATCTTCGCTCATCCGCTCTGCTGCAAAGTTGGGAGGGGTGGTTTCAGACATGGGTGACGCCTCATCTGTCTTACCCGCGTTCCCACGTATACCGGTTATGGCGGTGCTATGGGGCGAGTGCGAGGGCGTAGGCTGTAGCGCCCGTCTGCTCTTCAAGCCCAGTGCGCCTTTCTACCTGCACAGCGAGGACCTTGCTGCCCTCGGGGCCGTGAGCGCCAACTGGCTGATCTCTAAAGCGAGCGCATCACGCGACGATGGATAACAATCCTTCTAACCTGAGGGATTTGTTCTGCACGGAGACATAAGACCACAACGCTGTATCTGAAGACACGATGATTGTCGCCCTGAGAGTTGATAACGAATAAGAGCGGAGGATAACGATGGCTAGGAACAATGTCCTTGTGGCTTTCTTCTCGCGAACCGGCAACACTCGCGTGATCGCCGACTTCATCCACGAGAAGCTCGGCTGCGATATCTTTGAGATCAAGCCCGTGGATCCCTATCCCAAGGATTACGATGCAACCGTCGATCGTGCAAGGCGGGAACTGGACAGCGACTTCAGGCCGGAACTCGTGGAAGACATAGATGACAGTGGCTCCTATGACACGGTCTTCGTTGGCTATCCGTGCTGGTGGGGAACGATGCCCATGGCCGTTTTCACATTCCTCGAAGCCCACAATCTCTCTGGGAAGAAGGTCGTGCCATTCTGCACTCACGAGGGAAGTGCTCTAGGACATAGCGTTGTAGATATTAAAAAGCTTTGCCCTGAGTCAACTATTCTTGAGGGTCTTGCTATCAAAGGTAGCACCGTGAATGCTGCGCAGGGTGAAGTACATGATTGGTTATCTAAAGTCGGGATAATAACAAGTTAAATAAAGAGAGAGATATGAAAGCAACAATATTTGGTGGTAAGGGCAAAATTGAGTTTGGTGAAAGACCAGATCCGAAAATCCAGGAACCCACTGACGCGATAGTCAGGGTTGTGCGAGCTAAGGAGAGAAAAATGACAGAATCAAATGAATTAAGCGAAAATCTAATCTTTCCTAAGGGTGAAAAGGTCGTAAGTGAAAACTTTATCGGAGGTGTCTGGCTTGAAATGTTGGTTGATAAGGATGACACCTTCAACTGCCCAATGTACAACGTAACCTTCGAACCAGGAGCAAGGAATAGTTGGCACACCCATCCAGGTGGACAAATCCTACTGGTCACAAGCGGTAGAGGGTATTACCAAGAAAAGGGCAAGCCAGCACGAGTAATACAGACTGGTGACGTGATCAAGATTTACCCAGATGTAGATCACTGGCATGGGGCAGCAGTCGATAGTCAGCTTAGTCACATTGGGATAACCACCAATCCTCAAAAGGGTGATGCCGTGTGGTTAGAGCCAGTTAGCGAAAAGGAATATAAAAGCCTATAAGGAAGGGCGTGAAAGAAGATTGCTATGAGTGAAGTAATCAAAGAAGCTAATAGAAAAGGCGACGATTTAAGAGAAGTCGTCGTCGTCATAGGAGCTGGATCGATTGGCCAAGCAGTTGCCCGGCGGATTAGCTCAGGAAAGCACATGGTGTTGGCCGACCTACACCAGGAGAACGCTGATGCAGCGGCCGAAATAATGCGCAACGCTGGATTTGACGTAAGTACCGCAACTGTCGACATCTCCTCACGCCAGTCTATTCGTGCCCTTGTTGAGACTGCAACGAAGTCTGGTGTCGTTACGGGACTCATTCAAGCGGCGGGCGTGTCGCCCAGCCAGGCGTCGCCGGAGACCATTCTCTCCGTCGACCTGTATGGCACCGCAGTGGTGCTAGAGGAATTCGGAAATGTCATTGCAAGCGGCGGGTCCGGGGTCGTAATCGCATCCCAATCGGGGCATCGCCTGGGCGCTTTGACCGCTGAGCAAGACTCCGCTCTTGCGACGACCCCAGCTGAGGAATTGTTGGCGCTGCCTATGCTTCAGTCCGATCAGGTGACAGACTCGCTTCACGCATATCAGTTGGCCAAGCGCGGAAACTCCCTAAGGGTGATGGCNNACGCCGCTCGCTAAAGATGAGCTAAGCGGACCTCGCGGTGAGGGATACCGACGCATGATGGAGCTGAGCCCGGTTGGACGAGCTGGTACCCCGGACGAGGTCGGAAACGTCGGCGCGCTCCTCATGGGCCCGGACGG
>PMDX01000178.1 GCA_003154635.1 Actinomycetota bacterium | reverse complement strand
CGCAGATAGCGCTCGACTCCGGCGGGAACCCCAACGTGGTGTGGCAGGGGTCAGACGGCTCGACCTACCAGGTCTACTACTCCGAGCCCGCCACCGTTCCGACTGTAACCACCACAACCCCCTCCAAGATCACCTCGACCACGGCCCACTCCGGNNGGCACGGTGACGGGCGACGGTGGAGACCCCGTGACCGCAAGGGGAGTGTGCTGGAGCACCTCGGCGAACCCCACCACCTCAGACAGCCACACCACCGACGGTACGGGTACCGGCGTCTTCACCAGGAGCATAACCGGGCTTACCCCCGGCACCCTCTACCACGTGCGGGCATATGCGACCAATAGCACGGGAACAGGCTACGGCAGCGACCTTATCTTTACGACCACGAACCCTGTTACCCCCACCACCTGGTACCTCGCCGAAGGTACCAACGCCTGGGGCTTCTCCACCTACATCACCATCGAGAACCCCAACGCTGATGCGGTGACGGCCCGCCTCACCTACATGAACACCAACNNTGTCCGACATAGGGCCCGTGGACTTCTCCACCAAGGTGGAGTGCCTCCAGGGCAAACAGATAGCGGTAGACCGCACCATGTTCTGGACCGGGCCGGGCGCACCCTCACAAGAGGGGCACAGCTCCATCGGGACCACCGGCCCATCAACTACCTGGTACTTGCCCGAGGGCTCTTCCAACTGGGGGTTCGAGACCTGGACGCTTCTTGAGAACCCGAACGCCACCGACGCGCACGTGAAGCTCACCTACATGCCTGAAGGTGGGACCCCGCAGGTCATCGACAAGACGGTCCCCGCCCACTGTCGCGCCTCCTACAACATGGCTAAAGACATAGGTCCCCACGATGCCTCCATAAAGGTGACCTCCGACGTGCCGGTGGTGGCCGAGCGCTCCATGTACCGCAATAACCGCCGTGAGGGCTCCTGCTCGATCGGGGCCACAACGCCCTCCACCGACTACTTCCTGGCGGAAGGGGCAACCGGGTACGACGTGGGCTTTACCACCTACGTGCTGGTGCAGAACCCCAACGACTCCGACGTGAGCGTGACCCTCACCTACATGACCCCCTCAGGAGCCAAGCCGCAGGCACCCTTCACCATGGTCGCCAACTCGCGCAAGACCGTGCGCGTCAACGACCAGCTCCCGGCCAACACCGACCTCTCCACGCAGGTTCACGGCTCAAAGCCGATAATCGCCGAGCGCTCCATGTACTGGGGAGCGGGCACCCCGCTGGGGGAGGCCATGCACGCCTCCATAGGACTGGACTCCCCCCACATGACCTTCTACCTGCCCGACGGACAGACCTCAGGCGGTCACGAGACCTGGACCCTGGTACAGAACCCCAACCCGCGGGCGGTCACCGTGCGCATAACCTACCTGCCCCAGGGCGGAGGAAAGAGCGTAACCTTCACCGACGAGATAGCCCCGAACTCCAGGAGCACCTATAACATGGGCGATAAGATACCCTCGGGCAGGGCCTCGATCATGGTCCAGTCCCTTGATGGAGCCCGACCGATAATGGTCGAGCGCTCCATGTACTGGAACAACCGGGGAGCGGGGACGGATACCATCGGGGGGTTCTCGGACTGAGGGACCATAAAACATCAGACAGGAACAAAACGCGCCCGCCTTACAGCGGGCGCTTCCATTTCGGCACGGGCGGCGCGGACATGGGCTCGAGTTTTTTCCTTCCCAAGATCGTAGGCTGGGGCCGCGCCGCGGAGATGTGCATGACAGGTGAGCGCGTGCGCGGGGCCGGGCACCGGTGCGAAGTAATTGGACAATATAACCATAACATGGTTAAATATTAACCATGATAAGGCGACATCTTGACCTGCTTATAACCGAAGCCCTGCGGGAATTTCCTGTCGTTCTTCTTATCGGCGCCAGGCAGGTGGGAAAGACGACCCTGGCCAGGGCCATCTCCTCGGGACCATGGAAGGCCGAGTATTATTCGCTCGACGACCGATCCATCCTGGACGCGGCGCTGAGCGACCCCGACGGTTTCATCAGGGGCAACCCTCCACCAATGGTGATAGATGAGGTCCAGAGAGCCCCGGACCTGATGACGGCTGTGAAGCTCGCGGTGGATAGAAACCGAAAGCCGGGGATGTATCTTCTCACCGGCTCGGCCAACCCGCTCAGGCTCAAATCGGTGTCGGAAACGCTGGCGGGACGGGTAGCCATCTTCCGGCTCGACACTTTCTCGTGGGCGGAAATCGAGGAGAGAAAAGCGCCCACTTCCGCGATCGACGCCTTGCTGGAATGCGACAGCGCTGCTGAGTTGCTCTCCCGTCTTCGGAGGAAGGAGGTGAACGCGAGGACGGAGGACATCGAGCGGCTGGTACTCTCCGGCTGCTACCCCGATCCCGAGCGGATGAAGACCAGGGCTGCTCGGGATAGATGGTTCGATTCTTACAGGCAGACGTACCTGGAGCGAGATGTCAAAGAAATCACCTCCATTGCCGACCTGCCCCTATTCGGCCGGCTGCTGCGGGTCCTGGCGCTCCGCACCGGGAACCTTTTGAATCTGATGGATATCTCGAGGGAACTTGGTATTCCGTACACGACGCTGAGGCGGTATGTCGGCCTGCTTGAAACGACGTTCCAGGTCGAGTTCCTGCCGCCTTTCTACTCAAACATCGGCAAGCGTCTGGTCAAGACACCCAAGGTCTACTTCAACGACACCGGCATGGCGTGCCACCTTGCCGGCTTGACGGGGTGGGCGGCGCTGGAGAACGCGGGGTTGTCAGGCAGGATGCTGGAAACCTGGGCCTGGGGAGAAATCCGCAAGACGCTCCCGCTGCTTGATGTCCCCGCGGAGCCGATGTTCTGGAGGGAACAGCACGGCGGTGAGGTTGATTTCGTGCTTGAGAGGGGCGTGCACCTGGCCGGAATCGAAGTAAAGAGCTCTGGAAGCATCACAAGTTCAGACCTCAAGGGACTGGAGAGCTTCCTGAGGACGATGGAAGGCAGGGCGGGGATTGCAGCCGTTGTATACCCGGGGGAAAGGGCGTTCGCACCCCGCGAACACATCGCGGCGATTCCTATGAGCCTCTTCTTCGGAGCGGAGAGGTGGGTGCCGAGCACCACGTCGTAGCTGGTCGGACATCCGGGTTCAGGTTGGGCGTTCAGGCAGGAAATAGCAGCTTCATGTGCAATAAATCGGTACGGCACCATTTGTGTCCAGGCAACAGCAAAGGAGCGGGGTCATGGGAAAAAAGATGTTATGTCTTATCGTGGTTTTGTCTGTAGGTGTAGCACTTTTCGCGGCCGGGTGTAACTCTACAACCAGCAACGCTGATATCCAGCAGAAAGCAAACCAGCAGATCGCGGCGGCGAAGACATCTCTTGCCCAGGCCAAGGACAAGGGGGTCACCATCCCGGCGGACGAGCAGAAGATGCTCACGAACGCCGAGAACGAAGTAAAGGCCAGCCCAATGCAGGCGGTCATCGACGCCAGCATGGCGAAGGCCAACTTTGACAACGACATCAACGATGCCTTCAACGTGGCAAACCAGACTTACAACACCGCTTATGGCGCCGCCCAGACCGCGATCAAGGGCGCGGCCGCCGGAACCGATCTCACCCAGGCAAACCAGTCGCTCGCGAATGCCCAGACCAAAAAGAGCCAGGCGACAACGATAGCCCAGTACTATAACGCGACCGACGGTCCGATCTACTGGGCCAACCTCGCGGCACAGCAGGCGGCTGCGGCCTCCAACGCTCACGCGGTCGCAAGCGGCCAGCAGCAAGGCGCCACGCAGTCGCAGCAGGCTATCAGCGGCAGCGTCAGCCAGATAATAACCTCAGTCAACAAGTACCTTACGGGCAAGGGCTACGACCCTGCGGGGTTCACGGTCGGGATAACAAAGGTGAGCCCGGACGCCAGCGTGGTCACCGCCGTCGCGGTGCCGCAGCAGATGATACCCGGCCAGCCGCTGTACCTGACTTTCATATTCCAGTACAAGAACGGCGCTTACGTACTGACGTCGGCGCCGTAGAGCAGGTCTGACAAGATGGAGAGCAAGGGCGGAACGGCAAGGTTGCGCCCTTGCTCTTTGTTGATTTGGGGTCAAGAGGGACAGAACATCAAGGGGGGAGAGTGGGATGAGCAAGTCGAGAGCGTTCGTGGTAGTCCTGTCCGGAATGCTGGTCGCTATCGCGTTGATATCCGGATGCGGCAGCAGCACCAAGTCGACGAGCAGCACTCCCAGCGGCGGCGAGGTCACCGGAAACGTGACCGGAGAGTCCATCCAGGCTAACGCCGGGGAGCAGTTCCAGGTCACGCTCGAGTCGAACCCGACCACCGGATACGAGTGGAAGATAACCACCAGGCCGGATGCGAAAGTTGTCACGGAAAAGGGCAGCACGTTCATCGCGCCGTCCAGCTCGTCTGTGATGGGCGCGCCGGGCACCGAGGTCTGGACGTTCCAGGCCGTCGCCGCGGGTAACACTAACATAGTATTTGAGAACAAGCAGGTCTCAGCGGGACCGAAAACGACGCCCGCCCAGACGCACAACGTCTCAGTGAAGGTCGTTGCGGCCCCCACTACGCCTCCGGCGGCTCCGAAGACGTACACCAACCCCTCAACGCCGATATCCGAGACCATGGGCAACGAGTTCCTGATCAACATGTCCGAGCAGACCGCGTCGACAGGGTACACGTGGTTGCTGTCGACCGGTTACGATCACAAAGTCTGCGTCTTCAAGGGTGTTACCTGGGCCACATCGACCAACGCCGTTCCGGGTTCACCGCAGATCGAGGTCTGGCGTTTCGCGGCGGTCGGCAAAGGCTCGACCAAGCTGACGTTCAACTATGTTCAGCCGTGGGACAAATCGGCAAAGCCCGCGAAGAGTGTTACTTTTACAGTAAATGTGAACTAGTGCAACTTCAGGAACGTCCCGCGGCGAAGCCAGGAAGCACTCTCGAGAAAGGCGGCAGATGACCTGGACCGACATCCACTCCCACATCCTGCCCGGCTTCGACGACGGGGCCTCGAGCGACGAGGAGCTCCTCCAGATGGCGAGGATGGCCGCGGAGGGGGGAACTTCCCTCATGGCGGCAACACCCCACTGCGACTGCGAGACCCTCTCTTTTGAGCCCAGTGAGGCTGCCGCGGCGGTAGAGGCGTACAACGGCCTCCTGAAGGCTAACGGCATCCCCCTCGTGCTGACGCAAGGCATGGAGGTCCGCGTAAACGCCGGCCTGTTTGAACTCGCCAGAGAGGGCGACGGCCTCGAGGAGCTTTGCCTGGGGAACTCTAAGAAGTATATCCTGGTCGACCTGCCGCTGGCCGATATGCCCGTGGCCGCGCCCGATATTCTCTACCAGGTTCAGCTCCGAGGCATCACGCCCATCTTGGCCCACCCGGAGCGCAACCGCTACCTGGTCGAGCATCCCGCGGCGCTCAAGGACCTGGTCGAGCGGGGGATAGAGGTGCAGGTCAACTCGGGCAGCCTCGCGGGGATTTTCGGAAAGCAGGCCCGCAACTCAGCGCGCCTCCTGCTCAAGGAAGGAGCCGCCAGGCTGGTCGCTTCCGATGCACACGGTACGAAGGGGCGAAACCCGGACCTGTCAGGCGCCGCAAAGGCACTCACGCGCCTGCTTGGAAAGGAAGCCCCACGCCTGCTCCTTGAGATCAACCCGGGCCGCGCCCTGGATGGTGAAAACATCACAAACGATTGAGCCGGGCCTTAGAGACCCGGCTACCACCCGCGCCACGCACGCACATACGCTCTGCTATATGTACGGGTGGAGACTAAAGAAAAGACCCCGGGAAGCCGGGGCCTTTTCGCTTTATTTCTTTGGGTGCGTGCTCAGGGCGTGTACCCGACCACGTCGGAGCCCCCGTTCCAGTTGAGCTGTCCCGGCCTGTAGTTGAAGTACATTGGCCTCTCGGCGATTATGGACTGCCCGTTGGTGCACTCCACCTTGCTCGAGAAGTCGTGGGCCGCGTCGTTTCCCTCTCCCAGGATGCCCTTTACCCCTACCGTGGCGCGGGCGTGGGCGGCGACGGTCAGGGTCTGTGTCTGCGTGGTGCTGTCGCCCTTCATGAAGGTAATCTTCACAGCCGCGTTCGAGGCTCCCGGGTTCTGTATGGTGATGTACGGATCGAAGCCGGGTCGGCAGGTGCCCTCGGCGAAGTACCACGTTGTGGGGTTCACCGACAACTGCTTCCTGTACACCTGCTGGTTGGTCGTGGCCGGTGATACGAGATTGGTGGACGCCGAGTCGAACGTGATGTAGCGTCCGTTGGCCGATATCGTAGCGAGCCAGGATACTTCGCTACCAGCGTTGCCCTGCGTCGCGGACGAGTTTGACGAGACCACGTCGACATGTCCGCTCGCGAGGTCCTTGCGGAAGACCTGGTTCCCGCTCGAAGCCGGAGTCACCAGGTTGGTTGCCACTGAGTAGAACGACACGTACCGCCCGTCGTCGCTCTGTGCTGAAGAAAAGCTACCACCGTTGCCCTGCACTCCGGAAGAGTTCTTCGATACGAGCACGATATGCCCGTTAGTGACATCCTTGCGGAACACCTGCTGGCTGCTCGTAGCCGGAGTCACAAGGTTGGTGGCGTCAGAAGTAAAGACGACGTAGCGCCCATCCGGGCTCAGGTTCGTATACAGGCTTTGGTTGTTGCCCTGCGTCCCGGACGAATTCGCGGACACGAGCACGACCTGCCCCGTGGAAAGGTCCTTGCGGAAGATCTGCAACCCGCTCGAAGCCGGGGTCACGAGGTCCGTGGCCAACGAGGTGAAGGCGATATACCTGCCGTCATCGCTCAGAGTCGGGTATAAGCTGGTGTTGTTCCCCTGTACTCCGGATGAATTCGTCGACACGAGCGCGACCTGTCCCGTCGCCAGGTCCTTGCGGAACACCTGCTCACCGGTCGTGGCTGGAGATACCAGGTTGGTGGCTCCGGAGCTGAAGGTGATGTATAGCCCATCCGAGGTTATGGCCGAATAGAGGCTTGTGTTGTTCCCCTGTACTCCGGACGAATTCGTCGACACGAGCACGACCTGTCCCGTCGCCAGGTCCTTGCGGAACACCTGGGTTCCGCTCGAGGCCGGAGACACCAGGTTGGTGGCCGAAGACGTGAAGGTGACGTATCGGCCGTCGTAACTCAGGTCCGGATAGACGCCGCCGGCGTTGCCCTGCGTCCCGGACGAGTTCGCCGAGACGAGCACAACCCCGCCGCCGGAAAGGTCCTTGCGGAAGAGTTGGGGCCCGCTTGTGGCCGGAGACACCAGGTTGGTGGCTGTGGAGGTGAAGGCGACGTACCGGCCGTCCGGGCTTATCGCCGAGACGCTGCTGGCGTTGTTCCCCTGTGTCCCCGCGGCATTGCTCGAACTGAGTGCGATGTCCCCCGGAGTCGCCGCCATCGCGCCTGTCGCGACGCCGAACACCGATACCAGCACCACCACCATTGCCAGTGCCCAGTAGAGTGTCCATTTCCTGTGATGACGAAGGTGAGACATTGAAGCCTTTACATTCATTGCGTTTCCCCCTTGTCGTGCCGACCTGACCCCAACTGTATCGTGTAGACTTCGAGACTGTACCTTAGTCTCCTGTTTTGTCCACGCACGACCCGGCCGGGCAGGAAATCAGATCTAGAGGAGGCCGATCTTCTTCTTTATTCGGACGCGGGTGGTAGAATCTGTGCGACGGCAACGACAAGAGCACAAGGGACAGGCTCATGCAAAAGGCACTAAAGAGAATCTTGGCATTGGCGTTGCCCCTGGGCCTGGTTGCGACGACCCTCTTGATGAGCGTACCCGCGCATGCGGCCACGAGCCCGAACATCAAGACCGGGTACAACGCGGGGTCGAGCTTCTACCAGGCGGGAATCTGCGCAAGTGACATCAACGCGGACGGCAAGGTGGAGCTTCTGGTGGGTAACCAGAACGGACGCCTCTACTGCTTCGCGTCCTACGGTACTCTCCGGTGGTCGTACAACACCGGTTCCCCCATCCAGAGCACCCCTGCCTGCAGTGATGTCGACGGAGATGGAAAGCAGGAGATCTTCGTCGGGGACATGAACGGAAAGATCTGGGGGTTCGACTGCAACGGGAGAGTGCTGTCAAAGTGGGGCTGGCCCAGGCAGACCATAACCGTGGGAGGGCTCAACGGTATTTTCTCTTCGCCCGCGATAGGCGACATCACCGGCGATGGAATTCCGGACATCGTGGTAGCGACCTACGGGCAGCGTCTATACGCCTGGACATACACCGGCAGGTCACTCCCCGGCTTTCCTTACAACAACGAGGACACCATCTGGTCATCCCCGGCGCTCGCCGATATCGACCGCGATGGTGTGAAAGAGATCGTGATCGGGGCGGACGCCACCGGGGGCGTGAACTTTTCTTACCCACCTGGCGGCCTGCTTTATGTTTTCAAAGGGGACGCGTCGATATTGCCCGGTTTCCCGAAATGGACGCCAGAGGTCACATGGTCATCCCCGGCGGTCGCGGACATCAACGGCGACGGGTTGCCCGAGATCATCGTCGGCACCGGATTTTACTACACGGTCACCGGGAAGCTGAGCACTGAGGGACACAGGGTCTACGCATATGACCACAACGGGAACATCTTGCCCGGCTGGCCGGCAAACACGGTCGGTTGCACCTTTTCCTCGCCCGCGATCGGAGACATCAATGGTGATGGGGTTCCCGAGATTGCCATAGGGACAGAGAGCGTCAACGGAAATGGCGAGGAATCCATAACGGTACTCAAGCCGAACGGGAACACCCTGTGGAGGGTGAGGGGCCTGGGCGGCCCCACGTGGTGCTCGCCGGTGCTCGGTGACGTAACCGGTGATGGGCTCCCGGAGGTCATTCTCAATTCCGGGCAGAGGATGTACGCCTGGAACGGCAGCGGCACCAACGTCTTTACCATCGGCCTGAACAACTTCGCGGTCGGCGAGCCGGCAGTCGGTGAATTCAACGCCGACGGCCGTGTCCTGCTGGCCTTCTGCACCGGTGACTCCCCCCAGGGTAGCTTCCATGGTGGCAGCTTCTACATCTACGACTGCGGGTCTTCATCGGGCTCCCCGGGCGCGTACCCCTGGCCGATGTTCAGGAGGACTCCCGACCACCACGCCTCGGTGCTTATCGGCAATGAGCCACCACCACCACCACCACCGTCGTGGAAGAAGTGGTATGTGGCGGAGGGCTCAACCGGTCCCGGCATGGAGACGTGGATTCTCGTACAGAATCCCGGTGATAAAGCAGCCACGGTCCAACTCACATTCATGACCCCCAACGGTGGGATCGCCGGGCCGCGCGCGAGCCTGCCGCCGCACAGCCGCCACTCCTTCAAGGTATCGGATTACGTCGCCAACCTGTACGAGGTGTCAACGATGGTGGCGAGCAACCACGCCGTTGTCGTCGAACGATCGGTCTACGGCGGCAACAGGTGGGCCGAGAGCTCCATCGGCGTCACGTCTCCTTCGAAGACCTGGTATCTTCCCGAGGGCTCTACCGGGCCGGGGTTCCAGACGTGGGTGCTCGTGCAGAATCCGAACCGGACGGCGGCGACCGTGGCGCTCTCATTCATGACGGACAAGGGCCCGCGCTCGGGGCCCCAGGTGGTAATCCCCGCCTGCTCCCGCCACACCTTCGACGTCTCGAGGGACGTGCCGGCAACCTGGGGAGTCTCTACAAAGGTTCAGGCCGACCTGCCGGTGGTGGCCGAGCGTTCCGTGTTCACCGGCACGGACGCGACAGGCTCGATCGGCGCTACCCTTCCCGCGACGCAGTGGTTCCTCTCGGAGGGCTCGACAGGGCCCGGGATGGAGACGTGGATACTGATCCAGAACCCGACCTATCCGGAAGCACACGTCCACATCGACTACATGACCCCTACAGGGCTGGTCTCCGGACCGACTTTCACCATTCCTTCCGCTGCACGCAAGACGATCAATGTCGGCGACACGGTCAAGAACGTCTCCAGCGTCTCGACCGTGGTGACGAGTGATATCCCGGTGATAGCCGAGCGATCGATGTACGGGAACAAAAAGACCTGGGCGACGGACTCGATCGGGGTGACAACGCCTTCCAGGACGTGGGACATTCCCGAAGGCTCTACAGGGCCGGGAATGGAGACATGGCTGACCGTTCAGAACCCGGGATCGGCATCCGCCGGCATATCGATTTCCTACATGACCCCGAGCGGGCCGGTTAAAGGCGTTGATTTCAAAATGCCGCCCTTTTCCCGTCAGACGTTCTTCGAGGCCGACTGTGTACCGAACAGCTGGGAGGTCTCAGCCGTAGTGACGTCCAACAAGGAGATCGTTGTCGAGCGCGCGACATACGGAAACAACCGGACGTGGGGGACAGAGTCGATAGGTTTCGCCCGCTGAGCCCCGCCGGGCGGAACAGGCGCCTCGCTCTCTATGACACTCAGGCTTACCCTGCGCCAATCATGTTTCTTAATCCCAGCGCCAAATAGCCTCTCAGGCTTTCAAGATCGTGAGTCCTGTAGCCGCACGTTAGATAATGGAGGCCCAATCCGAGCCTTCCCCTGACCGGAACGCCCAGAAGCTTTCCGATGCTTGAAGGGTACATGGGTATAACCCAGCCAAGGTCAACCGGCCTGAACCTTTTGAGCGGCGTGTTGTTGAGTGATCGCACTATGTTCTTTCCCGCCGTTGCGCCCGAAGATACCGAAAAAGCGACGGCCTTTCTCAAGTACGCGTCACCGCTTTTTATCGCGGCGCAATCCCCTGCGGCGAAAACATTTTCATATCCCGAAACCTGCAGGAATTCATTTACACGCATTCTGCCGTCAGGCAAAGAAATGAACCCGCCGGATATATCTTCAATTGCTCTCTTTGTCCCGCTTGTCCAGACAAAGAATACGTCTTCAAAGACCTCTCCGGTTTCAAGGGTAACGTCAGTACCGTTGAACGAAATTACCGATGAATTTACTACAACGTCAAACCCGAGATCAGACGTTAATGATTTAACGTATCCACCTACGGCCGCCGGCAAATTTCCCAAAACTCTGGCGGTTTTTTCGACAAGGATGACCTTTATTGTTTTCGAGTTCGCTTTTGCATACTCATTCAAGAAACATGCAATCTCTATGCCGGCAAAACCCGCCCCGGAGATTATAAGAGTTGGCGATTCCCGGTTACTCAAATATCCGCCGAATGCTTCTTTTATCTTTAGGGCCTCTGTTAAAGAATCAAGCACAAATATGCTGCTCAGATGCTGGTTAAAACCGAAAAAATTCGTTATGGAACCCGCGGAGAGCAGCAGATAGTCATACCCGTAATCGTTGGAGCCCACCGAAATGCTTTGAGCATCAAAATCTATCTTTGTAATCTCCTCGTTCTTGAACAGGACTCTTCGAGGCAGCAAACCCCCTATGTCAGCTCTTGGCAGGTTTTGTCCCACCCGTTTTGCGGCAACATCCGGCAGAGAAGGGATCATGGTCGTATAGTCGTTCTTGTCAAAGACCATCACTTCGAATTCCGGCGAAGTACCGGTGAATTCCCCCAGATGTTTGAGTGCCGAAATCCCCGCAAATCCTACTCCGGCAATAATTATTCTTTTCATTTCCCCCGCTTTTCGTGGTCTTCTAGAGGCCATTCCAATAATCTCATTTCGCCCTCTTGCAAGTCTTGTTAACTGACATTTCCCATGTGCACATCCTGAAGCCATTACTCTATATGCCCGAAAGAGAGCTGATACATCCAAGCCACTCTTTCCCCTTTCTCCTTGAAGCTCCTGCCCTCTGGAAGCCACCATAAGGAGGAATCGGATAAAACCTTCAGGGCTTAAGTCGTGGTAGGATGCCGGCGCTGGAGGAGGCACATGGGGCCTTTGAGCTTACGCAATCTCGGGGAAGTGGGATTTCTACAGCTTTCAACATTGCTTATGTTGAGACATAGCGACAGGCCGGGCCGGCATGTCTTCTGCTTTGCACTGCATATAGCGGTTCTAGGGCTTGTAATCCTTGCCCACGTGGAAGGCGCGGGCCAGCTTGCCCCCCAGCGTCCAGTAGCTCGTGCTGCTCCCGTCGTACACGATGGGCTGGATTTTCTGTAGGTCCGGCCGTCCGTCGCTGAGGTATTCCTCGGAGCTGTAAGCCTCCACTATCTCACCGATAAAGACCTCATGGCTACCGCCGAGATCGAGGACCTTGGCCAGCCGGCATTCCAGGTTGAGCGGACTTTCCGCGATCATGGGAGCAGTCTGCAGCTCTCCGTAGAAGACCTCAAAGACCTGAGACTTATCGACCTTCTCTCCGGAGTAGATGCCGCAGTAGTCGGTCGCGTCCACCAGGGCCGTGGAAGCGGCATTCACACTGAAGGTCTGGTTCTTCTTGATGCCGGCGCTGCTGAAGCGATTCTTTCTCAGCGCTATCTCGATCATGGCGGGGGTGTGGCTCACAATGCCCACGTAAGCAATGGTCAGGAAGTTCGGCCGGTCGTTCACATTGGCCCCAACCAGCACCACGGGCATGGGGAGGAGGTAGCTGCCCGCTCCGAGTTTGGTCTTGTCCATAAGTACCTCCCTGGAGATTCGCCCGACGAGGCTATTTAGCCCTCTTGATATCCTACCAGAATCGGCTTTCCGAGCCACCATGGTGTAACCAAACCCACAGCAGCCCCCAGCGGCCCGGCATGCCGGGCAGGCCTGGGACCCCGCCGCCTGCAGGGACATGACAAGGTCAGGCGACGAGCGTGCGGCAAACACCAGTCAACTGTGCTTGAAAAGCGCGATCGGTGGTAACATGAAGACGTTGAAGGAGGCATATAAGGAATATCAGTGGAACCAACCACGAACGGGGTGTGATGACGATCCGACGGCTATCACTATTGCTGACGCTCCTCGTATTGGCACTCGTCGCGGTACTTGCGGGGTGCTCCTCGGGCGCGTCCCGCGCTCCCAGTCCCACCACGGGCCTGCTGATCAACGGCCGCAAACTGACTCCATCGGGGACGCAGGTGGGGCTCGGTAACTTCCCGACCGGCGGAGCAGTCACGGCCGACGGGCGGTTCCTCTGGACGGTATCCGCCGGCTTCGGGAGCAACGATGTGCGCATCGTCGACACGTCCAGCCACCGCGTAAGTCAGATCATTCCCGTGCCCGGAGCGTCGGGGGGCATCGCTCTCGACTCGCCCCACCGGCTTGCCTATGTCTCCGGCCTGCCGACCTCCCGGTGGCAGCCGTCGGCGAACACTCTGGCGGGGGCCAAGGGCAATGACATCCTCGTCTACAGCTGGACGGCTACGAGCTCTCAGGCGCGGTTGCTCCGGGTCATCCCTGTGCCCCCGCCGCCCGGAGCCCCGGTCGTACAGCAGTTTCCTCCGATTCCGCAAGGATCAAACGAGCCTGGCTCGACAAATGCCTGGCCGCAGAAGCTGGCGGTCTCGCCCGACGGCAGCCAGTTGCT
>PMDX01000034.1 GCA_003154635.1 Actinomycetota bacterium | reverse complement strand
AGGCCCTCGCCGGGCCGCTGGCGCCTACGACGTCGGTGCCGCCCGTCAACGGGGGCGGAGGAGGCGGGACATAGGTCCAATGGTCAGGGATGATGTCGATACGGGTGCCGTTGGGAGCCCAGTTGTACGCCCACTCTGAATCGGCAATGCCTTGCCTCACGCAGCCGTGTGAGGCTCTCGTGCCCAGGCACGAAGCCGAGGTCCAGGTGCCCGTGTATGGGTTGTACGGCAGCGCGTGCATTCCATAGCCGGGAAGGAAGCCCATCCACCAGTAGCAGTAGACACCGCCGAACTGGTATGACACCTCGCAGTAGTTGTGGTACATGACGTAGAACACGCCACATGGCGTGGGTNNAGGCCTTCCGGTGGAGCACAGGTGCGAGCGCACGAGTATGTCGTTTTCGAGGAAGTAGATACGCTCGTCAGCAATGGAGATGATGATGTGTTTGCCGGGGTAGATTGCTGCCCCGCTGCGGGGTCCGACCGGAACCGTTCCCTCCGCCGTATTGCTGAACGAGCTCAACGAGCCGTCCTTCTTCACGAGGACCACCCGGTAGTAGTAGCTGGCCCCGTCCGTGAGCCCGGTGTCGACATACTCCATCCGCCCAAGCATTGTGTCAACGGAGTCTGAGAAGACTAGTCCGAACGGTCCTTCAGCCGAGTTGGACCTGTAGACCCTGAATGCGGCAACAGCAGAAGGATCACTCACATCCCAGGTCAGGTCGAGGCAACCGCCATTGCTGGAACTGGGCGGCCCCACACTTAACCGCCACGGCGTCGGACTGGTAGTCGAGGCCAGGCTGTATGGTAACGCCACGGCGATCAGCAAACCGGCCATAGCTACCGTCAGAAATGCTCTTGTGATCCTCCTCGCCCCCATGGAACATGCCACCTTTCACACACCCTTCTCTTCTGCTTTCTTCTACTATTCGCTTGCGGCTTGCCGGTCACCTACTCCTGCATAAGACCCGCTGTGTCTGTCCGACCAGATAAAGTTTTCTTATATGCTACTGAAATACCTTCTGAGAATTGGCTCCAATGTCATGCATTTCCCGCTGCCGCACCGCCCCACTGCTATACTTTTACCCAGGCACCGATCGAAGGGCGTGTTCGTGCTGAAGAAGTCGTTTACTTTGCTTGTGACCGTATTGCTGATTCTCATTCCAGCTGTTCCAGCATTGGCGGGATGGACCGGCGGCCACGATGTGCTTGGCACGAACTCGGCCAAGACCACCTGGTACTTCGCCGAAGGCTGCACACGCCCCGGCTTCAACACCTGGATCTGCATATACAACCCGAACGGGAGCACGGCAAGGGTCACCTTCAAGTATTTCCTGGAGACAGGAGAGGTGCGCACCTACCCGGTCGCCTGCGCTCCCACCTCCAGGACTACTGTATATGTAAATGCCACCTGCCAGGGTGCGCACGACGTGTCGAGCCTGGTGACGAGTAACATCCCGGTGGTTGTCGAGCGCCCCATGTATTTCTCCACCAACGGGGTTGACGGTGGCCACTGTGCCATGGGTGTCCAATCTCCCGAAACGAATTGGTTCTTCGCAGAGGGCTGCACCCAGCAGGGGTTCCAGGAATGGCTCTCCGTTCTCAACCCCAACAACTACGCCGTGAACATGACCTTCGATTACTACGTAGAGAACTCATCAGACATCAGCATGCCGGTTTCCATACCTGCAAACACCAGGTTTACCCAGAATGTCAACGACGTGGTGCCGCCCGAGCAGAACGTATCGGTCCAGATAACCGGAGATAGTTCATCGGACACGGTGATAGCCGAGCGCCCGATGTACTTCCTCTACCAGGGGAAGTGGAACGGTGGCCATGACGCGGTAGGCGCTACCGCACTCTCCGACACCTGGAACTTCGCCGAGGGATGCACCAGGAATGGTTTCGACACCTGGATAACCCTGGAGAATCCCTCGGTTAGCACCCTTAGTGTCAGTGCCACCTACATGCTGGGAACCGGTGCTAATGTGGTGAGGAACTACAAGGTCGCACCCAAGTCCCGCAAAACGGTCTTTTTGGAAAACGAGGTGGGCCCGGGCCAGGACGTCTCCACCAGCCTGACCGGCGGCGCCCCGTTTGCCGCAGAGCGCCCGATGTACTTCCTCTACCACGGGAAGTGGGACGGGGGATCGGATTCCTTCGGCTGCCCCTCGCCCCAGTCGTCTTTCTACTTCGCTGAAGGCTGCACCCGGCCGAACTTCGAGACCTGGATCTGCGCCCAGAACCCAAACTCCTCTCCTGTCACCCTCCGGGTGAACCTGTACGAGGAAACGGGCAAGGTCGTGGCTCTACCCGCTACCACCATCCCGCCCGGAACGAGGATCACGATCGATGCCAATAGCGCGGCCGGGGCCGGGCACGACATCTCGATTACCGCGAGTTGCGCAGAGGGCCTGCCGATCGTGGTGGAGAGATCGGTCTACTTCGACTACACGCCAACACCTGCTCACCCTATGGGCGTTGATATCTCTGAGTGGAACGGTCGACCAGATTGGAATGTCATCAAGGCTGAGTGCGTGTTTGCCATCATCCGTAGTTCTTACGGTATGTACAGTGTTGATAGGTCATTCGCATACAACATTAAACAGGCGAGGGAGAGCGGGATACCTCACGGTTTCTACCACTATGCATACCCGGACATGGCAGGGCACACGCCTCAAGCAGAAGCTGCCCATTTCGCCAAGACAGTCGGCAGGTTGCAGAAGGGCGAGATACTGGCCCTCGACATGGAGGAGCCTTTTGGCGACCCTGGCGACTGGTCACTGGCGTTCTTGCAGACTCTTGAGAGCATCTACCATTTCAAGCCATATATTTACACATACCGCTACTACTTGCAGACCCACGATTTCTCCATGGTAAAAGCGGCGGGATTCCCGCTTTGGATTGCGGCTTATCAGGACACGAAACCCATCACGAGCTGGTATGCGCCGCTATGGCAAAACACGGATCAAGGCCCGGTTGGTGGTGACGGAGACATATTTGTCGGGCCTGGCTCGTTTCAGTCTTACGGATATGCAGAGTAGCCATCACATCAGTAGCCTTCGTAGGCCAGCGAGCGAGATTTTCCGGTAAGGTCCGCGATGGCAATGCTGTAGTAGCTTGAAACGAGGCTCTCGAGGGTGGGCGCCTTGGAATGGTGCGCCGCGGCAACCTGGTTTTAAGAACGTTCTGCACCATCGGAAGGTCTATGCGCGTCCCGTAGAGCTGAGCGTAACCGATAACCCGGTTCAGCAACCCCTCCAGCGTGTCTACCGGGCCTGTCAGAAGGTTGAATGCGAGACAGTAGCTCCAGCGCTTGTTGAAAGATGTCCGCTTGAGGACAGACCCAAAATGCCTCGAATAACGTCTGATAGATGTTGCCCTTGTCGAACATGTAAAAGATATGAAGTGGTATGAAAGTCTTTCTGCGATTGGCGCTCGTGATAGCGGCGGGGATACTGATCTTCGTGATCGTGCTGATCGGCTGGTTCTACACGGGCATCGGGCTACCGAATCTATCCTCCCTGAACACCGTCAAGGCTGAGCAGAACTCCGAGGTCTTCGCCGCCGACGGCTCATTGTTGTTCGAGTTGAAGGGCGACCAGAATCGGGAGATCATAGCGCTGGACCAGATGCCCGACGCCTTGAAGAAGGCAATCATCGCCATCGAGGACTCCAATTTTTACCATAACAATGGCATCGACTGGAAGGCCGTCGCGCGGGCTCTTTGGGCGAACATCCTGAAGGGTTCGGTGGCCGAGGGCGGCAGCACTATCGCGCAGCAGTACGTGAAGAACGCCTACGTTGGTCCCAAGCGTACGATATGGAGAAAGATCGAGGAGGCCCACCTGGCCTTGGAGCTAGAGCAGAAGTACACCAAGGACAAGATACTTGAGCTTTACCTCAACGACATCCCCTTCGGAAAGGGATGCTACGGCATTTTCACCGCGGCGCACCAGTACTTCGAAAAGGCGCCGCAGGAACTCACGCTGTCGGAGTGCGCGATGTTAGCCGGCATCGTCCAGGCGCCGAGCTACTACGACCCCTACACGAGGCCCGAGGAGGTGCTGCAGCGGCGCATGGTGGTCCTCGATCGGATGCAGAAGCTGGGCATGATCACGCAGGCCGAAATGGACAGCGCGAACAAGGAGCCGCTGAACCTCGCGCCCGCCAGCACGGTAAACGCTGCACGTAAGGCTCCATACTTCTGCGACTATATAGCCGAGTACGTGAAGAATAAGTACGGGGAGCAGGAGGCGCTGGGCGGGGGGCTCCGTATCCATACCACCCTCGACATCCAACTCCAGGGAATGGCCGAGAGAACGATTGTGGAGAACACTAACCCGAACAAGGGGCCCGACGCTGCGCTGGTGTGCATCGACCCAAGGACCGGTGACATCAAGGCAATGGTCGGTGGAAAGAACTTCGCGGCGAGCCAGTTCAACGTGGCGGCTGACGGCCACAGGCAGCC
>PMDX01000004.1 GCA_003154635.1 Actinomycetota bacterium | reverse complement strand
CGGCGCGGACCATGGCGGCTTCGAATTGAAGGAGAAGATTCGCCAGCATCTCGTAGATCACGGCATCAGCGTAGAGGATCTGGGCACGAATTCTGGTCGAGGTTTCCTTCGACGACCAGCCGCGTGACATCTTCTGCCGAAAGATCCGCTTTGAGGGACGCAATGACTTCCCCAAGGCTCGTCCTGATGAACACAGGATCGATGTGCTCCGCTTCGAGTTTGGAGATGATTAGGAACTTGTCGGTCAGGTTAACCAGGCGCCGGCTCGCCCGTGTGATACTGTCAAGGCATTTGGCCTTCTCGTCCTCTTCAAGCTCGCTCCCTCGGTTAATCAGCAGACTGGTGCAGGCGTTGATTACTGCAACAGGTGTTCTGAATTCATGGGATGCGACCTTCACTACCTCCGAGCGAAACTCAAAGGCTGAGTGGAGGTCGAGGTACGCGCGCTCAAGTTCCAACAACCGCTCCGCCAAACGAGCCGATAGCGCATAGTTGTCCACGAAAAGCCCAAGGTTCTCAGCGCATTTGTCAAGGAGGGCCATATCCGATGAACCAGCCGGCTTATTGCTTACTTTTTCACCCACGAGGAGGTAGCAGGTTTTCTTCGCCGGGAGCGGGATAGGAATGCAACCGGACAGGTGCGCTGCCGTGAGCCCTTCGGCAAGCGCCATCTCATCATCATTTGCCGGCCAACGCCTCAGATCATCGGTCCTGACCATTCTCCGCACCGAGTACAACCAACCAACCTGCTGGTTGTTGTCGGAATACCGATTCTGTGACTCTCCGCCCGCTGTCAGCGCGCACTCGAAGCTGTAACACCTGCCATCGAGAACGCCTGGTGGCAGAATCAAGCTCGCAAATCGTAGCTTTAGGGAGACGACCAGCGCGGAAACCGCGGCAAGGAGTCCGGATCTCGCGTCGGGATTCCCGCTCATGGCTGTCGTGAGTCTTACAAGTAACTCACGCTGGCTAGTCCCGTTATTGAGAAACCGCCGGTTAATCGAAGTTGCCGCCCGCGAACCGATGGTGCGGCNNAAGGCAATAACGGCTATCAGGAGCAGCAACAATGTTGAGTACTGTACGGTATTGCTCGCATGAATGCGGCTGAACAGCAGGTACAAGAGCGCAAAAACCACAGTCAGCAGCAACATGAGCACTGCGGTAGTACTTATCTTGTCTGAGATTGGTTGTGTTTCGAGAAGACGTAATCTGACAACGGAATACGCCGTGAACCCCACTGGCAGAAGACCGATCAAGAAGGCATATCCTGTCGTGACATCGTTGCTGAAGATCGCTGGCAGGACAAAGATCAATATGGCAACGAGCGGCACGAAGATAACTATTCCATAGAGAACAGCGCTCGTCCTGGCCCTCTCAATGCCCGCCGAGCGGGACCATGCCCTTGTCATGAAATAGACACCAGCGAGGCTGGGCAGGAGGATCATCGCTTCAGCAAAGCCGANNGCCGAACAGCTGCCCGTTTTGCGACCTGGATATTCCTTCGACATAGCTCACGGATTTAATGACCTGTGGAAACACACACAGTAACGCTGAGGCGATCCCCAACAGAAGAATTGGCATGCGAATTGCCGTTCCGGGTTTGTGCCCTCTATCGAAACTGATTGTGAAAAGGAGAAAGAATATGGAGGACATTATGCCCATCGAATAAGACCAGCGATACGTCCAGAGTGTGAAAAGATCACTTGGCGTGGTAAGGACCCTCTCTGCAAAGCCACCAAGAAACCACAGGCCCATAAATACCATTGAAAGCGCAAAAACCTGGTGCATGTAAGATTCCGGCTTCGCACGGTAAACGCTGTGGGCAAGCACCCAGAGAGTACAGGCGGCAACGACCGTCAGACTGAAACCCACCAAGTGCCAGTCCACGTTAGCCAAGAGATCTCCCATCCGCAGAGCGCTCGCAAACGAAAGGATGCATTTGCTTCTTTAGCTTAACATAGATAACGCGCAAAGCAGGCAAAAGGATTCGGCATGTCCACGAAAAACCCAGGACTTCGCCAGGATACCCCAATAAAACGGATGTCCGTTGCCTTCAGACTACCGACCCGTTGCCGCCGGAGGAGTGAAGATCTACTCGAATTCGAAACTGAGCGTCACCGTAGTGCCACCATGCATCCCACAATCTATCTCGACTTCGATGCCCAATCGTGCGGACAGAAGGCGCACGATATGGAGGCCCAGGCCCATCCCCTGCGAATGATGTGACAGGCTCTCGAGCCTTACAAATGGTTCGAATATCTTCTCTCTCTCCTCGAGCGGTATTCCCCTTCCGAAGTCTTGCACCTGGATGTAGTTCGTCGAGCTGTCACTCCATATCCGCAGTACGACGGGTTTGTCCGACGGGCTGAAACGAAATGCGTTTTCAACCAGGTTCTCGAGCATGACCTGCAGGTGTTTGGGATCCGAGACGATGTGAAGCTCGGGATTTCCCTCGATGATCAGGCGCTCGAGATCCTCCTGGCGAAGCTTGCCGCAGAGCTCCTGTACCAGACTGCTCAACCTTGTCGGAACCTTTACGAAGTTCACATCCCCCTCCTCGAGATTCGATATGTTCAAGAACTTGTCTGTCAGGCTCATCAATCGCTTGCTCGCGCCAGTGATGCTCGTCACGTAATCGATCTTGTCTTCGTCCGAGAAACCGTCCCAGTTTGCAACAAGGGTCTGAGCGAACCCGTTTATGACCGTGATGGGAGTCCTGAACTCGTGAGAAGCAACCTGTATTATCTCGGACTTGAAGTCGAACGCCTTATGGAGATCACCGTAGACCTTCTGGAGCTCTTCCAACTGAAAACCCAGTTTTGTGGAGAGGGCGTAGTTGTCCACATAAAGACCAATATGCTCTGCCGCCTTCGCGAGGAATTCGATATCCGTGGCTGACAGTGCCTTTCTGGCCACCTTCTCACCGACGAGTATGTAGCCGATGCGCTCCTTGGATAGTGATATTGGCACGCACCCTGCGACACCCGTCGACTCCATGTTAGCGCCAAGCGCCGTTTCGTCAGTTGTCTTCGGCCATCTCAAGAGCTCTTCGGTCACGACTGTCAGGTGGACCTCACTGAGCCAGGGCATGAAGAGGCCTTTGTCATCCACTTTTGACTCGATAGCTCCCTCTTTGGTCTGAACGCATTCGAAGCACCAGCAGTTCTCGTTGATCACCCCTGGTGGCACAAGAATGCCAATGCTCTCGAGACCCAGCGGACAGATCACTTGTGCAAGCGCTGAGAGCAACCCCGACCGAGGATCGGACCGGGCGGCAAGGCTGGATGAGAGTTCTTCCAGCAACTCGAATTCATCGTAAAGCTCCGTGAAGAACAGGCGGGAGGTCAACCTGTTAATGCTTTTCCATACATCCTGTGCGAAGTAGATTATGGTCATGAATACCAAGAGCAAGACGACATATTGTGCCTGGATGCTGAGGTTTATCGCCTTGAACAGGAGGAAGAGCAAGACTATCGGCATGGATAACAGTACGGTGCCGATGATCAAAACGCTTGTCTTTCTCAAGATAATACGCGTGTCCAGCAACCGCAGCCGGATGACCGAATACGATGTGAAGCCAACTGGCACCAATCCGGACAGGAAAGCATAGCTCGTAGACAGATCGTTGCCAAGAACAGCTGGAAGGACAAAAATCGAGACTGCGAATACGGGGATAAAAACCACCAGGCCGTAGAGAATTACGCTCGTCCGCGCCCTGTCAATACCGGTAGAGCGCGACCACTTACTAGTTATTAGGACAAGGCCCGCTATGCTGGGCACGAGTATCATCACGATGCCGAGCGGAAACAGCGATCCGGTTCGAGAATAAAGCGCGCCCGATCTATAGGTCGCGGACCTCACCACATATGGAGAGAAACATAAACCCGCGCAACATGTGCCGATAGTGATCATAGTCCAAGTCGCCCACCTGGAAGGGGCACCGTCAAAATAAAGCCCAAGCGCAAAGAGCAGGAAGAAAGTAGCGGTCCCGATTCCAGCGGCATAAGCCCACCTGAAAGTATAAAGGGTAAATGTGTTGTTCGGGTGGGGCAGGATCTTCTCGATGAACCCTGATACGAACCAGAGTCCCATGAAGATCATTGCAAGCGGCAGGACTTTGTTAAGGTAGTCTTTGCGGTTATTGCGATAGACGATGTAGGCAAGCACCCATAGTACGCATGCGGCGATATCCGTCAGGATAAAGCCAATGACATACCAATCCTTATGAGACAAGAATGCCCCCCTATCTCCTGCGTCGTAATAAGTATTTCGTCACTTTCGACGGAATTCTTTAACTTTTCGAAAAAATAATTTGCTCACGCTTCAAGGACGCCTACAGGACGCTATCCACATAACAACACGATAGAGTAAGGTATTGGCGGAGAACGACCTGCTTATGACCATACCGCCCATTTCAATGCACGTAGTGTCTGGCAGGTTGTTCACAAGATCCTTCTTGCCGCCGGATGAGTAAGCGCGGCTTCGCCAGCTTCCGTTCGCGAGGTGGATTTGCAGGTTGAAAATCTCGGGGATAGAATTATGTAGTGCCTTGCGAACCAACGAGAGGACTCCATTGGCATCGATAACCGGCAGCTGGTGCCCTATCAGGCAACCGCAGATACCTGGCGCCAGAGTCCAGTGCGAGGATTCATGCGCCCTTTACATAGCTTCGTCGAAGCTCCCGCCGACACATAGCTGTGCGATCACGGCCATGGGGATTTACGCGCTCCAGCGGATCGTGGTCCCAAAGAAGGAAGAGCCCGGACAATCGGGCGGGTCTGGAAGCGGGGGTTCGGCGGGCTAATCGGGGAGAGCAATGGCTAGACGCAAGGGACAAGAGCAAAATCCCAGTTCAAACAGCCAGGCTGGACGAGTCGAGCTCGGTTATTTGGCGTGCGAGAATTACAAAGCCCGGCTCACCAAGGGCCTGCTTGGCGTTGATCTCGGCGAGGGATATATCGTCGAGATACTCAACTTCATGACAAAGCGCGTCCTGAGGCGCGAGCTATTCGATGACTCCGACGACGCTCGCGACGAACTTGCGCGGATCCGGGACGACATCGAAAAGCTCACGACCGAGGAGTTCCGAAAGAAGTATCTCCAGCGCCCCTGATGCTTTCGTCGCGCCTCTGCGGCTAGCGATCAGAACCCTAAGTCTTCCAATTCCGTATTTTCCATATCACAGAGGAAATAATCATTTCTTGTATTGGTTAATTATTGATTAGAAAGAGATTTATCGGCACTCTGCGACTCTCCGGCAGGAAAACCCNNGGCCAAAAAGGCAGTTTGAAGCTTTGATTCGATTGTCACTTGAGGCTGGAGTTTCGGCACGCGCAGGGGTGTTCGAAGTGTTATACCAGTCATGAAAATGGTAGAATCACGATGTTTGGAAGCGGATATAGGGAAATGTCGGCTTGATAACAGCAGGGACACATGTATGAAAACCAGGAAGAAACTACTACTAATATATCCAGTTAATCCAAGAATACATTCGTACTCGTTGAATAAAAGATTCTGTATGCCTCCCCTGGGTTTAGGCATTATTGCGGCGCTAACCCCTCCCACTTGGGACGTAATTCTCCAAGACGAGAACCTGAAGCCGTTTGAATATCAAGAGGCGGATCTAGTCGGCATAACAGCATGCACTTCAGCTGCGACAAGGGCTTATGAAATAGCGGGGATATA
>PMDX01000247.1 GCA_003154635.1 Actinomycetota bacterium | reverse complement strand
CTTGTCGACCGCGCGAATGTGATCGCTCGACCACAGGTGCGGGAGGTTGACCCCCTCGAACGTCTGCATGTTGCCGTAGGTGATGGCGTCGATGTCGTCCGGAGTGAGGCCCGTGTTACGGAACGCCGCGCCAACAGACTCTTCGATCATTTCGACGATGCTGACGTCCTTGCGCTTGCTCACGAAAACCGGGGTATATCCGACCCCCATAATTGCGACGTTTCTCATATATCATCCCTCCTCCGTGCTGACGACCATCACGGCGTTGTGCTGCAAGCAGAGACCGTCCTGGCCGTGGGCCAGAGCGGTTTTGGCGTCCGCCACCTGGGTGTCGCCGGCCGTGCCGGTGAGCTGCCTGTAGCACTCGGCGAGACGGACCATGCCGCCAGAGCTGAAGGCGTACGCGCCAAGAGCGCCGCCGGAGGGGCAGACAGGCATCGCCCCGTCGAGCTCCGAGAGGCCGCGGTCGGCTACGTCGCCGCCGCTGCCCTCTGCGAAGAGCCCGAGGCCCTCGCATATGATCGGCTCCTGGTGGGCGAATTTGGCGGTGACCTCGACGAGGTCGAGATCGTTTGCCGGGTCGCTGATGCCCGCCATCTTGTATGCCCTTTCGCCGGCGAGTTTCACCGACTTGCAGCGGGATACGCTGCGCTCGGGATAGTAGGTATCGAGCGAATCGCCGATGCCCTTTACCCAGACCGGCTTGTCGGTGAGCTCTTTCGCCTTTTCCTCGGATGCCATGAGCAGCACGCATGCTCCATCGGTAAACGGATAGCAGTGAGCCTGCCTGAGAGGCTCGTACAGGAACTCCGAGGCGAGAACGTCATCGAGGGAAGCATCGGCCTTGCCGTTGAACGCGAAAGGGTTCTTGGCTGCATTTCTGAGGTTTCTCACGACCACTTTCGCGAGTTGCTCGTCGGTCATCCCGAANNACTCGCCGTCGTCGACGACGTCGAGGTAGTCGCCCGGCGAATACGGCGGGACGCCGATCATGAGCACGAGCGCGAGGTCTTCGTCGAGTTGCTCGTCGGTCATCCCGAACGCTTCCATGTAGGCGCGAGCCTGGAGCGCAGCGGCACTCAGCTCGTTTAGAAGTCCGAGCTGGCGGTCATAAGTCGGGTTCATCGTATAGTCCATCATGAGGTACGGTCTCATCACGGAGCCGCCCTGGCTGTTGCCGACTACCAGCGCCGTGTCGTAGAGGCCCGACATGAGCCTGGCAGTTGCGTAAGTCACGGCCATGACGCCGTCGGCCTCCACCTTGGTCTCATCTTTCATGTAGGCGCCCACCGGGCAGTCCTCGAAGACGTTACTGATCGTATGCCCGGCCGAGAAGTCGTTTGAGCACAAAACGAACGTGTCGATATCGTGTCTGGTTATGCCCATCTCCTTGTAGAACTCCCTGACCAGGTCGAAGAGCATCCGCTCGCGGGATTTGCCCACGTCGGCCGCGTTGATCTGAGCCTGGCCTACTATTGCTACTTTTCTCAGCATATCTTCACCCCCCTCAACCGACCGGCTCGAAGTGACTAAGGTCCGCGAGGCTGTCCTCGGCGGGATCCTTGAAGACCGCCTTCACGCGCAGCCCCTTCTTGAGGTCCGCCGCTGCGAGGCCTTTCACTTCAGCGAGGAGTGGTACGGTCGCTCCCTCGAGTTTCACCATCGCAAGAAGCTGCGGATCGTCGAGCTTCTCGACCGCGCCACGGTCCAGTTTAACGTGGCCGATCGTGAAGTTCTCGACAGTGCCTTCGGGCCCCACCTCGACCCACTCGTCCATCGGCTTGTTGCACGCGCCGCAGAAGCTCCGCGGCGGGACCGCGACCTTGCCACACGCGGGGCACTTGACGCCAAGGATCTTCTTGTCGCCAAGACCCTTGATGTAGCGCTCCAAGAAGGAACCGATGCGGTAGTTGTAGGTGTAATCGAGCGGGACCTGAACGTCGACAACCAGTCTTTCTGGTTTTTCAGCCATAGGCTCACCTCCAAATTGAACTCAGCTTAACGCACTGACCAACTGGAACATACTATTAAGCCCACAATGCGGATTAAATAATATAACTAGACGGAATTTGTGTAAAGCTAATGAGAGGCAGAAAGNNTAGGAAAAGTATTAAGTGGCTTCCCGAGTGAGCCTCGCGAGCCCGGATGCCCGTTAGGACGCTCGTGGGATAGTGCGGTTCTCCCACGGGCGCCTCGCGAGACCACTAGATCGCGGGTCTCAGCTCATGAAGGTCGCGGCTGGTTATGCCTTTGAGGAGCATATCCGCCGACGCGGGGTTTGTGGCCAGCGGTATGTTNNTGCACGTCGCATACCCTCAAGAGTGCCGATATGTCCGGATCGTGGGGTTGAGAGAAGAGCGGGTCGCGCAGGAATATCACAAGGTCGATCTCGCCGCTTGCGATGAGCCCCCCGATCTGGAGGTCTCCACCTTCGGGACCGCCGAGCATGCACTTCACCTCGAGTCCCGTTTTTTCAATTATCTGCATCCCGGTGGAGCCGGTGGCGACCAGCTCGCACCTCTTGAGCGTTTCACGGTGCTCGTTCGCGAACATCACGATATCCACTTTCTTGGCGTCATGCGCGATCAGGGCTACGGTGGTCTTGTCGACCCGTTTCTTCTTCTTAGGCGTGGTCACTGTCTTGTGTTCCATCATTCTCCTTTCGATCTGCTTTGAACCCAAGTATAGCGGGCAAGCCTGTAGAACAGATGTAGGCACGGTTAAGGTTGGGTTAAAGATTCTGTATCCCTGCGGTATCATTAGCGTGAGTATAGGAGCAATTATGAAGAAGATACTGATAATCGAAGACGAGGCACCGCTCGCCGAAGCCCTTCGGTACACGCTCGAGAAAGAGGGGTACCGGGTGGCTGTCGAGTGCGACGGCAAGAGCGGACTGGAGCAGTTCCTGACCGACGGAGCCGATCTCGTGACTCTCGACCTCATGCTACCCGGCATGGACGGGCTGGACGTCT
>PMDX01000315.1 GCA_003154635.1 Actinomycetota bacterium | reverse complement strand
TATACAAGTTCCTCGGCAAAGTAACCCCGACACTGCACAACGTCGACCAGCTGTTCGGAAACCAGAGAGTGTTCCGCGCCGCGGCGGACACCGCCGATTACATCCGGTCGCTCGGTTATCGCGCCGAGGTGGTGCCGGCCAACAATACGTACCGACGTTCGCTCGACCACTTCTCCACGCACCCGAGCTTCTCTCACCGCTTCGGGGCGATCGCTTCGGGGATCGCGGGCCAGGCGTGGTCCGGCAACGTGATGACGAAGGAGTACGGCGCCGCCGTCTACCTCTGTACGGTCATCACCGACGCGCTCCTCGAGAGCGACCCGCAACCGCCGCCGCGATACTTCGTCGATAATTACTGCGCCAGTTGCAGGCTGTGCGCGAAAGCGTGCACGGCATGCATGTTCGAGGAGACTGACGACGAGGAGTACGTCCTGCTCAACGATGAGCTGTATCCCAGGGGAAAGAGGCGAAGCCTCGACCTCTGTAACGCCTCCTGCTTCGGACTGCACGCGTTAAACAAGGGCAAGGCCTGGTCTACCTGGGGATGGTACTGGATCGACAACTGGGTCGGCAGGAAGCCAGAGGGCGGCAAGTTGAAGCTGCGGCTCGAGCTCATGAACAGGGGCGGCAAGACCGGCGACTCCACACCCCGATACGAACTCATACGGCTGATCGGGAGCAAGCTCTGGCCGGAGGAGCAGATACGCGAGCTGCCGCCGCTTGATGAGTGGCCGACGGACCAGGCCGAGATGAACAGGATGTTCCGCGAGTACTCGGAGCGAACGTTCGGCGTTACGGGGAACCGCGACCCCAACCTTGTGACATGCGGACACTGCGCGCTGGTCTGCGGCCCGACCATCAAGGAGACGGCCAGCCGCTACAACGCACTGGTGAACGGCGGCATAGTGGTGCCCGGCCCCGACGTCGACACGTGGATCAGGTGCAAGGATTACGCGGAGGCGGTGGAGATGCGCAGGCGGTATCCCATCAAGGTGAGTACAGTCCAGACGATCAGAGACCAGATAGCTTCGCTCTCCCTCTGGACGCGTTACTATTTCGGGTTTGAGCCCAGGTCGTACTTCCCGGCGCTCATCTACAAGTATCGCCTGAAGAAAGCCGTGAACGAGTACCTGACAAACTCGAACCCGCCACGCGCGAAGATTAGTGTCCAGACCGATAGCGACGACGTACCGACAGCCGAATAGAGCGCGAAAAAAAGAGATACCGCTCAACCTACCCGCGGTTCAGCGGGCACACTCTCTGGCATTCGATGCACTTGACCCAGTAGTTGTAGCCGGCGGTGTTGAACACGAGCTCGCGGTTCTCGAGGCTCCTGTCGGTGGCAAACGCCAATGGGTATATCGCATGCCCGATCGACGTGGGGCCGCACATCACTTTGTTGAAGGTGCCTCCCTCGAATGCGTTGATCGGGCATGACTCGATGCACGCCGCGCAACCCGGCGGGCACGGGAGTTCCTCGACGATGAGGCTGGGCTCGAGTTCGGCCGTCGTTACGACTGCTCCGAACCGGAGGCGCGACCCGAACTTCTCGTTCAGGACAAGACCGCCCTTGCCGATTGCGCCCAGGCCACCGAGCATCGCCGCATGCTTCAACGAGAGAAGCCCCCAGGTGCCGGTCTCCTCGACCTCGAGCGGAGCGTATGCCGGAATTGGCACTGCGAGCTCCCCTCCGGCTTCGATGCGGCGAACAAGGTCCAGAGCCAGGCTGTCCAGCTCGTTATACGTCGTGTGATAGCTGCGGTGCAGGAAATACAGGCTATGTTCGGGCGAGTAGAAGATTCCCCGCGGGATCGCCCTCGCAAGCACGATGACGGTACGGGCTCCCTTAAGGAGGGTGGACGGGTGGTGCGCTTCCGGCGCTTCCTCGAAACGATCTATCGGCGCAAAGCCGACCGCGTCGACCCGGTCACCCAGCCAACCGATGATGTCGCTTCGATTGGTGATATCCATCGGATTCCTTTCGTCTGTGCGTCGATTCTGTTTGATCATATTACGCTTGGCCATGAGGCAGTATGATGAATCTCACTTTACGGGGGAGGCAGTGGAGTGATGTTGACCTTAGCTCAGTGACTGCCGGCGGCTTTTTCAAACCCCTGCTTCAGGGCATCGGGGTCCCCTCCAAGCTGCCTTTCGAGCACTTTTCCGAAGGAGTCGATGAAGACATACGTTGGAACGCCCTGGATGTTGAGGCTTTGCGCGGCCGGGTCATTGTTGGCATCTATCTTCCGGATTGAGACTTTGCCCTGGTACTGTTGCGCGAGCCCGTCCACGATGGGCGCCATCTGCTGGCATACTCCTCACGTGTCCGTATAGACGTCCAGAAGGGTGGGCCGACCATCGACGACCAGACTGGAATATTGGCTGCTACCGCCGCCACCTCCGTTGACGAGCGCCAGGGCGACTATAACCACCGCGATCACAACGACGGTGCCCGCGCCGTAGATCCATGGCGCGAGATACCACGGTTTCCCGGAATCGGATCCCTGGTCCGAACGTGGTAAAGTGGACCACTCAGAGACGGCCGGCCCGGAATAGAACNNATAGAACTGGCCTGGGTCCCCCGGTGGCGGTCCCTCGCCGCCCCCCATCAGCCCGCCCTCGAACGCTTCGCGGTATGGTACGTCTTCACCGGCCGGATGCTGGCCGGCAAACGCACTCTCGTGCCGCCCGCCCCCGGTGAAGAGGCTCGAGCCACACCACTCACACTTCGTAAGCATGTCCGAAGTCTCATCTCCGCATTCCGGGCAGCGCATCAGTATCTCCCTCGCGTTCAAACAAGCATGACGGATGCCGTACGGCGTCCCACTAGGTAATGTCGTCTTACCCCGGAGGGTGCTTTAGCCTGTAAATCCATCAGACGGGGGGCGGCTTCATGGGGTAAGCGGTTGCCCCGCCGCCGGTCCGGGAGCCGTCGTCACAGCGAGCCGGGCGAAGAGCCCGTGACTCGTCTTTAGTCTTCGATGCCCGCGACCCGCCTGGCGAGACGGACCTTCTCGTCGAGGTCTGCGAGCCGGGCGATCATGATTCGCTGCGCCTGTGGGGAACCTGCGCCGTGCATGCTCTCGGTGAGGTACGACGCCGCGCCGCATCCGACCGTTACATTCTCGATCAGTCGCGTTACCTTCATGCGGTCGAGGGTCGGCACGCCATTGACACCGCGAAGGTACTTGTCCAGGTACGGGGCGATTTCGGGGTTCTCGAAATCTTTCTGGGATGGCATTGTCACGAGGATGCCGCCTGCCAGGTCTTGCGCGAGGCGCGCGATCTCGAACGGGAACCGGGTGACGTTGAGCTTGCAGATGTTCGCGAGCAGCGGGTCGACGTCGTAATTGCCCGCGGGTGTCTCCAAACCCATGGCGCTGCACGCGATGCCACAAGAGAACAGCGTCTCATTGAGATGGACCATCTCGACTATCTTGTCGCGAACGTGACTTGCCTTCACCGAGCCCTGCATCTGTGAAGCAAGCTGCGCCGCCCCTATGATCACGTCACCTACGCCGACCTTGCACCCGCCGTAGCTCTGCCGGTGGAACGCCGCGAAACGCTCGACGACCTTGCCACTCTGGTCGGTTTCGCCGCACATGAACACGCGCTCGTTGGGGACGAAGACATCGTCGAATATAACGAGCGCCTCCTGGCTCCCGAAGGTGGGGTTGCCGACATCGAGCGGGACTCCCTCGACCTTGCGCGTATCGGACGGCTGCCGGCCGAGGATGAACGTAATGCCTTTCGCCCCGGCCGGGACCGCGAAAGAGACGGCGTAATCCTCCTCACCCTCGCGCATCGCCGTCGTCGGCATCACCAGTATCTCGTGTGAGTTGAGAGCACCGGTCTGATGCGCCTTCGCGCCACGGACCACGATGCCTTCGGGCGTGCGGTCGACGACGTGGACGAACATATCAGGGTCCGCCTGCTGGTTCGGCCGGAGCGAGCGGTCGCCCTTCACGTCGGTCATCGCACCTTCGATGACGATGTTCTCGTCCTGAACCCATTCGACGTAATCCTTGAGGCGACTGTGGTAGTGGGTCCCGTGCACCTGGTCGCACTCGTAGGTTACCGAGTAGAGGGCGTTGAAGCCGTCCATGCCCACGCACCTCTGGAAGCAGGTCGCGGTCCTGCGGCCGAGCAGCCTCTGCATGAGGACCTTGTCGACGAGGTCACTGGTATCCTGGTGGATGTGCGCGAAGCGGCTTATCTTTCTACCTGTGAGGTGTGAGGTCGCATAGAGCAGGCCCTCAGCCTCCGGTTCTTCACCGGGGTTGTACGACTCCGCGACCGCGTTCGCGGAAGGCCGGACGAGCGGGTGGTCGACAGTGCAATCGCACCGCTCTCCGAGAACGAACACGTTGCGGTCAAGCTCTCTAAGGCTGTCGAGGTATGCTACCGGATCGCCGATCTTCATCTCTCACCCCCGCGGTTCGCGATATGTCACGTATCAAGACTACAACAAACAACGCCGTCCTTGAACGATCGTCGTCAACCCGGGGCTGAGGCTCCCCGAAGACGGCGTGAAGGCTGCGCGGGGGGTTGCGCGGCCGCGGGCTTCACATCATCCAGCCGGACCGCCGGCGGCAAGCTTCCTCCACGTACTCGAGCAGCCACGGTTCGACTTCGGGGGCCAGGTAGAAGACCGGATGCAGGAGGTTCCGCCCCGGCTCTATAAGCCCTTCGCGCTCCGCGATCGAGACGAGCTCGCAACCGGCATAGATCCTTATGCCGACCGTGACCCTGACGGATTCGGGCCCGAGCTCTTCGACGAACCGTATGCTCTCCTCGACGCTCTCGCGCGTCTCGCCCGGGCCGCCCAGCATCAGGAAGCAGAAGTAGCTCAAGCCGGCCTCGCGGGTCGAACGGACCGACTCCAGGACCTGATCTTTACCGAAGCCTTTGCGCAATGAGGCGAGCATGTCCTCCGAGCCGCTCTCGTTTCCGATGCTCAACGTATAGCAGCCCGCTTCGCGCATGAGGTCAAACAGCTCCGGGTCGCTGAAAGCGGGGCTGTAGCTCGCCCCCCACCTCATGTTCAGCTTGCGCGAGGCCAGCTCGCGGCACAGGCGCCTGGCGTAGTCACGCGGGTAATTGAAAAGGGAGTCCGTGAACATGACCGCATTTATCCCGCGCTCGTCCAGGTCCTGCGCTTCGTCCGCCACGAGGACCGGGTCGCGCATGCGCACGGTGTGCCCCTCGATTAGCGGACTCGAGCAATATATACATTGCATATGACAGCCGCGGCGCGACTGGATGTTAGCCATAAAAGGCTGCCCCGCCCCTGGGTTAAAGTCATAGAGACCGACGTCGAACGCGATATGGTCGGGCATGGTGAGCCTCTCGATATCGGGGAGCGCGCCGGGGGGATTGACCCTGGAGGTACCGTCTCTTCTGAGCGCGAGCCCCGGGAGGCCTCGCGGGTCTCCACCGGACTCGAGCACTTCGAGCAAGTGGGGGAACGACTCCTCCCCCTCGCCGACTATTCCGAGTTCGACGTCCAGGTACTCGAGGCACTCGAGCGGGAATATCGTGAAGCCGGCCCCTCCAAGCACAATCGGCGCGCCCGACTCGGACCTGCACGCGGAGACTACTTTCCTGACCGGAGGCAGGTAGAACTCGGTGGCCTTTATATCCTGGTTGTCGATGTTCCTAATTGATATTCCGATGCAGTCGGGACTGAAGTCGGCGACGGCACGCGCGGCGTCGCGGGCGATGTCGTCGCTGAACATGAGGTCGAGCCCGGCTACCTCGTGGCCCGCGCTACGGGCCGCCGCCGCGATCCAGGCGGTGCCGAGCGGGTAAGGTATCATGTTGTCCCTGCACTGGTTCTCGCTGATGAGCAGGACTTTCAATGTTTGCCTTTCAGTTAACCGGGGCACTGTTCTGATAATATACTTCTATGCTTAACATGAGTGGTGGAGCAAGAAAGAATCTCAACCATACTCGCCGGCGGGCTCGCGCGCTCGCGGCGACCGTCACGCTCGTGGTCGTTTCGACATTGATCTGCGGCACCGCCATGGCCTCCGCCTCGTACAAGTGGGATGGCGGACACGATACTCTCGGATGGTCCGCGCCGGCAAAGACGATGTACTTCGCCGAGGGGACCACTCGCAACGGCTTCGAAGAATATCTTATACTGCGCAACCCCGGGTTGACCGCCTCGCAGGTATACATAAACTACCTCTTCACGTCCGGAGCCCCGCGCATGCAGCACCTCAGGCTCGAGGCCGGCGCCGGCACGTCGATCCTCGTCAATGACTTCGTGGGCTACGGCAAGGACGTCTCTATCGCCCTGACCGCGGACCCCGGGATAATCGCCGAGCGCGAGACCTACTTCAACTATAAGGGTGTGTGGACGGGCGGCCACGTCACATGCGGGGTCCCGTCGCCCGAGGATACCTGGTACTTCGCCGAGGGCACGACTCGAGCGGGCTTCCAGGAGTGGCTCTGCCTGCAGAACCCCGGTAAAAAAGATGTCCCCGCGACCATCACTTACATGCTGGGCACCGGCGAGACCCGTGACGAAAACGTCACCGTGCCGGCCAGCAGTCGTAAGACCGTCGATGTCAACAACTCGATAGGCGCCGGGCAGGACGTCTCGATAAAAGTCAAGGCTGCGAGACCGATAGTGGCAGAGCGCCCCATGTACTTCGATTACAAGAGTGTCTGGAGGGGAGGCCACACCGCTACGGGAGCTTCCTCGCTCGGGACTACCTGGGATTTCGCCGAAGGCACGACTCGCGCGGGGTTCGAAGAGTGGCTCTGTATCGTGAACCCGGGCCCGGACACCAAGGCGAAAGTCGAGTACATGTTCCCCGGCCAGCAGCCGCTGGTGCGCGACTACGCTCTGAAAGCGCACGCACGCACTACCATCTTCGTCAACCAGGAGGTCGGCCCCGAAAAGGACGTCTCTATCAGGGTAACCTCGGACAGCGATATCCTCTGTGAGCGCCCCATGTACTTCAGTTATCACGGAGCCTGGGACGGAGGGCACGATGTCCTCGGCACCCAGGAAGGCGCCGTGACATGGTATTTCCCGTTTTCCGGTGCCAGCTCGAGCTCGGTCGGTTGGCTCTGCGTGATGAACCCCGGCAACTCCGGCAATAAGGTGCTGGTTCAGGTGTTCGGCGACGGTGGCGGATACGAGGAGCAGGAGTTTAACATGTCCGCCCGCACGCGCGCGACCATCGACATGAATGCGCTCTCGAGCGGACTCTCCAACCCGTGGGTCAAGGTCTCGGGCACCCGCGACCTCGTCGCCGAGAGGCCTGTCTACTTTGCTTACGAGCCCAAGGTCGAGCCGCAGCCGTTCGCGTTCGCCTCGTGGAACGGCGTAGAGCTCATGAGCCCTATCCGGTACTGCGATAACGTCGGCGCCCGTTTCCACGAAGCATACTCGACCGCGACCGGCGGCAAGGCGAGCGAGGCAATGCAGCCGCTAGGCATCTGTCTCCAGGACGACAATCCATCGCGTCTCGCCCCCGGCATCTCAAAATCCGTCGGCAGCGAGACGTGCTATTTTATCGAAGAGACCCGCGGCCGGGGCACATACTCGACTACCGCGTGCGACGTGGGAGCCAAGGCCGGCACTACCGTCTACGCCCCGATCACCGGCACGGTCATTGCCGCCGAGCCTTACCTGCTCTACGGCAAGTACCCCGACTTCGAGGTGCACGTCCATCCGGACGGCACGAGCGGGCTGGACGTCGTGATGATCCACCTCACGAGCCTGACGTGCTCGGTCGGCGAGCATCTCGACGGGGGACTGACTCCCATCGCCAAGGTCCGCAAGCTCTCGGACAAGTTCCACGACCAGCTCGCG
>PMDX01000205.1 GCA_003154635.1 Actinomycetota bacterium | reverse complement strand
ACTGTAGTAACATCCTGAAGACTTCAAAAAAGCAGTACTACAAGGCAGGTCTTTGGACCTCAAGAGAACCACTTCCATCCGATACCGCTGTTCACCCTCGTTGACGCGGGCATTATACGAATAATGGAAGGTCACCTGTCAAGGAATATCCAAATTTAGCAGTACCGACCGGTCAAATTCACTTGCTACTTTGCTTTTTTCATCAACTTCTGCGATATCTTGCTCTGTTCTTGACACCATTACTCGGCTCAAACCTCGACAACTTGAGGACGATCTCTCCAGTTCCCCCGGAGCCGTGCCTGAAAGAACTGGCTCCCACCCCCGCGAAGTACACGTAATTCCCGTGCAGTACTAGGGGATTCCCCTATTTTTGCCTTTTGCGATTCCGCTTCCAGTACAAACGTATGAGAATCTATAACAAGCGATGCTACGTATCATTGGCTCCGCCAGTCAACTGGCCCGAAGGCGGAAGCGTGAAGCACATCAGACTGTAGCCGTGAGTCCTCTGAAATGCCGCATGAGCGACCGGAATGGAGTGAGTTGTGGACACGCCGAAAGACCAGGCAGGAAAAGAGACGCTAGAGCAAGCTTGTTGTTCTACGTCAGTAAATAGGGGTAGATGGTATACAACTGATGAATGACACACGCCCGTGAAATGCTTGGAGGAAAGAGGAATGAAAACACTAAATAAGATGCGATTTATACCGCTACTACTGACATCATTACTGGTGCTGGCAGTGATGTTGGTAGTACCCGCAACGAGCATGGCGGCCCCACTGCCGGTGGACCTCGGAACAGCCTCCACGTATGCGTTATTGGCCGGCTCGACAATCACCAGCACGGGACCGACCACAATAAATGGAGACGTGGGGGTCTCTCCAGGTAGTGCATGGACTTCTGGGGGCGCGACAGTAAATGGGACGATTCACCTGGGTGACGCTGTCGCGGCTCNNGATAACGGGCACCCTAACGCTCGATGCCCAGGGTAACCCCGATGCGATCTTCATATTCAAGACAGCCTCCACGCTCGTCACGGCGACGAGCAGCAGGGTCAACCTCATCCACAACGCCAAGGCCTCCCGAGTCTATTGGCAGGTCGGAAGCTCCGCGACCCTGGGAACAAACTCACATTTCGAGGGAAACATCCTGGCAATGGCGTCCATCACGGCAACTACCGGTTCGACGGTGAATGGGCGGTTGCTGGCACGATCAGGCGCGGTCACTGTAGACTCCGTTACCGGCACAAATCCAGCATTTCCGGCAACTTATGGGGTAACTGTAATTCCCGCGACCAAAGCCAAGTTCGGCAAGCCCGGGACCGCGGTGACCTACAACCTCACGGTGACCAACACCGGGAGCGTCGCCGACATCTTTAACGCCACCGTGGCGGGCAACGCCTGGCCGACACTGGTCCCGACACCGGTCGGACCACTCGCGGCAGGTGCGAGTCGTGCCGTAACAGTCACCACCTCCATACCGGCGGGAACCCTTGACGGGAGCACCGATGCAGCCCACGTGACCTTCACCTCCGCCGGAGACCCGTCCAAGAGCGCCACCAGCGTCCTCACGACAACGTCGAACTCAAATCTGTTCGCCTTCTACTTCGCGGAAGGCACCACCCGCACCAACTTCCAGGAGTACCTGTGCATGGGGAACTCCGGCGACCACGCGGCGAGCGCCCAGGTCACCTACATGTTCACCGACGGCACCACCCAGGACGCGAGCTACTCCGTGCCCGCGAACTCACGTTCCACCGTGAACGTGAACAGCGAGGTGGGGGCAGGGAAGGACGTATCTATCAACATTCTGTCCCCAACACCGAACCTGGTCGCGGAGAGGCCGATGTACTTCAACTACAACGGCATCTGGACAGGTGGCTCAGGCGCTCTGGGAGCCGTTGCCCCTAACACCAAGTGGTACTTCGCCGAAGGCAACACCCTGACCGAGTTCGACCAGTACGTTACAGTCCTCAACCCCGGCGACACCACCGCCAACCTCACCTTTCACTACATGGTGGAAGGACAGGGACAGCAGGACGTACCGGGGCATGTGGGAGCCCATTCCCGAGCCACATTCAAGACAAGGGACCAGATTGGAGACGGAAAGAACGTAAGCCTCTACCTGGAAAGCACTCAAGGCGTGGTGGCCGAGCGCCCCATGTACTTCAACTACCTGGGATTGGCCTCGAACAACTGGACGGGCGGCCACGACGTGGTCGGGACCAACTCCCCGAACACGGACTGGTACTTCGCCGAAGGAACCACCAGGAAGAACTCTGTCGACGGCGCCTTCGAAGAGTGGCTCTGCATGCAGAACCCGGGAACCACGCCCTTGACCGTAACCGCCACATATCAACTGGCCGCGGGCCAGGGTAACCCCATCTCCAAGTCCTACACGGTTCCCGCTGAAGAGCGACTCACGGTTTCGGTGAACAGGGAGATAGGGCAGGATAAGGACTGCAGTGTCTATCTCCACTCAACTTCAGACTTCATAGCCGAGCGACCTATGTACTTCAGCTATCACCCCTCCGCGTGGACCGGGGGACACGATGTGCTGGGAACCAATAGCTCCGCAACCAGCTGGTACTTCGCGGAAGGCACCACGAGAGCGAACTTCGAGGAGTGGCTCTGCCTGCAGAACCCGGGTAACAGCGATGCCCATGCCACTATCAGCTACTNNGAGCGCCCCATGTACTTCAACTATCAGGGGGTCTGGACAGGTGGAAGCGACGTGATGGGATTTACACCGTAGGCGGTCGGTGCACGGCATATTCCAGAAAGCGTGATGAAGCGCCCGTCATTCAGGCGGGCGCTTTCATGTGGAGGAATTGTCGGCGCGATCGAGGATACGGGACTTCCCGAGGGTTTTGCCGATGCAGTGATCTCGAACTGCGTCATCAACTTGTGTCCGGACAAGTCCGTAGTCTATCGCGAGGCGTTCCGTATCTTGAAACCCGGTGGCCGTATCGCGATCTCCGACATACTTCTTAGCGAGCACGTCGACCCCGAGGTGGAGGAGGCTCTGCGCGCTGATTGGTCAGATTGCCTGGGAGGCGCCGCGGTCGAAGAGGACTATTGGAGGATCATAGAATCCACAGGGTTTGCCGAACTCTCGATCGTTTCACGCCACGTCCTAAGCCCGGATGAGCTCAGTGTAATATCCTGTTGTCCGGGTGAGGATTTCTCCAAAGCTCCCCCTCCAGAGATCCTTGTAGCTACACAGGGCAAGGCGGAGAGCGTCAAATTCCGCGCACGGAAGCCAACAGTTTGACATTGCGCCGAATGGGGTCAACCATGCCTGAAAAACGCAATTCGTAGTAGAATGTCGGCGTTGGCGGCGGCATATGGACGATATCGGTCAAGAGGGGTTGCTTCAACAGCTGAGGGAGGGATCTTCCAGAAGAACGGTCTAGCTCCAGTTTAGACATGCGACTCCATCCGGGCCGGCACTAGCTACGGAGGTATGAGTCATGGCGGTCAATAGCTTTAAGTTCATGCCAAGGACCCTGGCCGAATCGATGAAAGTCTGGCCCTATGTCGACACCAGCGGTGAAGAGATCCCCTGGACCCCCCCTGGCAAAGCGATCCAGGAGAGCAAGGTTGCACTGGTTTCCTCGGGAGGCCTGTATTGCAAGGACGACCGCCCCTTCGACCTCGACCGCGAACGGAAGGAGCCACTCTGGGGCGACCCCTCCTTTCGAGAGATACCCAGGGGAATCTCCCAGCAGGATATCCGCGCCGCCCATCTGCACTACGAGAACTCCCACGCGCTGGAGGATTATAACTGCATGCTGCCCCTCGCGGCGCTCGAGGACATGCTCGCCGAAGGCCGAATCGGTGGGATGTCCGAGTACCATCTGACCTTCATGGGCTACCAGCCAAGACTCGGGACGTTCGTTAGGGAGAGTGCGCCCCGCATGGCGGAGCGCCTGATGGATATGGACGTGGACCTCGTGCTGCTCTCGTCCGGCTGACCCCTCTGTGTCCAGTCCGTGGGGCTGGCGCAGCGGAGCCTTGAAGAACGAGGCCTGGTGACCGTGTCCCTCACCAACATGCCCTTCATCACCGAGAAGATCGGTGTTCCACGAGCCGTTGCGGTGGAGTTCCCTTTCGGCATGATATGGGGACATCCCGGGGACCGCGAGATGCAGAGAGCTATCATGCTCCACATGCTCGACGCTGTGGGGACTATCGAGAAGCCTGGGACGATAATCGAGCTGCCCTACACCTGGCCCGAGGAGGACGTCAAGAAGCGGGACTGGTTTCCCAAGGAACAAACGCCCTGGATGTCCTCCCAGGACGCTATCAACGAGATGCTTGAGTTTATTCAGCACGGGGACCCGCTGGAATAATCAGTTGAGGTCTCCCCACGTCGCCCGGAGCCGGTGCTGAGACCAGATACTTGAGGGCGGTCTCTCAGTCCGCCCGGAGCCGGGGCTGAGAGACCCGTCTCAAGCGGTGAGGAAAAGAGCCTGGCCTGAGAAACTCGGCTCAAGAAGGAAGATACGTTGATATAGAAAGAGCCGGGCCTTGAGAGGCCCGGCTCAAGTTATTTGTCTATGTCATTTAGAGCTCGAGGTAGGAGGCCGCGAAGAGAGTCTCCTCGTGGAAAAGCTTTACCGTCTTTTTGATCGCCAGCTGCAGCGGGTCGTTTAGGTCGAGCTCGCCTTCCTTGAGGCCCTCGGCGATGAGTGACAGGTCGTACTCGGGGCTCTCCTGGCGAGCGACGGCCATAAGCTTCGCGTCGTTGGGGTCGACGATGGCTGCGTCCATGCCATGTCCCATGAGGACGGCCAGGTAGATCCTGTTTACGAACTCCGCGTTCTCGGGGGAGAGGCCGCACTTGTTGCTGACATTGGAGAGGCCGCAGATGAGGTGTGGCTTCTCGGGAAGCTCGCTGAACATCTGGGTCGCCTTGAGCAGGTTATGAACCTGGTCCTGCGCGACACCGATTGGGAGCACGATGGGGTCTATCCAGTAGTCGTCGTGGCCGATGCCCGCGGCGTCGAACGCCATCATGAGGTTGTAACCGTTGGTGACGCGCTCCCCGTCGTCACGGGGCACGCCGGCCTCGCTGGTGCAGAGGCCTACCGCCTTTGCTTTGTACTTGATAACGAGCGGGATGAGCCTGTCCATGCGCTCCTGGACGTTCGATATCGAGTTGATGATCTTGGGGTTCTTGCCGACCTGGAGGCCCGCCTCCATGGCGTCCATGTTCATTGTGTCGAGCGACAGCGGGAGGTCGGTGACCTCTTCACACGTCTCGACCATCCACTGCATGATCTCCGGGCCGTTCTTCGTGGCAGGTCCGAGGTTTATATCGATGGCGTTCGGCCCGCCCTCGAGCTGAACCTTCACCATTTCCTGGATTGGCCCCTTGTCCCTGGCGACCATGGCATCTTTAATCTTTGTGGTAATAACGTTGACCTTCTCTGCGACGATGTACATCTCTACCTCCTTGCCATCTCCCTTTTGAAAACTTTATCTATTGCGCCTTTCCGCAGTTGCGCATCGAAGCTATTGCACGCCGCGCCCCAGCGCCACGTCGGCCATCTCGTGGGCGAAGTAAGAGCTTCGCACCAGCGGGCCCGAGGCGACAGCCTCAAAACCCATCCCGCGAGCTCTTGTCTCGAGCCCCTCGAACTCCCCCGGCTCCCAGTAACGGGCAACCGGTGTATTGTCTCCCGACGGCCGCAGGTACTGCCCCGCGGTCACCAGCCTGCACCCCGCGACCAGCAGGTCGCCCAGCAGGTCGTCGACCTCCTCGATCATCTCTCCGAGGCCTACCATGAATCCACTCTTTGTGGCGAGCCCGGCTGTGCTCGACCGCTCGAGCACAGCTAGTGTGCGCTCGTATTCGGCCTGGGGCCGTACCTCCGCGTAAAGGCGCCGCACGGTCTCGACATTGTGGTTGAAGACGTCCGGCCTCGCGCCGATCACCGTGTCTACATCCTCCACGCGCCCTCCGAAATCCGGGACCAGCACTTCGACGGTTGCCCCGGGAAGCTCGCGCCTCACCGCCTCGACGGTAGCCGCGAAATGCCCGGCGCCTCCGTCAGGCAGGTCGTCGCGCGTTACCGACGTGACTACGACGTGCCTCAATCCCAAGTCGGCCGCAGCCTTCGCAACCCGCCCGGGCTCAGCGGGGTCGAGCGCCTCGACGCCCCCGGTCGGAACCGCGCAGAACGCGCAGCCCCTGGTGCATCGCGCGCCCATTATCATGAAGGTCGCGGTGCCGGCCGAGTAGCACTCGCCCCGGTTGGGGCACTTTGCTCCTACGCAGACCGTGTTCAGGCGTTCCCCGGCGAGGACTTCCTCTACCTTCTGCAGCTCCGGACCGCAACGCACCGGGCGGTGCATCCACCTCGGCATCTGCACCCTTTGCCCGGAGCGGGCTTCCGAGCTCATACTAGAAATACCTTTCTCGCATCTCGCTCGACACTTCCTGTGTGAGAGCGATAGCCCTTTCCGCGACGGCTTCGCTCGCCGAGCCCAGGCCGCAGGATGGAGAGACAAAGGACCTCACCGCCAGCAAATGCCTGTCCAGTCCCTTGCTCTCGAGAACGTCGAACCCGCCCTCCATCAGGCCGACCAGGTCATCCGAAGTGACCGTGTTGACGTTTTCGTCCTTAGGGATCACTCCCCAGGCAATGGCTCCACCGCGCTCCAGGTGCTCTCCGATCTCCCGGTCGTAAGCCACGAACGGCTCCATGTACTCGTAGGCGTCGAAGTGCACGACGTCCACCCCGGTCTCGAAGACGAGCGACCAGTCGGTATTGCCACAACAGTGGACGCCTGTTATGTCGGCGCCGCAGCCTTCCAGGCACTCCCTGATGTGCCCGACCACCTGCTCGCGGCTCACGCTTATGAGCGCCGAACCGACAGAGTGCAGGTAAGGCTCGTCGTAGAAGAGAACCACCTTCGCGCCCGGTGCCGCTTTTGCCAGCTCGCGGCTCTGCCACCTACCCTTGAGTGCAAGGGCTTTGACCATCACCTGCTCGAGCGTCTCGTTATACAGCGACGCCCGCCCGTCCTGGTCGGTGACTGTGAGTCCGTACGATATCGGACCCGTCATGTGCCCTTTCACGTAAGGCCGCGCCGCAAGGTCGTCCGCGTACGCCCCGCTCAGAAAAACATCCAGGCCGGCGGCGTACCCGGCGCTTATCCGGAAGCGGTCGAGGTCCTCATCGATCACCGCCTGGTAGAACTCCGCGAGCTCGCCCGCGAGCTCGTCGTCAACCTGGAACCACATTCGGTTCTCGGTGACGTCGATCTTGATCCCTGGCATCCCCTCAGAGTACTGCGCGTACATGTTCTCCCTGAAGCCACGCCTCGGCAACTGCGGCCAGGCCGCGACCTCGGGAAACGCCCTGAGCATTAGATCGCAGGCTTTCTGGGGGTCTGTGTGTGGTAAGCTCCCAATGGCAATCATAGCGAACCCTGGATCGAACTCGATCGCCTCCATCGTTCCCCTGGTGTCTTACACCAATCCACTATCACGGTCCGGCCGTGCGTCGTGCATCTCAAGCGTCTCACCGGATACAGCTCGAGAGCACGCAGCACGACCTGAACACCTGTTTATTTTGACTTATAGCGAGTTTATATCGAGTTCTGCTTCTTCCAGTATCCGCGGAACGACGCCTTCCTTGCCAATGGCCATGATGTGCACGCCGTCGGCGAGGCCTTCCTCGCGTATCCGCTTGATGTGCCTTGCCATGATCCTGATGCCCGTATCGAGGGCCTTGCCCTTCTCTGACGCGGCCATCTCATCGATCAGGTNNCGCCTCGATCATCCAGTCCGGCACGCTGACGCCGGCCACGTTCGCGTTCATGTACTTGGCCATGCCGGCGGAGGTGAGCAACACCAGCCCGGCCTGGAGCTTGATGGGGTACTGCCTTGCTGTCTTCATGAACTTCGCGAAATGGTCCATATCGTAGATAGCCTGCGTCTGGAACCACTGCGCCCCGGCCTCGACCTTCTTCTCGAACTTCAAGAGCTGCGGCTCGAGCGGAAGGGCCTCGGGGGTCACGATAGCTCCCTTGTAGAACTTGACCGGAGCGTTCATCTCGTTGCCGCCCAGGTCCATGCCCTCTTCCATGGCGCGGATCATGTTGATAAGCTGCACGCTCTCCAGGTCGAAGACCGACTTGGCATCCTTGTGGTCCCCGACAGGGACAGAATCGCCGGTAAGGCACAGCACGCTTCGAACGCCGCGCGTGTAGGCGAACAGTAGCTCGTTCTCCAGCGACATGCGGTTGCGGTCACGACAGGTGATCTGCAGGTTCGGCTCGCCGCCCCTCTCGAGTATGATGAGCGCGGTTGCGAGCGACGGATACCTCATCACCGAGCTCTGGTTGTCGGTGATGTTCATCGAGTGGACCCTGTCCTTGAGGAGGTCGACGTGCTCGATAACCTCTTCGATGTCCGGACCCTTCGGCGGCCCGATCTCACCCGACACGAGGAACTTGCCGGACTCCAGTATCTCCTGGATGGAGGGCTTCGCGTTCTTTACATTGAGCTCGGCCCATACCTTGTCTACGCTCATTCTACTCACCGCCCTTCTCGCGCTCGAGCACGATCTTGCCCGGCTTCAGCTCCGGGTTCCAGTTCTTGGGCGGCTGGTACTCTTTCATCTTGTTTAGCTTGCCTTCTCTTTCGAGCTGCTGGTAGATGAGGGTCCATGCGCAGTCCTTCTCGGGATCGACTTCGCACTTGCCATCGTTGGTTCCGCCGCACGGGCCGTTCAGGATGCCCTTGTGGCATCGGGTCACCGGGCACACGCCGCCGGTCATATCGAGAACACAGTCGCCGCAGAGACGGCACTTTTCCTCGAACTGACCAACGCGCATGACGTTGCCAAGGAACATGGTGTCGTTCGCGGGGAACACGGGCTTCTCCGTCCCGCTGCGGGCGGACTGGGTCCCGGCGCCGCACGACATTACCAGCACCGCGTCTGCCTTCTCTAGCTCTTCCTTGTGAGCGCGGAACTCTTTCTTGAGGTCAAGCTCATGGCAACCGGTTTCCATGATGACGTTGCCCGTTACCGTCTTACCTTCACCGGTGAGCTTCTCGGTCATCTCCTTGACCTGCTCCTCACCGCCGGTCTGGCAAACGGTGGCACAGTCTCCGCAGCCGACCAGGAAGACGCCCTTGGCGTCCTCAAGCTCTTTGAGAACGCTCTCAAAGGCTTTCTTTCTCGTTACGATCATTTATTTGCTCCTCCCATATCCACTATGTTGCTCTACTGAGTCGCTACCCAGTTGCGCAGGTAGGTCGAGATGTCCCCGGCCTCTCGTGGGCCGACCTGTATCTCCCAGTCGGGAAGCTCTTCGTCGAGCTCGCCTGAGATCTGGGCCACGTAACCGGGAATGATCAGCTTCCGGTGGTTGACCTTATCGGCAATCCCGGATGTGTTGATGAACTTGGCTATGACGTCCGGCACGAACTTGCCGGCGGCCCAGGCCGTAAGGACGGACTGGCCCTCGGAGTCCACGATGCCGAGCCACGCGTCTACCTTCGACGACTCGATCTCGCCGGAGACTATGAAGTAGGTCAGCGAGAAGTTGGTGGTCACCAGCACCGGGGAATCCGGTCCGGGGCTACCGATCTCGTAGAACATGCTGTCGACCGCCATCGGCTTTTGCGGGTCGGTGTAGATNNGTGGACGTCACCACGATGCCCGCGTACTTGGCGATGTATATGCCCGCCAGGGCTCCCTCGTAGTAGATGTCGTCGGTCTCTTCGCACGGGAACACGATGGTCGGGAATCCGAACGGCTTGAACTTGGCGTTGAGAGCGCCTCGCCTCATCGCTACAAGAGCCTCGAGGGTATCCTTGAGGTTACGCGTTCCGGGGTCGAGCACGAGGTTCTTGAGCTCCATCCCCATTGCTTTTTCCGCGATCTCGGCCAGAGAATCGAGGCCGTCGCCCTTTACAACCAGCGCCAGGCCTTTCTCCTTGGCGAGAGCGCCCATCGCATCGAGGTTCGCAGCGTTCGCGCAGTACAGAAGCGGGTTCTTGTCGCCGACAGCCTCGACTGCCGCCTTCATGACCTCGGGGTCATCGGTCATCGGCATGAGAGCAAGGTCGCTCATGCCCGCAACCTTCGTCAGGACGTCCTTGAACTTGCCGGCGTCGCCGGACTCGCACTTTACCGCCAGGAGCTTTACCTCGAGCTGCTGCCCGACCCTCTCCCACGAGTCCTTGCCCGCCTGCTCCACCTTGGCCTTCAGCTCGTCATCCGACATCGCATCCGAGACCAGGATGGCCATTGCGGTCGGGTTCACGAACCTCTTTTCATGGCGGAACAGTACGAGCTCCGCACCGGTCTTGAACTCCTTCGCTCCCTGCCCCACGATGATCTCAGCTATCGGGGGTGCCGCCGCGTCGGCGAGGGCCGCCTTTGCCTCGTCAGAGACGTGGGGGCATTCCTCCAGCTTAGCCTGACCACCCGCCAGCTTCATGGCGAAAGCAAGACANNTCAGTGCCATCTCCCTACTCCTTTCCTTTTCTTCCTCAATGCATTGTGTAAAATCTCCCCTTCTTTTCCTCCCCCTCGGGTGAAGGCCAGGAAGGGTGTCCCATCTCCCCCCTCCCCCTTTGAGGGGGGAGGTCGGGAGGGGGTGTAGTTAGTGGTGTTTAGAACATCGGGTCCATCGTCAGCGCCGGATGGCCTTTCTCCGTAAGGAACGGGAGTATGGCATCCTCGGTCACGCCGATGGTTTCGTCGGCTATCTTGTCGACGAAATCGGAAGTGCCGAGCTCTTCCGCGCGCTTATCGAGCTGATCGCGCAGGGTTTCCTTGAGCTCCTTAGGCATCCACACCACACGGTGGAACCCTCCGTCCGCGCTGATGAACTTCTTGGACGTTATGTATACCTTTCCGATGCCGACGAATCCGGG
>PMDX01000240.1 GCA_003154635.1 Actinomycetota bacterium | reverse complement strand
ACGACCTGGGCTTCGTTGCGGAACTCCTTGTTGAAATTCGGCCTGATGGTGCGGTCGATTATACGAGCCGTCAGGGTAGCCATGTCGGTTGGCCGTCCCTCGCGTCTGAAGAAGCTGCCGGGTATCTTTCCCGCTGCGTAAAGCCTCTCTTCGACATCGACGGTCAGCGGCAGGAAATCCACGGAGCGCGTANNGCCATCTTGCCGGTCTCGATCTCGATCTTCTTCCCGAAGATTTCTACCTCTTTTTTCGTTGTTCCCATAATAAAAATGAGCCTCCTTAGCTCTCACCTCATAACATGAGATCCCATATGAAATTCGCTTTTTTCGCAAAGATATTTGTTGGGTTCTCTGTTATATCCTCTTTTCCTTCTGTCTACCTCGCTACGATCTATCTTCTCAATCCCAGTCTTTTGATGAGAGTACGGTACCTCTCCACGTCCTCTTTTTTCAGATAATTCAGTAACCTCCTTCTTTGTCCGACCTTCATCAAAAGTCCGCGGCGGGAGTGATGGTCTTTCCTGTGGGTTTTCAGATGCTCTGTCAGTTCCTTTATCTGCGTGCTGAGTATCGCGACCTGGACCTCCGGCGAGCCGGTGTCCGTCTCGTGCAGTTTGTACTCATCTATGAGCGCTTTTTTTTCTTTACCTTGCAGCATTCTCTCTCCCGTCAATTCTCCTGATTAGGAATATATTAACATATTCATGTTCATTAAAAAACTTATCTTACAGCAGCGCTCTCGCCCTGGCTACGTCTTTCTTCATCTGGCGCACCAGTTCCTCCGCGCTGCCAAACGTCTTTTCGTCCCTGAGCCGGTGATGGAACTCGATCTCGAGCGACTCGCCGTAGATGTCCCCATCGAAATCCAGCAGGAACACCTCGAGTGCGGTCTCGTGATCGCCGAAAGTGGGATTCGTGCCGATGTTTATCGCGCACCCGTACTTGTCCGGTCCAAGGAGCGCTTTTCCGGCGTACACACCATCCGGCGGGACGCAGAACTCGTATTCCAGCGCCAGGTTCGCGGTCGGAAACCCGAGCTTTCTTCCTCTCGAATGGCCCGAGATCACTTTTCCTTTCACGGTGTAGGGCCTGCCGAGTCCCGTCATCACGTCGTGCGCACGTCCTTCAGTAATCAGGCCCCGAATTAGCGTGCTGGATAGTTGCCCGAGATCTTCGATCTGAACCAGGGGTACGACATGGACCGAGAAGCCCAGTCGCTTTCCCTCGGCCTTGAGAGCGTGTATATCGCCTTTGCCGGAGGCGCCATAGTGGAAATTTTCGCCTACGCAGACTTTCAACGCGCCGAGATGGTCAGCCAGCAGGCTCCGGCAGAACTCCTCAGGCTCGAGCGCCGCGAACTTCCTGGTGAACCTGACCGAGATTGTGTAGTCCACCCCAAGTTCGTCGAGTATTCGGAGCTTGTGTTCCGCATCTGTGATGATGCAAGGATGCTCGCCGCACACAACTTCCCTGGGGTTCCTCTCGAAAGTGAAGACGACCGCAGGGACACCACGCAGACCCGCCTCCCGCACGCAGTCGGATATTATCGTCTGGTGGCCGCGGTGGACCCCGTCAAAGACACCGATCGTCACCACGGATTCATCTTCGTACTTCTTGAAGTCTTCAGTGTGCCTTAGAAGCTTCATCGTCACCCATTTCAAGCGTAGACGCCCGGATCACCCGGACAGCTCTGCCCGTAATCTCTGGGCCATCTTCACGCCTGGGCGGCCCATAGAGAGCCAGCAAGCTCCCACTGTCACTCATCACTCTAAAAACGCTTACGTCCGGAGGCGGGCCCTTGAGCATCGATATTTCAAGCGGCTTGCCCTGTTTGACGGGGAGCTCCCCTTCCAGTAAGACCGTCGCGCTTGGAAATCCCGCGGTCGCCGCTTCCATGCTTATCAACGCGGCGCCTACCTCCAACCTGCCGGAAGAAAACCTTTCGAGGGGAATCGCCCTGTCTATGTCAAAATCGCCGGACCTCACTCTTCGCAACGCCGAGACTGTAGCTCCACAGCCGAGTCTATCACCAATGTCGTGGATCAGGCTTCGTATGTACGTCCCCGGACCGCAGGTGATCCTGAATCCCGCTTTTACGCCTTCTTCATCGGCGCCCATCGACAGGATATCGATTGAGTCCACTGATACCGTCCTGGGCTTTCGCTCGACCTCCGTCCCCGACCTCGCGTAATAATACAAGGGCCTTCCCTGATACTTGACCGCCGAATATGCGGGCGGCAGCTGTTCTATGGTACCAACGAACGCGGACGCGGTATTTTCTATGTCTTCACGCCTGCATTCGGACGCATCGCACTGTGAAACCACGGTGCCATCGAGATCATAGCTGTCGGTGACCATGCCGAGTGTCGCGGTGACCAGGTATACCTTTGTTCCGCCAGCCAGGTAGCTGGACAGAAGGGTGGCCCTCCCAAGGCATATCACCAGGACCCCCGTAGCCAGTGGATCGAGCGTCCCGGCGTGGCCACTCCTCTTGGCACCAGCCAGCCTGCCGACCTCCGAAACCGCCTTTCTCGAGGTTATACCGATCGGTTTATCAAGAATTACCACTCCGACCGGAGGCAATTATCTCTCCCTTGAGCTCCTCGACGGCCTCCTCCAGGGTTCCCCTGGCAGAAGTATAGCCGGCAGCGACTCGGTGTCCGCCGCCACCGAGCTTTCTCGCGATACTTCCGATGTCGCATTCGAGCCTCGACCGCACACTGACCCTGATAGCCCCGCTCGGCTGTTCCTTGAAGACTGCGGCTATGACGTGCCCTTTGAGAGCCCTCAGGTCGTCGATCAGGTCCTCTGTCTCGTACAAGCGAACGCCAAATTTTTTCAAGTCTTCCTGCTTTATCCAACCGTAGACGAACGAGAGGTCCTCATCGTAGACAGCCCTGGTCAGTACCTCGCCTGTCAGCCTGATGTAAGCGAGAGAATTGCTCTGGTACACATTCTCGTAGACGAAGTTGGGTTTGACTCCCTTTGACAGGATTCCCGAAGCGGTCGCCAACGTCCCGGCGGTAGTGTTGCTGAACTGAAACCTGCCTGTATCCGTCACGATACCGGTATAGAGGCAAAGAGCCGCCTCGTATCCGACCGCGAACCCGAGCTTCTCACAGATCGCGTACAGGATCTCGCATGTTGCGGCCGCAGTCTCGTCCACAAGATTCACCGAGCCGAACCTGGTGTTATCGGGATGATGGTCTATGTTTATGAGCCCACCGGCTGCGAAGGCGACCTCCTTGAGCTCTTTCAAACGGTCTTCGGTCGCGCAATCGACGGCAATGGCAATACCCTCCGGCCTCAACTCACGTGAGGCGACAAGCTTTTCTATTTCGGGTAGGAACTGGTATTTCTGGGGCATCTCAAGGGGGCCGGGCCAGCTCATCTGTACGCGCTTCCCTTTTTCAGCAAGCGCGATGCCTAATCCAAGAACTGCTCCTATAGCATCCCCGTCAGGCCATTCGTGGCCGAATATCATCACGGGTTCACTGGACGCGAGCAATTCCGCGGCACGATTGAGTTCCCGCTCATCAAACACTCCCGTCCTCCTCATCCTCGTCTTCAACCTGTTTCATTATTTCCTGCAGGTGGAGTGCTTCCTCCGTCACGTGCTCGTGAACGAATTCGAGTTCGGGAAGGTATCTAAGCCTCAGGTGCTTTCCAAGTCGCGATTTCAGGTAGCCTTTCGCGCTCTGGAGTCCTGCCAGAGACTCTTCGACCTCTTCCTTGGTTCCCAGTATGCTGATGAACACCTTCGCATGCCTGAGGTCGGGCGTCACCCTGACCTGGGTGATCGTGACAAACCCAATCCTTGGATCTTTCAGCTCACGCTGGAGGATCTCTGAAAGCTCCTCTTTACATGCTTCCTCTACGCGGTTGAGCCTCCTCGACATCAGAGGTTCTCCTCAAGATCTTCAGGATTCAGGATCCAACTGTCAGCCCGAACGACCTCCACCCCGTACCCTTCGATTGTCTTTACCGCGCGGTCGAGGGTGTTCTGCACGACCTCCCTGGATGCGGACACGCACGATAGCGCGAGCGTACCGCTCTTCCAGTAATCGTTGTTTCCCACCTCGGATATTGCTATGACCTTGCTGTTTCCGAGGCGGTCAACAATACTTTTTACAAATCTGCGTTTGTCTTTGAGAGATTCGCATGATGCCATGTCGAGTTGATATCTTCCAATGCCTATGAAGAATTTCATGGAGCCCTCCGGGGTGACTTCGGCGGAAACAGCTAGCGGCGTGCTATCTCGGGATCTCTTTAAGATGGTACGCCTCTATGATGTCGCCTTCCTTGAGGTCGTTGAAGTTCTCCAGACCGATCCCGCACTCATATCCCGTTGCAACAGACTTTACGTCGTCCTTGAATCGCCTGAGAGATGATATCTTGCCGTCAAAGACCACGACGCCTTCCCTGACTACCCTTCCCTGTGAGTTGCGCGTGATCTCGCCGTCGAGCACGTAGGAGCCGGCGACCATTCCCATTCCGGGCACTCTGAAAGTCTGCCTGACTTCCGCCCGTCCAAGCGTCTCTTCGACGTACTCGGGCTCGAGCATACCGATAAGAGCCGCTTCCATGTCTTCCGTAAGTTTGTAGATGATCTGGTATGTGCGAATATCCACCTGCTCGGTCTCGGCGATACGTGCAGCTTTGGCGTCCGGCCGCACTGTGAAACCAAGCACTATGGCGTCGCTCGCAGACGCCAGCATGATGTCTGTTTCGGAGATTCCTCCGACCCCCGAGTGGATGACGTTGAGCTTGACCTCATCTCTCGAGAGCTTCTCAAGCGAATCCGTGATCGCCTCTAGCGAACCTTGCGTGTCAGCTTTGAGAACGACCTTGAGCTGGTTGAGCTCGCCCTCCTTGATGCGATCGAAGAGGTTTTCGAGCGAGACGTGCTTTGGCGGACCCCCCTGCTCCTCCATTTTCTTGTGCATCCTGCGCCGGTCGGTAATCTGCCTCGCCTTTTTCTCGTCTTCAACAACTCGAAACTCGTCTCCGGCCATCGGAAGGCTTGACAAGCCCAGCAGCTCTATCGGCTGCGCGGGGCCGGCGCTCTCGAGTTGCTCGGCCTTATCGTTGAACATCGCCTTGATCCGTCCCCAGGCGGTTCCGACTACGATGATGTCACCGATACGGGCCATTCCCCTCTGTACAAGGAGCGTTGCAAAGTTGCCACGCGTCCGGTCCAGCTTCGCCTCAACCACAACGCCGCTCGCGGGAGCTTTCGGGTTTGCTTTCAGCTCAAGCAGCTCGGCTACGATCAGTACCATCTCGAGGAGATGGTCGATGTTCATGCCCTGCTTTGCAGAGATGTCCACGAAAACGGTCTCTCCACCCCAGTCTTCGGGGATGATGCCCTTCTCGGACAACTGCTGCCGTACGCGGTATGGGTCAGCGTCGGGTTTGTCAATCTTGTTGACTGCTACAATTATTGGTACGTTGGCGTCCATGGCATGGTCGAGGGCCTCTACCGNNACGCCGTCGTCAGCGGCGACGACGAGCACGACTATGTCGGTAGCCTGGGCCCCCCTCGCTCTCATCGCGGTAAACGATTCGTGGCCCGGCGTATCTATAAACGTGATAGGTTTGCCATCGAAGTTCACCTGGTACGCACCGATGTGCTGGGTTATGCCACCCATCTCGCTGGAGACAACGTCCGGCTTTCGTATGGCATCAAGCAGCAACGTCTTGCCGTGGTCCACGTGCCCCATCACGGTGACGACAGGCGGGCGCGGCTCCATATCTTCTGCGATGTCGGTTAACTCCTCGAATTCCTCGAGCCTCTGAGCTTTGATCTTTATCTCGATGCCGAGGTCTTCAGAAAGTAGCCTCAAGGCGTCGTCATTTATGGTCTGGTTGACAGTCAGCATCTCCCCGAAAGTCATCATCTTTCTGATGACCTCGCTAGGAGTCAGCCCGGCCTTCTGGGCAAAGTCTTTCACCGTTACACCCGAAGGCACACGAAGCAGCTTTGGAGCAACGGTGCTCGGAGCCGACTTGGCTCGGGAAGGAGCACCTCTGCCGCGAGGAACGAACCTGTAGACTTTCCGATTTTTCGAAGGGCCACGGCCTTCCGGTTTGCGGTCCGGTGGCGCCACTCGCAATGGCTGTTTCTTGCCCCTGATACCATCAGGTCTCGCCGCGGGTTTGCCCGCCGGAGGCTGTGCTGGTTTCTCGACGGCTTTCCCGGCGGGATGACCGGGATGCTTTGCGGCTGGGGCCACCAGCTTCTTTGCGGTGGGTGGCTTTACCGGCGGCTTAGGCGATGGTGCCGGCGCTTTCTGCGCCGGTTGGACCGGTCTCTCCTGCACCTCATGAGCAACGGGAGGCACTGGAGGCGCTGGAGTCTTTGCCTTCACTTCAGGAGGCGTGGCGACTTTCTTTGCCGCGGGTGGCACCTGGGCGGCTGGCTTTACCATGGGAGGCGCCCCGGGTTTGGTTTCCTTGGCCGCTACCGGCGCTTCTGCCGGTATCACAGTCTCAGGTTTCTTCTCGGCTTTTTTAGCTTCAGGTTTGGCAGCCTCGGGCGCTTTTTCCGCTTTCTTGGCCTCCGGCTTCTTTTCCGCTTTCTTGGCAGCAGGCTTCTTTGAAGCGGGTTTCTTCTTTGGCTTCTCTATGGGGATAGGTTCGCGCCCAAAGGACACGCGAACCTTATTAGCGTCTTCCTGCTTTATCGAGGAGAGGTTCGTCCTGGCAGGTATCCCCAGTTTACGCAGCCTGTCAGATACCTCACGGTTGGATTTACGAAGTTCTGTTGCCAGTTCGTGTACCCTTATGTTACCCAATCGATACCTTCTGTTTATCCTCTATTTGAAGCTCGAGCTCCTCGTACAACCTTTCGGTAACGTTCATCCGAAGCTTCCTGGAAAGGCTTCCCTTTTTCCTTGCTTTTCGAAGACAATCAGCGCTCGGGCAAACGTATGCGCCACGTCCTGAATGCTTTCCGGGACCCGTGATCGCTACTCCACCACCCACTGCGCCTACCCTTATCATTTCACTTTTCGTATTCTTCCCGCCACACCCTACACAGGTCCGAAGTTGCATTGCCAAGCTATTCGCCCTCGGTCTCTGACTCTTCCTGTTCGGCGGCTGCTTCAACCAAAGATTCGGACTTCCCGTCGGCTCCCGACTCTGCAGGGCCCGCTTCCGGATCAGACTCCGTGGGCTCTTCAAGGGCTTCGATAAGCTCTTCCTCGCCCAGCGTCACCTGCTCTAGCCGGGCCTCTGAGTCATCGGTGGTTTCAGGTTCAGCGGAATTTGTATTGTCCTCGCCGCCGCCTTCAGCGGCTTCATCGATAGCGGCACTTGTTTCACCCTCATCCACTCCGGTCCGCGCCCCGGCTTCCGCCATGTCCTCAGCAATGGCCGCCCCGGCTACCGTCTCGGACTGCCCTCCATCGGGATTGTAGACCTCGATCTCATCAGAGCCTTCTTCTATTAGCTCACCGAGACGCTGGTGCGCCGGTATTCCACAGAACTCGGAGCCAGCCAGAGCCTTATTCTTGCATCGCTGCCCCGTGCTGGTAATCGCCCTGCAGATCTGCTCGCTCTCACCTGCCTCTTCGGCCTGTAAGTCTTGCTCTGCCCTCACAGCTGCGGCTTCCATCGCCTGTGACTCGCTCAGGATATCGATGCGCCATCCGGTTAGCTTTGCCGCCAGGCGCGCGTTCTGCCCTTCTTTCCCGATGGCCAGTGACAACTGGTTGTCGGGGACTATGACTTCGGCGGTCATGTTCGCGAGATCCACAAGGACCTCCTTGACCTTGGCCGGGCTTATCGCGTTGGCCACAAACTCCGCCGGATCTTCTTTCCATTCGACGATGTCGACTTTCTCTCCTCGCAGCTCACTTACGATCATTCGGACCCTCGAGCCCTTTGCGCCAACGCATGCTCCGACGGGGTCAATGTTGGAATCGTGAGAAACAACTGCAACCTTGGATCGCTGCCCGCCCTCGCGCGCTACCGCCTTTATCTCTACCAGCCCATCGTATATCTCCGGGACTTCGAGCTCGAAAAGGCGTTTGAGCAGCCCGGGATGGGTGCGAGAAACCATTATCTGAGGACCCTTGGTGGTTTTTCGAACGTCGACTATGTAAGTCTTCAAGCGCGCTCCGTGCTCATATCGCTCACCGCGCACCTGCTCGCTGGGGGGCAGCAGCGCCTCGACCTTCCCGAGGTCGATGAGTGTGTACCTCTGATCGCTCTGCTGCACGATGCCAGTCACTATGTCACCTTCCCGGCCGTGATACTCGTCGAACATGAGCTCGCGCTCCGCCTCCCGGATCCTCTGGATGATGACCTGCTTGGCGGTNNACTCGTCGAACATGAGCTCGCGCTCGGCTTCGCGTATACGCTGGATGATGACCTGCTTTGCGGTCTGTGCCGCAATTCGACCGAAGTTCTCAGGAGTTACCTCCATCTCTTCGGGAATTCCATTTTCGTTCTCTTGAATTTCGAAGACCTTGATGTCCCCGGTGATTTCGTCTATGTCTATGCGTGCGTCAGCCTCTTCGCCGATCTCATCGTAGTTTTTCTTGTATGCCGTTAGCAGTGCGTCTTTGAGGGCCTCCAGGACGGTGTCTATGGCAAGGCCCTTCTCAAGCTCGATCTGTTTTAAGGCATCAATCAACTTGAACTTCAATTATCACATCTCCCCGCCAGCCTTCTACCAGGGCAATTCCGGGTCGAGCCTAGCGGCGGTAAGGCTCGAGTACTTAAGCTCCAGGAGCTCATCTCCCATGTCCAGGCCGAACGACTCCTCTCCGGCACTCCGGAGTATTCCTGAAAAACCAGCCCTTCCCTCGAAAGGCTGGCGCAAGGTCACCTTTACTCTCTTGCCAATACTTCTGGTGAAATCTTCAGGCCGCTTGAGAAGTCTCTTAACCCCTGGACTCATCACCTCGAGCACGTACGCGCCAGGGAAGACCCCTTCGCGATCGAGCACTTGCCCTGCGAGCCCGCTCGCCTGCGCACATTCATCGAGAGTGACGCCACCCTCCCTCTCGAGCGCCAGCCTGACTACTGTGCGCCCGTTTTCCCAGCCGATGGTCACCTCGACAAGGTCGAGTGAAAGGCCAGCCAGGATGTCCGCGGTGACTTCTCTCACCCGATCCGCTATGTCGCCTTTCACCGTTGCTCCTTCAAAAAAGTCGCCCTAGTAAACAAAAAGCGGGCATTTGGCCCACTCCTCAAGAGCGCTTTCAATTGGCATTTTGAGTTTATCATACACCCCACCAAGGCGCAACTCGCGAAGGCCGCTTCGGGGGGATCCTCAGGGCTTCAGCAGGTATACGAGAGCGACAGTGCTGACGGCGAAAACGGAGCCCAGTACTATGGTTATCCGGTCGAGGTTTTTTTCGACTATGTACGACCCCGAGAACGTCGATGAACTGCCTCCACCAAGCGCGCTTGACAACCCTCCACCCTTTCCGGAGTGGAGCAGCACCGATATTATCAGCCCTAGCGACACTATTACCTGGATTACTATTATTATTATCTTTACTACTGTCATAACACGATAACTATAGAGTCAGCTCACTCACATTGCAACTGGATCGAACAATGAGACGCCCGTCATCTCGGCGGGTTTCGGCAGCCCCATGGCCTCGAGCACCGTGGGAGCTATGTCGCCGAGCGTGCCCCCATCCCTCAAAGGACTCTTCTCTGGCGTGACATTGATAAACGGCACCCTCGCAAGAGAATGCGCCGTGCATATCTCGCCGTCCTGGATCATCTCGTCGGCGTTGCCATGGTC
>PMDX01000312.1 GCA_003154635.1 Actinomycetota bacterium | reverse complement strand
GGTTATGAGGCGCCGGTATACCTGTCCTGGGCGCAGCGCAACCGCTCCGACATGATCAGGGTTCCCGTATACAAGCCGGGCAAAGAAAAGGCGACGCGCATCGAGTTCCGGTCGCCGGACCCCGCATGCAACCCGTATCTCGCTTTCTCAGTGATGCTGGCCGCGGGTCTCAAGGGCATAGAGGAAAACATCGATCCGGGCGAACCGGTCGAGAGGAACATCTACGAGATGAGTGAGAAAGAGCGCAGCGACCTCGGCATCGACAGCCTTCCCGAGGACCTCTGGGAGGCCATCAAGCTAGCCGAGAAGAGCGATCTGCTCAGGGAGTGCCTTGGCGACCACGTCTTCAATTCGCTCATAAGGGACAAGAAGATCGAGTGGGAGAAGTACAGAGCGGTCGTCACCGAGTACGAGCTCGAAAATTATCTATCGGTCCTGTAAAGTCTGACGAAGAATCTAAAACGGGCGCCCCGCCTGGCTCAAAGGTGGGGCGCTTGCTTTAATTTCCGGTCAAAAGGGCGCCGGCTGTGTTTTGATTCGTATCATTGAACGGTAATATCATGGATGCTAGAATTCGCTGGACACTAAGCAAGCGCATCGGGTTAGGAAACTTTTATCTGTGAACGATTACATCTTCTTCTGGGGTTGCACCATACCCGGCAGGTTTCCTTTCCTCGAGAAGTCACTCCGCCTGGTACTCGATGAGCTGGGCGTACGGTTTCGCGAGATAGAGGGATTCACGTGCTGCCCTGAGAAATTCCTGGTCGAGACCCTTTCCGAAGAGGCCTGGTACCTTACCGCGGCGCGAAACCTGGCTCTCGCCGAGAAGAACGGCGGCGATCTGCTGGTTGCCTGCAACGGATGCTACTCCACTTTTCGCTCGGTTATAACCGCATTCAGCTCTTCCGCCGCGTTGAGGCGAGAGGTGGCTGCGAAGCTCGAGGAGATAGGGCTCGAGTACAACTTCAGATCTTCTGTATATCACATAGTGCAGGTGCTGCACGACAAGATAGGTCCCGACGTGATCGCGCGACGTGTGGCGCTCGGAATGGACGGTATGAAGATAGGCGTGCACGTCGGATGCCAGGTGCTTCGCCCGTCGCCTACGGTGCGCATCGACGACCCGCTTCACCCGATCAAGCTCGACAGGCTGGTGGAGTGCCTCGGCGCCACCAGCATCGATTACGAGTCGAAACTGATGTGCTGTGGCGAGGCGCTCGGTCGAGCCGGCAACGCCGATAAATCGATGGCGAGCGCGAGGCTCAAGCTGCTGGAGCTGGAGCAGAACGAGGCGGATGCGATGGTCGTGGTCTGCCCCGCGTGCTTCCAACAGTTCGAGACGCAACAGATGGTGATCCAGAAGCAGATCGAGAACTTGAGCATCCCTGTCTTCTATTACACGGAGCTGCTTGGGCTCGCCCTCGGGTTCGCTCCCGGGGAGATGGGCCTGGACATGCACCGGGTGCCCGTTAAGCCTTTCCTGGACAGGTGGGAAGACCTCCGACGCGTCCGGGAGTCCATACCGGCTGAGTTTGACAGCAAGGCTATGACCACGTGCGTCAGTTGCGGGTCCTGCTCCAACGATTGCCCGGTCGTACAGGTGGATGACGAATTTGACCCGCATGCCGTGCTCGAGCGCATCCTAAAAGGCGACACGGATGGCGTGGTCGCCGGAGACGAGATATGGAAATGCCTGGAGTGTGGGACCTGTACCGAGATGTGCCCCAACAACTTTGGGATGATGAAGGTGTTCAAAGAGGCGAAGCGCATGGCCCTCGCCAGGGGCATCGCGCCGGCCGAGACGAGCCAGGGCATCGAGATGTTCAAGAGCACCGGAGTGCTCGGCAAGTCCAGGGAACGGGTCAGGGCGAAGCTCGGCCTGGGCCCCGTGGCTGAGCCTGGCAGCGAAGAGCTTGCGCGTCTCCTCGAGAGCACGTTGAAACGTAAAGAGGATTAGCAGTCGCTGATGTGGGCATGCAGCCCGCCTATTACCGGAGGGATGGTTTAAGTTGGCGTTCGGCGATCAGTATGCCAAATGGAGGGTAGACACAGAAAAAGTGCCAGCCGCTTGCGGCCTGTCCGGCGTGATGAGCCGCGACGGCAAGCGCTTCGGCGGTGACGTTATCATAGAATCCATGAGGGTCCTCCACGACCGTGGCAACGGGCTAGGAGGCGGGTTCGCCGGCTACGGCATCTACCCGGACCACCGCGATCACTACGCGATGCACATCATGTTCGAGGATGCGGCAGGCAGGGCGCTCTGCGAGGAGTTACTCGAAGCTAATCTCGAGGTCGAGGTCGCCGAGGAGCTCCCCACCAGGGCTCACGCGGGCATTATCGACGCGCCGGACCTGCGCCGCTACTTCGCAAGACCCAGGCGAGAGGTCGTGGCCGCCGAGGCGATCGAGCCTGACGATTTCATGGTCAAGCTTGTCATGAAGATCAACAAGACCGTCTCCGGCACGTTTGTCTTCTCCAGCGGCAAGAACATGGGAGTGTTCAAGGCCGTCGGTTTCGCCGAGGACGTCGGTGAGTTCTTCAGGCTTCCGGAGTACGACGGGTATATCTGGACTGGGCACGGAAGGTTCCCGACCAACACGCCCGGATGGTGGGGGGGAGCACACCCGTTCAATATCCTCGACTGGACAGTAGTACACAACGGCGAGATATCATCGTACGGTATAAACAAGCGATACCTCGAGATGTTCGGATACGAGTGCACGCTTCTGACGGATACCGAGGTCATGGCGTACCTGTTCGACCTCCTCGTGCGCAAGCACAAGCTTCCGCTCGAACTGGCGTGCCGCGTCATCGCCGCGCCGTTCTGGAAAGATATCGACTACGAAAGAGAGACCGAGCGTCACGACCTGGACGAAGCCCTGCGTATCACGTACGCAAGCGCGCTGGTCAACGGCCCGTTCGCGGTTGTGATCGGGTTCTCGCGTGGCATGGTGGGGCTGAATGACAGGATCAAGCTCAGGCCCCTTGTCGCCGCTTGCAAGGACGATTTCCTGTACGTCTCCAGTGAGGAGTCGGCGATACGGCAGGTTTGCCCCCGGCCTGACCGGGTCTGGGCTCCGAACGCGGGCCAGCCCGTCATAGGGGAACTGAGGGGTGATGTATGATGGCCGGCAACATGGTAACCAGTGAGTTCCAGGTCAAGATCGACCAGGAGAAATGCCGGAAGTGCAAGAGATGCGTCCTCAACTGCGGGTTCGGGACGCTTGAGTTCAAGGACAGGGTAATACCCGATTCGTCGAAGTGCGTGGCCTGCCACAGGTGCGTCGTCTTCTGCCCCGAGGAAGCTATAACCGTAACGCGCAACCCGCTGGCTTTTAGTGAGCATGCGTCATGGGCTGTAGACAGGCGCAAGGACATCTGGAAGCAGGCCGAGAGCTCGGGCATGCTTCTGACAGGCATGGGCAACGACCTTCCGTGGCTCAATGTCTTCGACCACCTGCTGATCGACGCCTGCCAGGTCACCAACCCTTCCATCGACCCGCTTCGCGAGCCGATGGAGCTTCGCACATTTCTCGGCAGAAAGCCTGACCGGGTCGAGGTCGAGCCCGGCGATGGCGGATACAGGCTGAACACGAAGGTCGGTAACAACATCAAGCTGGATATCCCGATAATGTTCAGCGGCATGTCTTACGGCTCCGTGAGCCTCAACGTACACAAGGCGCTCGCGCTTGCCGCCGAGAAGCTCGGTACGGTCATGAATACCGGTGAGGGCGGCCTGCACGAGGAGCTATACCCGCTCGCGGACCACATCATAGTGCAGTGCGCGTCCGGTCGGTTTGGGGTCCATTCCGAGTACCTGAACAAGGGTGTCGCGGTGGAGATCAAGGTCGGCCAGGGTGCGAAGCCGGGAATTGGCGGACACCTGCCCGGCGAGAAGATCGGCCGTGAGGTCTCGAGCACGCGCATGATACCCATCGGCACAGACGCACTGTCTCCGGCGCCACATCACGACATCTACTCGATNNGGTACAAGCCGGTGTCGGTCAAGATAGCGACCGTTCATAACGTCGCCGCTATCGCCAGCGGCATAGCCCGTGCGGGAGCTGACATCATCTATCTCGATGGCTTCCGGGGAGGTACGGGTGCGAGCCCTGCCGTCATTCGCGACCATGTCGGCATCCCTCTCGAGATCGCGCTCGCCGTGGTCGACAAGCAGCTTCGCAGCGAAGGGATAAGGAACTGGGTCTCGATAATAGCCGCGGGAGGCATACGCTCCAGCGCCGACGTGGCAAAGGCGATCGCGCTGGGAGCCGATGCGGTCGGCGTTGGCACCGCCGCGCTCATAGCGATGGGCTGCCGTCTCTGTCAGAAATGCTATACGGGTAACTGCTCGTGGGGGATCGCGACACAGAAGCCCGAACTTACGGACAGGCTCGACCCTGACTGGGGAGCCGAGCGCCTTGTAAACCTGATAAACGCATGGGCGCTCGAGCTCAAAGAGGTCCTCGGCGCTCTCGGAGTGAACGCCGTTGAGTCTCTTAGGGGTAACCGCGAGCGGCTGAGATCCCTGGGGCTCGACGAGATGACCACGGAGATACTCGATGTAAAACCGGCCGGAAGGTGAGAGAGAGGGAGAATGGCGAAGGCTGCCACCAACAAGAAAAGCGAGCTTACCGCGGTCACGATCGATGCGACCGGGATCTACTATAAGCAACTCAACGAACAGGTACGCGACCTAATAGCGGAAGGCTGCACGGATATAGTCCTGGATGGTGTGAACGGCCAGCGCTATATCGGCGATGGCCTGACCACGGACGGTGTCACAATAGTGATAAACGGGGTTCCGGGCAACGACCTCGGCGTGTTCATGGATGGGCCCGAAGTCATCGTCAACGACAATGCGCAGGACGGGGTCGGCAACACCATGAACGCCGGCAAGATAGTGGTGAAGGGTCACGCGGGTGACGTGATAGGCTACGGGATGAGGGGCGGAAAGGTCTTCGTTCTTGACAACATCGGTTACCGCGTCGGCATCCATATGAAATCGTTCAAGGAGCAGGTGCCCGTCATAGTCGCCGGTGGGTGCGCGGGAGATTTCTTCGGCGAGTATATGGCCGGAGGGCTGCTCGTGCTTCTCGGCCTCAATGCAGGCGAGATCCCACTGGTCGGCAGCTACGTCGGGACCGGAATGCATGGTGGGACCATATTTCTGCGGGGCGAAGTCACCGATCATCAGCTCGGCAAGGAGGTCAGGGTCTTTCCGCTGGACGATGAGGACACCTGCCAGCTTGAGAGCCTGCTCAAGGAATTCGCCGCGGATACGGGGGCTGACCTTTCGGGCGTATCGACCGGGCAGTTCATAAAGCTACAGCCCTTTTCGCACCGCCCGTACGGCAATATGTACTGTTATTAGTGCACCTTATTTTAATTCGACAGGTAGGGCTTGAAAGAAACGGCCGGGGCTGCGAGTATTATCTCTCGGTAGATAGGCACTTGTAGCTCGAGGAGCAAGCCTGCATGGACGCAAAGGTGAAACTGTCCCCTTCGGTACTCAACGCGGATTTCGCGAATCTGGGAAAGGCCATACGTGATGTCGAGCCTTACTCCGACTATATCCACCTCGACGTCATGGACGGTCATTTCGTCCCCAACATAACTTTCGGGCCGATGGTGGTCGAGACGATAAAACGGATCACGGACGTCCCGATCGACTGCCACCTGATGATCTACAACCCTCCGGAATGGGTCGAGGCCTTCGCGGACGCGGGAGCCGACCGAATCTCGTTTCATGTACGGTCGTGCCGGGACGCGGAAAGCGTTATCCGTGCCATAAAGGCGTTCGGTGCTTCACCTGGACTCGCCGTGAGCCCAGAGGTGCCGCTGTTCGAGCTGAAACCGTTTCTCGGCATGATCGACTTCGTTGTGGTGATGTGCGTCTACCCGGGGTTCGGAGGGCAGAAGCTGATGCCCGAGATGCTCAACCGCGTAGGCGCGATAAAGAGGGACGCCACCGAGATGGGAGTTTTCGTCGAGGTCGAGGTCGACGGAGGGGTCAAGGCCGATAATCTCGAGCAGGTGCTACAGGCTGGCACAGACACCGTCGTGGTGGGCTCGTCGATATTCGCCACCCTGGACGTTTCCGCGGCCGCGGCCGAGATAAGGCGGGTCCTCGACTCCACCAGCGCCACTCTCAGAGGTTGTACTTCTTCTTGAGGCTCTTCGCCTGGCTCTGAAGTTTCCCCGTCGTGTCTCCCAGTTTCGCCCAGGAATCCGCGAATTCCGACACGAACGACTCAAATGTGATCGGATCGAACGATTTCGCCGACAATTTCTCCAGGGACTGGTCGAGGAATGACTTCAGCTGGTTGAAGCCGGGGACGTTGGCGTCTATTATCCTGACCTTCAAGTCCGCGTACTTCTTGTACCCCGGGACGTCTTTCAGGCTGTCGACCCTGAGGTATTCCGCCCTGGCTGAAGACGCCTTGCGCAGCATTCTGTCGGCCTGAGATTTCAAGTTGTCCGCGGTGTCCTTGAAACCGCTAACATCCGGTGTCTTCCCCGATGTGATGTCGTGGTAGAGGGAATTGTAGAGGTTCTCCATGTCGTTGCCCAACGTCTTACCATCGCTCTCCAGGACGGCCATGGACTTGTCGCCCAGTTGTATGTACGACTTGGCCTTGCCTGAATCGCCTCCGCACCCGGAGAGGGTTATGCCCAGGCAGACTACTATTACTGCCAGTACTATTGTGGAGTTTCTCTTCACTAATTTCTCCAGGTTGGGTTGAGACTTTCGCTAAGACAGCTTTGGCCGCCGGTCTACGTTACTCCTTTGGAAGAAACGAAACAGCACGGGAATTCAGAACGGAACCCTAGAGCTTCTTGTCTGACTTCAACTGCTGTGCCTCCTTGTCAACCTTGGAGTACTCCTGCCCGAGCTTGTTGATTGTATCGCTGGAGGCTTTTGCGGCATTTTGGAGGCCGGAGAGATCTCCTGCTTTTAACATCGATAGAAACTGATCGAAGTACGAGCCTATGCTCTTGATCCACTGTTGAAAAACGTCCAGAGCCTTAATCTCGAGATCGGCATACTTCACATAATCCGGTACGCCATTGAGACTCTTGATCTTTTCGTAACTGGCTCTGGCTTGATCTGACGTCTTGGAAAGACCCGCGACGGTTGTCTTGGCCTTGTTGAGTGCATCTATGGTTGCTGTCGTATCGCTTGAGTTGGATAGAGAGGCCAAACCATTGACAAAGGTAATTGTGTCAGCCTTGAGTTTCTCAAGTTTGGCCTCGCCTTCTTTCATATGTTGCTTTGCCTGCTTGGTGTCTGCACCGCACCCGACAAGCAACGAAGAAACAGTCAATGCCACCAGGATGACTATGACTATTGTAAGTGCTTTCTTCATACCAACTCCTCTCGCGTTCACTCGGCCTCAACAGTAAAGACCAGAAACGGACGCTTAGCCTCCAGCCAAACACTCCCGGCTGCCTTAGATGTTAGCTTTCGAGTCTTGGAGTGGCAATACAGTCCTGCTCCTTGCCGGCTGATGACGTGCGTTATTGACAGGCGATACGCGTTTGTTATGATTGAAATAACATAGTCTTCGGGACAGGGTGAAATCCCCGACCGGCGGTATAGCCCGCGAGCTCCTCTGGAGCAGACCCGGTGAGATTCCGGGGCCACGGTAACAGTCCGGATGGGAGAAGATATCTGACTGTCGCGGTCAGTTGCGCCAGCTTCTCCTGGCGCTTATTTTAATCCCATCGACCCTGTCTCCAGGTACAAATATGGATATATTTTCGAGCGGAGAGAGAACTATAGCGGGGATGCGCCCCCCGACCGCCGGGTCGGTGGACGAGCGGATGATGCTGCGGGCACTCGAGCTGGCCGAGAAGGGCAGGGGCATGACTTCTCCCAATCCCGTCGTCGGCGCGGTTGTAGCAAGGGGTGACGAGGTTATCTCTGAGGGATACCACGAGAGAGTCGGCGGGCCGCACGCTGAGATAAACGCGCTCGACTCTGCCGAGGGCGGCCTCGGCGGGGCTACCATGTATGTCACGCTCGAGCCGTGCGCTCACCAGGGCAGGACGCCTCCGTGCGCTCCGAGAGTGGCGGATTCGGGCATAGAGAAGGTCGTTATGGCCATTCGCGATCCAAACCCGTTGGTCGCCGGCGGGGGAGAGGCGCTCCTCAAAGAGCGCGGCGTAGAGGTACAGGTGGGCCTCTACGGCCGGTTCGCCCTCCGGCAGAATGAAGAGTACCTGAAATGGGTGAGGACGCGCAGACCTTTCGTGACATTGAAGATGGCAACGAGCCTCGACGGAAAGGCGGCCACGAGGACGGGCGATTCCAAGTGGATATCTTCGGAAGTATCCAGGGCCGATGTTCAGCACACCAGGGCGGCAAGCGACGCGGTCATGGTCGGTATCGGAACCGTGATGAGCGACAATCCCCGACTGAACGTGCGGGATGTCGAGGGAGCTCGCCAGCCACTGAGGGTCGTCGTTGACAGCCTTGCCAGGACGCCGGTCGAGGGCAATATCGCCGATAGCTCGATGGCGCCGACGCTCCTGGCCGTCTCGGAGAATGCAACGGGGGAGAATATTCGGGCGCTCGAAGCAAGAGGTGTCGAGGTCGTCAAGCTCGGCGACGCCGGGAAGGTCGACCTGGGAGCCCTGTTGGAGCTGCTCGGCGAGCGAGGAGTGACTTCCTTGCTCGTAGAGGGAGGACCGGAGCTGACTCTAGCCATGTGGGAGGGTGGGTTAGTCGACAAGTTCGTGTTCTACTTCGCGCCCAAGATAGTCGGAGGGCGCGAAGCGCCGGGACCGGTCGGTGGGACCGGGGTTGACTGCATGGAGGAAGCNNGCGTACCCGGGGGGAGAGTGAGTTGTTTACCGGAATAGTCGAGGAGAAGGGCACGGTCGCGGGGCTGACCGCCGACGGAAAGCTGAGGGTTTCCGCGCGGGTAGTGCTCGAGGGCACCAGGATAGGCGACTCCATAGCCGTATCAGGAGTTTGCCTCACGGTGGTGGAGCTCGATTCAAACGGTTTTACGGTTGACGTCGTGCCTGAGACGCTCCGCAGCAGCGCACTGTCCGACGTGAGACCGGGCAGGCCTGTCAACCTCGAGCGGGCCATGGGTGCGGGTGGGCGTTTCGGCGGGCACCTGGTCAACGGGCACGTCGACGGCGTTGGGACGGTTGGTGGCGTAAAGCGCGAGGCCAACGCGGTGGTCATCGAGATATCGGTCCCCGAGGACATCACTCATTACATGGTGCCCAAGGGGTCAGTCGCCATCGACGGGATAAGCCTGACGATAGTTGAGGTCTCGCGTGGCCGGTTAAAAGTTTCCGTNNCCGCACACTCTAGAGGGGACGACCCTCGACGGCGCGCGTCCGGGGACCCGTGTGAACCTCGAGGTGGATATTATCGCCAAGTACGTAGAGTCTTTTCTGGCGCGTGACAGCGCGCCGGAACAGGCTTCAAACGGAGGAATAGGGGAAGCACTGTACCGGGGTGGATTTATCTCCGGTCAGGAAGGTTGACTGAGGAAAGGGAGGTAAGAGTATGCCTTTCAGCACCATTGAAGAGGCTATCGAGGAGCTGAAGGCGGGACACCTGATAATCGTAGTCGACGACGAGGATCGCGAGAATGAAGGCGACCTTATCTGCT
>PMDX01000302.1 GCA_003154635.1 Actinomycetota bacterium | reverse complement strand
GGTCTTTGGGCCACCTCCCTGCGCCATGTAGGTGAGGGTGATGTGGGCGTCAGTGGAGCCCGGGTTCTCGACCAAGGTCCAGGTCTCGAAGTTCCAGGCGGAGGAGCCTTCGGGCAGGTACCAGGTCTTGGCGGGAGAGCTCGTCCCAACGGAGCAGTGCCCCTCCGGGGAGGGTGCTCCCTTGCCCGTCCAGTACATGGTGCGGTCTACCGCTATGGTCTTACCCTGCAGGCAGTCTATCCTGGTGGAGAAGTCCGCTGTTCGGGGCAGGCACATTGCACTCTCCCGATCCATTCTGTCCCCAAGCGGCCGCGGTCCCTGGCGCCTTTGCTTGGATCGGCCCCGAGAAGGCGACGAGCATCGCGACCGCAAGGGCCGCAGTCATGATCGAACCGATAGCTTTGCTCTTGTGACGTCTGTGCGCCTTTCGGCCGGTATCCATTTCGACAACGACGCCTTTTCCGGGATCAATCCGTCTTCATCTTGGACTGATTCTATTACAACCGCGTTGTAAGAATCTGGTATTCCTCGCTGAATCGCTCGTATTCGAAATGGGTAAACATTCGTGAGCCAAAGTCTATAACTCTGCGTACTCTACGGGACACTTTGGTGTCGGAGGGGGGACTCGGACCCCCATAGGCTCCAGAAGCACTGGTTCGTGATGCCAAACAAATGCCGTTTGTCGAGGTCGTTGGCGGAGAGGATGGGATTCGAACCACCCCACGCGCTTCGCGCAATTCTACATTCCAACTCCTCCCCGCATCGTGCGTCACAACCAAAGATGATTTGTCGGTGCTGCCGTACCAGATATTGTTATCGTCAGTGGCGAAAGTGCATGACATCTGTCTGATGCCCAAGAATTGCTCGTTATATCCTTCCGGGGCCTGAAGCTTCGTCCAGGTTTGCCCACCATCAGACGTGGCCATGACCCGCGCAAGAGATATAATACGCAGTGGTTGAAGAACACCGTGGGAAAGCGATTTCAAGGGGGTTTTTACAATCAAACGCAAGTCATCACTTGTTCTGCTAGGCTTCGTGCTCTCGATCGGGTTCCTGATCGCAGGGTTCATCTTCTCGGGGTTCGCCCTCGCCGACTTCGCGTGGACGAACACAAACGGGGGGCTGTCGACTTATACGACGAATGCCCTTGCGTACGATACGGCCAACAACATCGTGTACGCGGGAACCCAGAGCGGGGTCTGGCGGTGCATCAACCCCGACTCTTCGTCTCCCACCTGGAGTAACATGGGAGGCACTCCGAGCACTTATTACATTTACTCCCTGGCGTACGACGCGGCGCGCGATATAGTGTACGCTGGAACGCTTTCCCATGGCATGTGGCGCTGCACCACCCCCGGCTCGTCTCCGAGTTGGAACGACGTCACCGGTACCCTGAACGGCGACCCGCTGTCTCTCGCGTTCGACTCAGTGCACGATCGCCTCTACGCCGGCACCCAGGGCAGCGGCGGCGTGGGCGGGGTCTGGCGGTGCGCCAACCCGGACGGTATCCCGACCTGGGCTAACACCAACGGCGGGCTGAGCACATACTGGATCTATTCCGTCGCTTACGACCCTTCTCGAAATTTACTGTACGCGGGCACGAACGGACATAGTATCTGGCGCTGCACGAGCCCGAACACATCCCCCTCCTGGACAGACATCGCGGCCACCATCAGCGGCCACTGGACCTATTCCATCGCGTGTGACGTGACAAACAACATCCTCTACTCCGGGTCGGAGAACAGCGGAGTCTGGAAATGTACCAGCCCTGATTCTTCTCCCTCCTGGACAGCCTTTGCCGGCGCCCTCAGCGGCTATAGGATCCCGTCGCTGTTGTACGACACGGCACACAGAGCGCTCTATGCGGGCACGGGCGTGCAGGGAGTATGGCAGTGCACGGACCTGAACGCGGTGACCTGGGTCAGCACAGGAGGCGGGATCAGCGGTTATGCCGGCAACGCGCTCGCGTACGATTCACTGCATGCCAACATTTACGCCGGGACCGGGAGCCATGGCGTGTGGCGAGCCAGCACTGCACCACACGTATCCGCTGTCTCACCCTCGAGCGGCCCGGCAGGCACATCCGTGACGATAAGCGGGAGCAACTTCGGCGCCACCCAGGGAAGTTCCACTATACGGTTCAACGGGAAGTACGCTTTGGTCACTTCGTGGGCCGACGGCGCCATACACGCCACGGTACCGTCAGGCGCCACCAGCGGGCCTGTGCTGGTGACGACGATCGGCGGCTCGTCCAACGTCGACAAGACGTTCACCGTGACGGTGCCAACATCCACCTGGTACCTGGCCGAGGGCACGACCGCCTGGGGCTTCGGCTGTTACATCACCATCGAGAACCCCAACCCGATCGCCCTGACCGCAAAGGTCACTTACATGCCCACCGGCAGCGCAAACGTGGTAAAGCCGGTCTCCCTGCCGGCAATGAGCCAGACCACCATCAACCCGGCCGATGTCCTGGGCCAGAAGGACTTCTCCACCAAGGTGGAGTGCACTGACCGGAGTAAGACGATCGCGGTTGACCGCACCATGATCTGGACCGGACCGGGAGCCCCCTCCCCCGAGGCGCACTCCTCTATCGGCGTCACGTCCCCGGCTGCCACCTGGTACCTGCCCGAGGGCTCGACCAACTGGAACTTCGAGACGTGGCTGCTCATCCAGAACCCGAACAGCGCCACGGCCCACTGCACGGTGACCTACATGACCTCGGACGCCGGGCCCAGGGTGGTGAACCACGACGTGCCCGCCAACGCCCGGGCCTCCTTCTCCATGGCTGCAGACATCGGCAGCAGGGACTCCAGCATAAAGGTGACCTCGAACGTGCCAGTAATCCCTGAGCGGGCCATGTACCGCAACAACCGCCGAGAGGGCCACGACTCGATCGGGACCACCAAACCTGCCTCCGACTATTATCTGGCCGAGGGTACCTCTGCCTGGGGTTTCACCACCTACGTGCTGGTGCAGAACCCCAACAGCACCCCCGACACAGTGATCCTCACCTACATGACGCCCTCGGGCCCAAAGACACCGGTGCCCTCCTACACCATGCAGCCCAACTCGCGAATGACCGTGAGGGTCAACGACGTGCTTCCCAACACCGACTTCTCGACCCACGTCCACGGGAGCCTGCCCGTGATCGCCGAAAGGAGCATGTACTGGGGGACGGGCACCGCCCTGGGTGAGGCCTGCCACGACTCNNCCCACACCACCTTCTTCCTGCCCGACGGGCAGACCTCGCAAGGAAGGGAGACCTACACTCTCGTGCAAAACCCGAACTCGACCGACGTAAAGGTCAACATCACTTACCTGACACCGAAGGGGCTGGGGGACGTCACCAGGACGGAGACCATCAAGGCGAACTCACGCTCGACCTTCGGGATGCAGGCCCACTCCGGCATCACC
>PMDX01000025.1 GCA_003154635.1 Actinomycetota bacterium | reverse complement strand
CGGTCCACTGCGATGGTCTTACCCTGCAGGCAGTCTATCCTGGTGGAGAAGTCGGTGTCCCCTAAGTCCCAGCGTGGGTCTACCGTGGTCTGGGATGAGGGTGGCAGCGTTATGGTCCTGGGGGGGAACAGCTTTCCTTTGCCAGAGGTCGGGTTGGGGTCCATGTAGGTGATCTTTGCTGTCACCGCTGTCGTGTTTGGGTTCTCGATTGTCATGTAGGTGGAGAAGCCCCAGGCGGTGGTCCCTTCTGCCAGGTACCAGGTGGGATAGACCAGGGTGAAGTCCTTGTCCGTGTTGGAGCCCCCCTGAGCCGTGGTGACGACCACCGCTCCGGTTGATGCTCCCGGCGGGACCTTGATGACTATCTTCGTGTCGCTCCAGGAGACCACCTCGGCGGGCAGTCCATCGATAGTGATGGTCGAGGAGCCCTGGGTTGCCCCGAAGGCCGAGCCGGTGACCGTGATGGTCTGTCCCTCATGGCCGGTCGGCGGATTGACGCCCGTGACCTCGGGGTTGGTCGGCCCCGTTACCAGCGCGTTCGCTGAGAACTCGCTGGTGTTGCCCGCGCCGCATGGCGCCTGGGCGGTGCTGGTCGCGGTCGCGGAGATGCTGTCACCGACGGCGACGCCGGTCAGGTCCGCGGCGAAGGTGCCCGAAACGCCCACCGGGATGCTCACCAGCACAACCTGCCCCTGCCCGTGCCCGGACGGGTCGGGCGGCGCCCCGGTCTTGAAGAACTCGACGACCGAGTTGGCCGGCGCCGTTCCCGTCACATGCACCTCCCCTCCCACCAGTGGGCAGGAGGACGCTGCGAACACGGGGTAGTTGAACCCACGGTTCGGCTTGTTGGGATTGTTGTTGTTGCCGTCGTTCGGGGTCGGGGTATTGGTGCCACCCAACGAGATGCCGATCCATCCGTTGCCGTAGATGGAGTTCGTGCTCGTGTTGATACCGACAGTGCTGTTGCCAAGGAAGGCGACGCCGTTCAGACGGTTGTTCCGAATCGTGTTGTGGGAGATCAGCGCAGCAGTCGCGCCGCCAAAAGCCAACACCCCGTACTGCTGGTTGTTCGCTATAAGGTTCCCCGTGTCGGCAGAACCTCCAACGCTGCAACCTGTCGCCCCGGCGTCGAGATAGACCCCCGTACCGTCGTTCGGAACGGATGACCGGTCCGTCCCCACACCGATCAAGTTGCACTGGACTTTACCGCGTTGAGAGTTTGCAAGATACACGCCGTCCGCCGTGCCCCCGGAAATGACATTGCCCTTGCCGCCGGTGTCACCTATGACGCAATCGTCGGCGCGCACTACTACTCCATGGCTTCCATTGGTTTGCGCGACCGTACCGGTGACATTCGTGCCGATGAGGTTGCCATAAACAAGGGTCAGATCGCTCCCGTCTACATCGATGCCATACGAGCCGTTCCCGCTGATCACATTTCCCGCCGGGCCGACGACCGTACCGAACTTCATCGCGTGTGAGGGCCTGGTCCCGTAGTAACCGCTGACGCCGCCGATCTGGTTTCTCGCGCCGTCCTTCAAATAGACGCCGTAGTTATGGTTCGGACAGGGCTCCATGCCGCCCGCATCGAGGCCGATGATATTGCCCTGGACGAAGTTCTCGAACGTCTCCCGGAGCATGACCCCGTTGCCTGAGTTCCCCGAGATGACATTGGACTGTCCGGCGGTGTTCCCTCCAATGTGGTTGTCGCCCACTTCGCCGATGATCTCGACGCCGTTCGTCCCGTTCGGCAGGGCGACTTCCCCGCTGACGTCCAGCCCGATCAGATTGCCGTAGACGTTATTGAAGCCGCTCTGCATCTCTAGGCCATTGGAGGTATTCCCCGAGATGACGTTCCCCTGGCCCGCAGCGGAGTTTCCGCCTATGGTGTTGTGCTCCGAAACGCCCCCCAGGAATATGCCTTCGCCGTTACCGAGCGCGCTTACGCCGGTGACATCAACACCGACGTAGTTTCCGGATATCGTCGAGTTGGTCGTCGCATTGTCCAACAGGATCCCGAAGTTAGTGTTGTTTGCCACGACGTTTCGCGCCGCGGCGGAACTGCCGCCGACCACGGCTCCGTCCGTCCCATAGAGGTATATCCCGACCAGGCTGGCCATCCCGGCGGTTCCCGCGGGATCGGTGCCGATGAAATTGCCGGCGATCGTGGTCGATGCGCCGCCCTGGATCTCCACGGCGGTGAGGCTTATGTTGGAGATGACGTTTCTGTTCTCGTATAGCGTCCCGCCAACGGTCGTGCCGGTGGAGGTGAACGCGACGATGCCCCCTCCATTGCCGCCGGCGGTTCCAGCCGCTGTCACGCCGATGAGGCTACCGTCCACCTTCACGTTATCGACCGAATCTATTGAGACGGCAATCCCTGTGAAGTTGTGGATGGCGAGGCCCCGCACACGGCTCCAGGCGGATCCTGCCACGAACTCGAGCCCGTTGCCCGTCATGACCCCGCCGTTCACGTCTATCAGTATCGTGGCCGGCGCGGACGCGGTGGGCGCCGCGGACCCGGACTGCGAGTAGCCGTCGATGAAGAGTTGGTCCGTGACAGCGGGAAGCGGTGTGAGGAGCACGATGCTCTGGATTCCAGCGCCCGGAATCGCGAAGGTTATCGTGTCTGCGCCAGGGGCCGTGTTGGCGTCGATGATGGCTTGCCGGAGCGAGCCCGGCCCGCTGTCATTCGTGTTGGTGACGCTGAACGTCGCGGCATGCGCCTGGCCGCCCGCCGCCAGCATGATCATGAGCGCGCACAGCGCTATGAGCAGGAGCAGGACTGTAAGACGGCGCGGAGTCTCGGCCAGGGTCAGGTTTCTCATGGAGTCCCTCCAGGTGCGACTGTTCGGTATGCTTAATCTTACTGCCATAACTGTGTCGATTCTATCACCTACGGTGACAGTGAGAGCAAGTGATATGTGCGGGGAAGCGCGTTCCAGAACATGGTGCGGTCTACCGCAATCTGTTTGTCCTCGAGGCATGGCTGAAGGCTCCTTCCTCCTTTGGTCGGGCCTTGAGGAAGACGCACGGAACATCTCTACGCGGATTCTATAGCAGGCGGGTCGAGCGGTTAAAAATGCCGTATCGGTCGCCCTATGTCGGTGCCTATTATCTCGGCAGCGGGGATGCGCTTCTACAGAAATCCAGGCTATGACGAAAAATCTGCACTCAGCGACCGAACGCTCTGGCTCATCCGGGTTTCAATTGCGCTTCAGTTTCTTAGCGGCATATGCGAGGGACCTCCTGTACGTGGCTAAGAGACCTTCGTTTCTTATATGCCTCTTGAACAATCCGAACATGCCTGGTTCCTGCTGTTCATGATGCATCAGAGGAACGTCTGCCTGCTTGACAGCGGCGAGCGCGGCCGCCTGGTCCACGGTCAACTGCTCCAGCTTTCGCGCATATTCTCCTGCTTTCTCGAGCTCGACTCCCTTCTTCCTTTCTTCTTCCTCGAGCAACTTGATGTATTGATACGCCCCGTCCATT
>PMDX01000301.1 GCA_003154635.1 Actinomycetota bacterium | reverse complement strand
GAAGTATACGCGGAGCTCAAAAAAATCGTCGGCGAGGAATGGGTGGAGAACGACCCGATGATCCTCATCGGCTACTCGCGCGACCAGAGCCTGGAGACCGCGCACAACCCCAACCTGGTTGTGCTGCCGGAATCCACGGAGCAGGTTTCAAAGATACTTGCTGTCGCGTCCAGGTACAGCGCGCCGGTGGTCGCCTGGTCGACCGGCGGCAACACGGGCGGCGGTTGTATTCCGCAGCGCGGTGGCATCATCTGCGACATGAGGCGGATGGACAAGGTCTTCGACGTGGATGTCGAGAACATGTCGGTGCGAATCCAGCCGGGCGCGACGTTCGGAAAGGTCTACATCGAGGCCGAGAAAGTCGGGTTGCGCAACGCGGTCCCGAGCGCTCCGGCGTCGGTGTCGATGCTCGCCAACTACCTCGACAAGGGCGTGTTCCAGGTCTCGAACAAGTACGGGGTGGGGACCGACTCAATACTCGGTCTCGAGATCGTTCTGCCGGACGGCGAGATAATCCACACGGGATGCCTGTCGCAGGACAATTACGGAAGCATCTGTGTCGAAGGCCCGGGCCCCGACATCAGCGGGATATTCCACGCCTCCATGGGCACCATGGGCATCTGCACGCAGATGGTCGCCCAGCTCTATCCGCTGCCCGAGTTCGAGGACATCATCCCGGCCAGGTGCGACGAGGACGACATGGAGCGGGTCACGGTGTTTCTCCGCGAGATCGCCCGCGAGGACTGCACAATCGAGACGATTCTCTTCCAGGACACGTACCTGGGCATGGGAATCACGATGAACCACGAAGGCGCGGAGATCATCCGCCCGCAGCTGCCGCGTCACAACGCCATCCTCTACATCGGCGGAGAGACCGAGGAGGAGATGGAGATCCGGCGCGAGCAGACCATGGGCGTTCTGGAGCGCACCGGCGTAGAGCAATCGCCCGACACGATGCTCGAGCTGATGAAGAGCCTGGTCCCGTGGGAGCGTGCCTTCAAGATCATACAGGTGACGCCGAGGATCGAGCGCATGACGGGCTGCTTCGAGCTGTTCTGGTTCAACATAGATATGGACCAGGCGCCGGATATGGCGCGACAGTTCGAGAAGCTGACCCGGAAGCACTTCGCCGACACGGACCCAGAGAAGAGCGACCGGCCGTATCCGTACGAGCTGGCCACGTTCTATCTCCAGGCTCTCGAGTTCGGTCGCAGCGGCATGCTTGAGATGGACGCGTATCCCAACCAGGGTGAGCCCGAGGGCGTAAAGAGAGGGATCGCGATGGCCGGCGACGCCATTCCGTTCATCCTAGAGAAAGGAGGGCAGTTCGACCGCCCGTACGGCGGCGAGCAGTCCGGTTTCGGTTGGGTCCAGTCCCCGATGCTCGGGACGTACTTCGAGCTGCTCAAGGGACTCAAGCATCACATGGACCCATACAACATAATGAACCCCGGCCGGCTGGGGATATCAGCCGACCAGGCAGGGGTATAGGCCTCTCGCAACAAATGGGGTCGGGTCGGGTAAGGCTAAATATCGATAAGACCTTGCGAGGTACCAACCGCAAATATGTGGCCTGACCCCAGGAGTTGCGTTGGAAGCAAATCGAGAGGGGGGTAGGCTCTTGGATCGCGAACGTTGTCAGCTCGAGATATATTATGAGGCTTGATTCGCGGTTCAGGGGCCGGTTCCCCGGCAAGAAAGGAAACTCGGCATGGAAAGTGTCTGGACGCTGGAGATAGATGGGGCGGTTGCCGTGCTCACCATGGATAAGCCACCCCTCAACCTGGTTCACCACGAGAACATCACTGAGATGGGCGAGAAGCTCGCCGCTCTGCGCGAAAACCCCGAGGTCGGGGCGATCATCCTGACAGGCACCGGGCCGGCGTTCATAGGAGGTGCTGACATCACGCAGTTCGAGGCCCTCGATCCCGTAACCGCCAAGTTCGGACTCTCCGCGGGCCAGCGCGTGCTGCGCGACATGGAGACCCTCGAGAAGCCGGTCATCGCGGCCATCAACGGATTTGCTTTCGGCGGCGGCTGCGAGGTGGCTCTCGCATGCGACATACGCATCTGCAGCGAGGATGCGCGCTTCGGTCAGCTCGAGATAAATTACGGTGTCATGCCGGGGTGGGGCGGCACCCAGCGTCTGACCAAGATAGTCGGACTCGGCAGGGCCAAGGACATGGTACTCACAGGCCGCATCGTCGAGCCGCAGGAAGCTCTCATGATGGGGCTCGTCTCGCAGGTTGTTCCCGCGACCGAACTGATGGAAAAAACAAAGAAAGTAGCACGCATCCTCGCGCGCAAGGCGCCGATAGCGATGGCGCTCGCCAAAGAGATGGTCAACGCAGCAGCGGAGTGCTCGATACCACTTGGTGGAGCTTTCGAGGCCGCGGCGTGCGCGATAACGATGGGCACAGAGGATTGCATAGAAGGCGTGAGGTCGTTCATCGACAAGCGCCAGCCCAACTTCAAAGGCAGGTAGATACGCGGATTCATTGACACGCCAACAGGACAGGTCGTGCATCGTGCGCCTGGTAACTATAACCAGCCCGACAGTCAAAACGCACGACGCACGACCTGGGAGTCAGGAACCCTGGCCCGCGATTCGACCCGACATCCAGAGGTGAGGAAGCCGGGTCGGGGGGTCTGACTCCGGCATTGACGTTGTCTTGAAGCACCTGACCCGTTCCGAATAAAGGACAGGGCACAGACCCAGGCTAAGCCGGGAGGGAAGATGGACGCGAGTGAGCTTGAACGCCTCAAGGCCGAGAAGGAGCGCTGGGAGCGCGAGATCCTCGGCCCGGCGCTGGAAAAGTCACCGGAGCGCGCGGACTCGTTCGAGACCGTGTCCGGGCGAGTGGTCGACAGGCTTCACGGGCCGTGGGACCTTGCCGAACAGGATTACATGCGCGACCTGGGGCTACCGGGCGAATACCCGTTCACCCGAGGCATCCATTCGACGATGTACAGGGGCAAACAGTGGACCATCCGGCAGTTCATGGGATTCGGAGACCCGGATGATTCCAACAGGAGGCTGAAGTTCCTCATCGAGCACGGGGCGCCCGGCCTCAACGTCGCCTACGACATGCCTACCATCCACGGGCTCAACAGCGACCATCCGCTTGCGCTCGGTGAGGTCGGGCGGGACGGCGTCCCGTGCGATTCGCTCGAGGATATGGAGAGGCTCTTTGCCGATATCCCCCTGGCGGATGTCAGCACCTCACTCGTCATCGCCCACCCACCTATCCCCTCGATGTACTTTGCGCTCGCAAAGCGCAAGGGCGCCGATTTGAAGAAACTGCAGGGGACGTTCCAGAACGACACCTTCTGCCGCGACGTTGCGGCCAACGTCAGGGTGCTTCCCCGGCGCGCGGAGCTCAAGCTCTGCACCGACGTTGTGGAGTTCTGCACGCTCAACGTCCCGCGCTGGTACCCGATAAGCATCGTGGGTTACCAGATACGCGAGAAGGGCTGCACCGCGGCGCAGGAGCTCGCGTTCACGCTTAGCGAGGGTATCGACTTCGTCACTTCGTTCCTCGACCGCGGGCTGGACATCGACAGCTTCGGCCCCAGGCTCACATTCATGTGGAACTCCCATAACGACTTCTTCGAGGAGATAGCGAAGTTCCG
>PMDX01000028.1 GCA_003154635.1 Actinomycetota bacterium | reverse complement strand
GCGATGGGTTCCTCCACCGAGAACTCCTACTTTGGCCCGACACGAAATCCGTGGGACCTGGAGCGTGTGCCGGGCGGCTCCAGCGGAGGCTCAGCGGCTGCCGTCGCGGCCGGGGAGGCCCCCTGGTCGCTGGGCTCCGATACCGGGGGAAGCATAAGACAACCCGCGGCTCTCTGCGGGATCGTAGGCATGAAGCCCACCTACGGCATGGTGTCGCGCTACGGGCTCGTCGCGTTCGCTTCGTCTCTAGACCAGGTAGGACCGATGGCGCGCTCCGTGCGAGACTGCGCCGCGCTGCTGGGACTCGTCGCGGGTCACGACCCGTACGACTCGACATCCATCGATGGGCAGGTCCCCGATTACATGGCGGCGCTCACTGGAGACTTAAAGGGAATGCGCGTCGGGGTGGTCAAAGAACTCTCCAGCGAGGGGATAGAGCCCGGGGTGCTTGACCGCTTCAACGAGACCGTCGCGATGCTCGAAAGGCTTGGCGTCTCCTGCGAGGAGTTATCCCTACCGAGCTTCCAGTACGGGCTATCCGCGTATTACCTGATCGCGCCCGCCGAGGCTTCCAGCAACCTGGCGAGGTTTGACGGCGTTCGGTACGGACATCGCAAGTCCACGGAGGGCGAGGATATCTGGGACATGTACGATGAGACGCGCGCCGAGGGGTTCGGTGGAGAGGTCAAGCGCCGTATCATGCTTGGCACGTACGCGCTGTCGGCTGGTTATTACGACGCCTACTACGCTCAGGCGCAAAAGATCCGCACCCTGATCGTCAGGGATTTCGGCCGCGCCTGGGATTCGTACGACTTTCTGGTCTCGCCGACTTCGCCATCGACGGCGTTCAAGCTCGGAGAGAAGACGGACGACCCGCTCACGATGTACCTCTCGGACATATGCACCATTCCGGTTAACCTCGCGGGAATACCCGCTTTGAGCCTGCCCTGCGGTCTTTCCGAGGGGCTTCCCGTTGGGTTCCAGATCATGGGGCCACCTCTGGCGGAAGCAAGGATATTAAACGTAGCCTTCGCCCTTGAGAACGAGATAAAGTTCGACCCCCGCCCCCCCGCAATTGAAGACTAAACTCTAAACATTCCTCTCCCCCTCGAGGGGGAGGGCCAGGGTGTATTTGATGACCAGAGCGGAAAAACGAATAGAGGCTGATCGAAAATGGCTTATCAGACGATAATCGGGCTCGAGATCCACACTGAGCTCAACACCGAGTCAAAGATGTTCTGCGGGTGTTCGACGGCTTTTGGCGCAGCGCCCAACTCGAACACGTGCCCGGTATGCCTCGGGCATCCCGGCGTGCTCCCGGTAGCAAACGAACAGGCTATCGCGGATACCATCCTGCTCGGGCTGGCGCTCAACTGCGAGATAACCCCGCGGTCCATCTTCCACCGGAAAAACTACTTCTACCCCGACATGCCCAAGAACTTCCAGATATCGCAGTACGATATCCCCCTGACTAGAAACGGTTTTCTCGATGTGGAGATGGAGGGCTACACAAGGCACGTCGGGATAACTCGAGTCCACTTGGAGGAGGACACCGGCAAGAGCGTGCATATCGGTGAGAGCGGGCGTATCCATGGCGCGGATTTCAGCCTCGAGGACTTCAACCGCGCCGGCATACCACTTGCGGAGATCGTCTCCGAGCCTGACTTGAGGAGCCCCGATGAGGCTCGCGTCTTTCTGCAGTTGCTTCGCTCCACGCTCGAGTACCTCGAGATAAGCGACTGCAAAATGGAAGAAGGCTCTCTCCGCTGCGACGCCAATATCTCCANNGGTCGATGGCAAGATGGGAACCAAGGTTGAGATAAAAAACATGAACTCTTTCCGGGCATTGTTCCGCGCGCTGACCTACGAGGAGGAGCGTCAGCGCTTTGCCCTCGAAAACGGCGAGACCCTCGTTCAGGAGACGAGGCACTGGGACGACGCGGCCGGCAAGACGCATCCTCTTCGCAGCAAGGAAGAGGCATTCGACTACAGGTACTTTCCAGAGCCTGACCTCGTGCCGATGGAACCCGACCTGCAGTGGGTCGAAGACCTGCGGGGGCGCCTGCCCGAGCTTCCCGCCCAGCGGCTTGTACGCTTCAAGGAGCTGCACGGGCTCCCCGGAGAGCTTGCTTCGATGCTGACGAGCGAAAAAGCTCTTGCCGATTACTTCGAGCGCGCGGTCGAGACGGGCCAGGACCCTATCGCGCTTGCCAAGTGGATCGCGGGAGACCTGGTCGCGTTGCTCAAGGAGTCCGTGGTCCCGATACAGGCTTGCCCGATCGAGCCGAGAGGCCTGGGCGAGCTCGTGGCGCTAGTGGCACAGCGGGTGATATCGGGCAAGATGGCCAAGGATGTTCTCAAAGAGGCCTTCGATACTGGCAAAGGCCCCAAAGAGATAGTAGAGCAAAAGGGGCTCTCGCAGATAGCAGACGTCGGTGAGCTCGAGACGGTAGTCGACGAGGTCATCTCTCAAAACCCTGACGCCGCAGGCGACCTGCGCGAGGGTAAAGACCAGGCCCTCAAGTTTCTGATGGGCCAGGTTATGAAAAAGACCCGCGGTAAAGCCAACCCCGAGATGGCTTCCGACCTCATCAAGAAACGCGTCATCCGGTAACCGCGTGCCTCCGGAGACCATGTTC
>PMDX01000050.1 GCA_003154635.1 Actinomycetota bacterium | reverse complement strand
CGTGACGAACGGCCACGCGCAGGTCGAGCGCATCACCGAACTCTTCCAGGCGTCTGAGCATATCGCGGTTGAGCGCCCTCAGAGGGGTCACGTAGATGCACCGGATCCCCTTTCCCTCGGTGGAGATCAGCTTGTGGAAGATGGGCAACATCGCTGCCTCCGTCTTGCCGATGCCGGTCGGTGCCACCAGCAGTATGTTCCTACCTGCCAGTATGTGTGGTATGGCCTCCGTCTGAGGTCCGGTCGGTATGCTGATTTCCTTGTCGGAGAGGACCTCCCTTATCCTCTCATCCAGAAGTTCGAATACCATAGGATTTTTTCCGGTCTAATGGGTAACGAAAGTGCTTCGATACTTGAAACTTTGCGAAAGAACGCCGAACGTGGTCAGCATTGAAATGAATGGAAAAATGAGGGACGGTCATTGACCGACCTGGGAGTTTACTTCTTTTCCGTCGGTGCGATTGGAGTCGTTGGTGCAGGGCCGGCCGGTGCGGCTGCCGGTGCTGGCGGCAACGGTTCCGTGGCCTCGAGCAGCATCTCGGAGATATCCATGACCTTGATCTTGGCACCGATCTTCTTGGCGCCCTGCTGCAGGTTGACGACGCAGAAGGGGCAGGCGGTTGCCAGGATGTCCGCTCCGGTCTCGACCGCCTCCTTGACCCTCTCGGCCGCGATGGCCACAGCGTTGTCGTTGAAGGCAGATTTGTAGCCGCCTCCGGCACCGCAGCAGCGGGAGTCCATCCGGGTGTGTTTCATCTCGATCAGGGTGACGCCTGGAATCGCCTTGATGCACTCTCTCGGCGAGTCGAACACCTGCGCGTGGCGACCGAGGTGGCACGGGTCATGGTAGGTGACCTTGCGGTTGATCTTGTTCTTCAGCTTGATGTCCCCGGACTGGATCAGCTCGTCGACCAGCTCCAGCGAGTGCATGACCTCGGCATCGAGCCCTCCCAGCTCCTCGTACTCCTCGCGGAGCACCGAGTTGCAACCGGAGCACGACGTGATGATGCGATCGACATCGATGCTGTTGAGGAGCTCGACGTTCTTTCGCGCCATCTTCTCGTAGGCATCGTAGTTGCCCATGCGCAGCAGCGTACTGCCGCAGCACAACTCGTCTTTTCCGAGCACCCCGAACTTGACGCCCGCGGCCTCCAGTATCTCGGCCGTCATGCGGGCGATGTTCTGGAGCTTGGGGTCGTACGCCTGGGTGCACCCGACGAAGAAGAGGGTGTCGACCTTCTCCTTGCGTGGATCGGGCAGCTTCATCTTACGCATCCAGGCGTCTCGCCGGGCGCGCGGCTGCTGCCACGGGTTCTCGTAGTTCTCCATCGACTTGATGAGCGTCTCGTGCTCCGGCAGCGGAGCCAACTCGTCGCGGAAGACGCGCTCTCGGAGCGCCACGATCGTCTTGAGGGGGTTCTTATTCCCCTGGTCAGAGCAGATGACCTGGCATCCGCCGCACTCGGTGCATGTGAACAGGATGTGCAGCAGGCGGTCGTTGTAATCGAGCTTTCCCTCCAGCAGGCCGCGGGCAATCTCCTGCCTGCCCGAAGCGTAGTACGCCTCGTACTTGTAACGCAGCCCTGAAGGGCAGATGGCCAGGAAATCCGTATCGGTCATCTCGTTGTGGTCTATAAACTTGCAGAGCATGCACTTCCCGCAGCGGTAAGAGTCTTTTTGAACCTGGAGCAGCGGGTCATACGGGCTTTTGGTTAATTCTGACACCTCTACACCTCCACTACCTGTCCGGGGTTGAGCACGTTCTCAGGGTCAATCAACAACTTGATATCCTTCAGAAGGCGCAGGTACAGCGGCTGCTTAGAGAAGATATGCGCAGCCAGAGACCCCGTAGGGTTGGAGAAGAAAGCGCCAGCGTCGGCAAGCTCCGGTAACAGTTTCTCGATCGCCGCACCGGCACCGTTGCCCGACCCGGGCAGGTCGAACTGCAGATACACGGACGCACCGTGCTTGACCGGAACGATCATCTGGGCGAGGCCGCCCTTGCTCTTCAACGCGGTTTCGACCATGCCGGACAGCTCTTCGACCCTGCTGAAGTTCGTGTAAAAACCGATGGATAGTGGAGGTGCATACCAGGGTCTGCCAAGCGCCTCGCTGAACGCCTCGGCGGCTTTAACGCCTGCGGCCTTCGGCTTTAGCTTGAGCTCCCCTGCTTTCTCGCCGAGTCTCTTCTCGTGGTAAGCCACGAGCTTCGGAGAGCCTTCGAGCCCGAACACGACCGTCCACGGCTCNNCTTGCACGCCTGCGCCCGGCTCGCGAAGCCATGGGCGACTACCTTTCGATCCTCGGGCTCGGGATAAAGATAGACATAGCCGCGAACGGGAAGGCCGAACGAGTTTCGCGATCCGCTGAAGACCCGGCTGATGTTGGGGCCGCCGTCCTCGCGCCAATGGGCGATGGATGTCGGAAGCGCGTCCGATCCGCTCCTGTACTCCCTGCCGTCCGCCAGCACCGCGTGGAATGTTCCGAGCTGGCGATTCGAGAATCTGCACGCCGACTGCACTATCTCGCGCTCCATGACGTTGTCCAGGATGTACTTCGAGTGTGCCGCGGCCGGGAGCGCGATGCGAACACCCCGGGCCGCGAGGTCTGGAAGGACCTGCTCCCAGGTGACCCCGGACTCGACCTCGAGGAACAACCTCTTTGAGTCGAGACCCAGCACGTCGGCCATGGACTTGAAATCGATTATGAATCCGGTTTTCTTGGGCTTGATACCCCACGGCTGCGGGGTATAGACCGCCAGCTTATAGTTCCGCGCTACCTCGAGCGCGTTCTCTATATCAGACTGGCCTCTCGGGGAAATCACTGCGATGATGTTGTCGGTGGGCGAGCCGGGCTCGAGATAGGAAGAGATCTCGTCCTCGTCCGTCGTAAAACGCAACGTGTCGATCATTATCTCCCACAAACGCGCCCGGGCCAGCTTGGTGTCTGTACCGCTCCTTCTGGCCATCCGTCCTCCTCTCAAGAAGAACCCTAGACGTAACAGTCAATTCTTTAACCGGTCTCGATTCTTCAGCCAGGACCTGTCCCTTAAGCCGGTTCTCTAGGCCCGGCTCCGGGCGTCATAAGAGACCGCCCTCGAGTACATGGTCTTACGTTCCTGGCTTCTCAACCTCACGCTTGAGCAGGTGCTCCATCACCTCCTCCGCAGCACTATGGGGATCCAACTCGCGCGCCGTCATGCGCCTGACCAGCTCGCGGCCCTCTTCGTCCTCATCGAGGACCCTGGCCGCGGCTTGTGACACCTTGAGGTTGAGGATCTCGAGCAGCTCAGCCTTCATCCGCTGCTCGGTCTTCAGCCCAAGTAGCCCGCTCTCGCGCAGGTAGTCGGCGTGTTGCGCTATGGCATCCTCCAGTTCTTCAATGCCCTCCCCGTCCAGGGCTTTGGTCGCTATCACCGGCGGTCTCCAGGCGGAATCGTCGCCGCCCGGTTTTGTCTCTATCATCATCTCGAGGTCGGCAAGCGTGCGGTGCGCTCCGTCGCGGTCGGCCTTGTTGACCACGAAGATGTCACCGATCTCCAGTATCCCCGCTTTGATGGCCTGAATCTCATCGCCCGCGCCCGGCATGGTGACCACGACGCACGTGTGTGCGTACTTCACGATCTCGACCTCGACCTGCCCTGCACCAACGGTCTCGACGATTATGAAATCCTTTCCGAAAGCATCGAGGATGTTGATGACGTCGTTGGTCGCCATCGAGAGTCCGCCGAGAGCGCCGCGGCTCCCCATGCTCCTGATGAAGACGTCCGGGTCTCCGGACAGCTCCTGCATGCGAACGCGATCACCCAGAAGGGCTCCGCCTGTAAAGGGGCTGGTTGGGTCGACACATATGATGCCGACGGCCAAGCCCGCGTCCCTGTATCGCTTGGTAAGCCCGCAGGCCAGAGTGCTCTTTCCGGCGCCCGGAGAGCCAGTCAGCCCCACCACGTGCGCGCGGCCTGCATGCTGGTGCAGCATACGCAGGACCTGTCGCACGGAGCGGTCCTGGTTTTCGACCATGCTGATCAGCCGCGCGGCGGCTCTCCTGTCGCCGTTCAGCAATCCTTCATAGAGATCGCTTGCGGTCTCTGTCACTCGTTGTCCTTATCTCTTAGGCGTTGCCTGTCTTCTCGTGTATGTAAGCGACTATGTCGCGGGTGTTGGTGCCCGGGCCGAATACCCTGTCCACCCCGTGTTGGGATACGAGGGCCTCGGCGTCGTCCGGCGGCATCACACCGCCGGCGATCACGAGGATGTCATCCGCGCCACGCTCGGTCAGAAGCTCGGTGATCCGTGGTATCAGCGCCATGTGCGCGCCCGACAGGATGGAGATACCGAGCACGTCCACATCTTCCTGGATCGCGGCCTCTACCAGCATGTCGTTTGTCTGCTTGAGGCCCGAGTAGATGACCTCCATGCCCGCCTCGCGGAGGGCCTGCCCGACTATGAGAACGCCCCTGTCGTGGCCGTCGAGGCCAGGCTTGCAGAGGAAGACGCGGATTTTCTTTTCCATCACAACCCCTTTGACCGCTCTCGCCCGGTGGAGCTTTCCGAAGACCTGGCACCGACGGCTTTCGCGGCCGAAATTCTTGCGCGCCGGCGTGAAGAGGTCTGGCAGATGCCGAGCGTGATCAATTCGAACAGGCTTTCGGACACACTCTCGACGGAGTGCGTGCTTTTAAGAAGAAACTCGGAAGCCATGGTCGTCCTCAGTGCGCCGGTAAGCGCCCCAATGATGATGTCGGTGCTGATCTCGGTGTCGAAGACGCCCAGCACTTTTCCCTCATCGATGACCTGGTACATCTCCTGGAGTATCTCGTTCTCAGCTTGCTCCGCAAGCTCCCACAGTTCCGGCAGGTCTCTCTGGAGGTCGATCAGTGCGATGGAGCTCAACTGCGGCACTGCGTAGAACCTCGATAACTGCCTCAGCTTCTCGAGTGGGTCATCGCCGGATTGGATGATGCTCCGCATGTTCTCCTGGAACATGGCGAGCGCGTCCTCTACGATGACACAGGCGATTTCGTATTTCGAAGAGAATGTCTCGTAGACCGTGCGCTTGCTTACGCCTGCTTTGTGCGCGATATCATCAACCGTGGTTCCACGCAAACCTCGAGTGCCGAACAGGCCGCGAGCCGATTTGATAATTTTTTCTCTAGTAGTCTCAGCCAAGTCAGGTACCGCCCTGAAAACTATAAAAACCTCTAGAGTTTTGACGGTTTCAGATACTATCAGCGCCGCGAAGCGCAGGTCAATAGCAAATCCCAAGCTTTTAGAATATTGAACCTCGGAAAGTAGAATGGCCGGAGTGGGCGTGGTTTGGTCTCCCCATTGCCATGTGCATTTTTCCTTGTGCTACAATACACTGATTTACGGGAGATTCATCTATGGCAAACAAGCGTATCGAACTCGAACAATATAAACATTATGTGGACCTCCTCGAGGAGGAGCCAAACAGAAAGACGTGGAGAAGGGGCGTTCTGATCTCTCTCATCACGGCGATGGTCCTCGTGCTTGCGATGTTGGTCATGGGGATGCTGTCCAATTCGCTCGCGATCAATCCGAGTAACATCCTCCAGAAGCCACCTGCAAAATCGACGAGTACTCCAAGCCAGGATACGACCGTTCCCAGCACGAATCAGATCCCTACAAACCAGGTGCCGACCAACCAGTTGCCCAACCAGAGCAAGGCTTACAACTCCCCTCTCGCCATGAGCAAAGCGTTGGGCGTGCCGCTCGGGGCAGACGACGGCGCGCTGATCGCGCAGACCACCAGCACGCAGCCGACCGTGACGGTACCGTCCCAGACATCCCAGGCAACGACCAGCAATACCAAGAAGTCCACAGGCCCCGGGACGCAGACCAAGGGTGTCGGTAACCTGTCCAACCTGGCAAGCGGCGCGAGCGGGCGCGGGTTCCAGATCTCCCTGCTGATCCTCTCCTTATGCATCCTGGTGCTGCTCTACCTGCCGATTCGCAAGGCGCGCCTCGAAGGGAAATCCAAGTGAAAGCCAACGTAATCGTCTTTGAGGCAATCACGTTCATCCTGTTCATCGCGTTCTACATTGGAGGCAGGAAGGCGTTCGGCAAGAGCCGCAACCGGGCATTCCTCGTCGGAGCGATACTCTTCTCGCTGGCGATCGAGACCCTCACCGTCCTGATCGGCGGAAAGAACTACTACTGGTATTCGATCAACAGCTATTACAAGCACTACCCACTCGGCGGTTACATCATCTGGCTCGGGCTGGTACCCCTGGCGGCGACATTGCTCTGGGCCATGGTGGCCGCGACTTCATACCTGACCGCATTCACCCTCATGCCCCGCGCGAAACTGTGGGCGCGTTCGGCGCTTGCCGGCGGAGTCGCTGTGGTATTCCAGGCTCTTATAGAGCCGGTCGCCGTCACCAACCACTGGTGGACGTGGAACCTCAAGAGCTTCTACTTCCTCGACGTGCCGCTCGTCGCGCTTTTCGGCGGTTTCGGCGCGATGTTCCTTTTCACCTACGCATTCCAGACTACGCTGGTCAACATTAGCGACCCCGGCTGGCTCAAGAAGGTTGAAGACGCCACGGTGAGGCGCTGGCCGGTCAAGAGCAATAAGATCGCCAAGAACCTCAACTGGACTGAGCAGCTCGAGATATTCACGTTCAGGTTGATCGTCGCTTTCGCGATCTTCGCCGCATATATGGCGCCGTTTATCGCCATCTTCTGGGCCGTCACCAACCGCGGCCAGATCAAGTCCACCTGGTAACCTGCGCCCCCCAGCCGGATCTCTCAGACCCGGCTCTTTCCACTTATTGATCCGTGTCTCTCCAGGCCCGGCTCCCGGCGGTTTGAGAGACCGCCCTAAAGTGTTTGGTCAGAGGCCCGTGATCATGGAGGTGGAGAGGTCGAGTAAGAGGGCTGATTGACCCTGCCGGGCCCTTCCTCGAGCACGGTGTCGCCGCTCATGGTGCTTCCATGAGCCGATGGCCGCCTTGGGCGTGAGGCCCGGAACAACAGAACCGCGCATTCTTTCCGGGAGTGTCCCCACCGACATATATAATCATGGCGGAGGTGAGCACCACGACGGCTCCCGAGCAGACTACAAGACAATATGCCGAGGTCATCATCGATTCTCCAGTGCAGGAACTCGACAGGCCGTTCACGTACGGGATACCGGTCGAGCTCGACGAGCGCCTCGATATAGGCTCGCTGGTGCTGGTCCCGTTCGGCCAAGGGCTCTCTCTCGGCTTTGTCGTCGGCTTCCCGCTCGGCGCTGACACCCCGCGCGTAAAGCCCATCGCGCAGGTGCTCGACGAGCCACCCCTGTTCGACTTCGATACCCAGAGGCTCTGCCGGTGGATAGCTTCTCATTACCTGTCTTCGCTGTCGCAGGCTTTCAGGCTTGTCCTGCCTCCGGGCCGCGGTCGCAAGGTCAAGCAGTACATCTCCAGGCTCTATCCGCCCGGTGACTCTCTTTTTGACGGCGGCCGGCCGGGCAGAGAGGGCGAGGTGCTCGACGTGCTTACGGCAGCCGGAGGCGAGATCGAGCTATCCACTCTCAAGAAACACGCGGGCGGAGACGTCTCGCGCTTTATCAAACCGCTCGAGGAGGCCGGCCTTGTGGCTCGCAGGTTCGTTCTGACAGAGCCGGCTACGACCCCGCGTTCCCGCCTGGTCGTGCGTCTCGCCAACGGTGTCCCCACGACAGACGAGCTCCAGGCGCTCCCCCAACGCCAGCGCGACATCGTCGACCACCTGCTGACGAATGCGGGCGTGGAGTTCCAGAGCGACCTGCTGTCCTCGACCGGCACGAGTTCCTCCAGCCTCAGATCGCTCGAGAAAAAAGGCGTCGTAACGATTGCATCCGAGGAGGTCTCAAGAGATCCGAGAGTCTCTTTCGGCGGTGCTACTAAAGATGCGCCTTTCCCGAACGAGATGCAGCAGGCTGCTATCGACCGCATCCTGCAGGACATCGACCGGGGGCATCNNTCGTCCTGGTGCCCGAGATCTCTCTTACACCACAGACGGTCGAGCGCTTCGAGTCGCGTTTCGGCGGCCAGGTGGCGGTGCTCCACAGCAGGCTCAGCCCTGGCGAGAGGTTCGACCAGTGGAGAGGGGTCCGCAACGGGCGCTACAGGGTGGTGGTCGGTGCGCGCTCCGCTGTTTTCGCCCCCATCAGCGACCTCGGCCTGATAGCGATCGATGAGGAGCACGAGCCCTCTTACAAGAGCGATACCACGCCACGCTACCATGCTCGAGACGTCGCCGAGGCCCGGGCCCGCATGACCGGGGCGGTCCTCATCCTCGGCAGCGCGACACCATCTTTCGAATCCCTTGAAAAGGCGCGGGCAGGAGCCTACGAGCACCTCATGCTACCGGAGCGTATCGACAACCGGCCACTTCCGGACGTCGAGGTGGTCGACATGCGAGAGGTCGGAGGCGCGGGCCAGATGCCGCTTCTATCGCCCGCTCTCCTCGATGCCCTGTCGCGCGCAATCGAGTCAGGCGACCAGTCCATCCTCTTCCTCAACAGGCGAGGCTTCGCAAATTACATGCAGTGCCGCGCCTGCGGCGAGATCATGGGCTGTGACGACTGCGAGGTCAGCCTCTGTTATCACGCGCGCGGAGACATGCTGCTCTGCCACCACTGCGGAAAGCGAAGGTCCGTTCCCGCCCAGTGCCCTTCGTGCGGTCGTGGCCCTCTCAAGAGCTTCGGCGCGGGCACTCAGCGCGTCGAGGACGAACTCGTCGAACACATCCCGGGTGTCACCTTTATCCGTATGGACGCCGATACCACTACCTCAAAAGACGCTCACTGGCGCCTGCTCGGTGAGTTCAGCCGGGGTGAGGCGCAGGTGCTCATAGGCACACAGATGATCGCCAAGGGGCTCGATATTCCCGGGGTCACCCTCGTCGGCGTGATCAACGCCGATACCGCGCTTGCGCTTCCCGACTTCCGCGCAAGTGAGCGGACTTACCAGCTACTGACGCAGGTGAGCGGGCGCGCCGGACGGGGACTGCGTCCCGGCCGTGTGATAGTCCAGACTTTTAACCCGGGGCACCCAACCATCCGCGCGCTCACAGGCGAAAAGAACTCGTTCATCTCCAGAGAGCTGGAAGCGCGGCTTCACGCCAGGTACCCACCGTTCATAGATCTGGTCAACGTGATGGTGACATCACCGGATTTACAGGCGGCTGCTCGCTCTGCCGAGCGTATGCGCAGTATCCTGGAAACCGACCTTGCCGGCACCGGTGCCTTGCTGCTGGGGCCGGCTCCCGCGCCGCTTTCGCGCCTGAGAGGGCTCTATCGCTGGCACATCCTGATCAAAAGCTCCGACCTCGACTTGATGTCCGACCGCATAAGGACGGCGGTCAGCCGGTTTTATGATTACGCCCGCACATGGCCACCAGGCAGAGAGGTCAAGGTCTCACTCGACGTCGACCCCACGTCTCTCCTCTGAAGGCAAACGCGTTTTGCGGTGCTCGTGACAGGTTCCTTGAGCTGAGAGTTATGACCGCGGCTCGCCGGACCGCGATAACCCTGGTTCAGTTCAACTCGGCGCGGTCAATCAGCTCTTTTTCCTCTGAGAGGGTCTCGCGCAGCTTGCCGGCGCACTGCTCGCTGCAGGTCATGAACATCAGGTCGTTGCCCTGCCTGCGGGCATCCGACCCCGGTGCGGTCACGATCGCAGGGATCATCCTGCCGGCTATGGACACCGGCATGAAGAAGCCCTGGCTCCCCTCCTCGGTCCGAAACTCGATGCCGCCTTTGAGGGTGGCTCCCACGGCGTACACTTCGCTGTTCTCGGGTATCTCTTTGCCGCACCAGGCGCAAGAATCCTGCATCGGGTGCGCGTAGTTGCCGCTGATCCACTCGACTATACGGGGGCACTCGCTGGGCATGATGCCACAGTCCTCGAACTCGTTCTTCGGCTCGTCGCAGCTCTCGCATATGTCCCAGTGCCCGCACGTCTCATTCATTTCCAACATGATGCCGCACTCGAGGCACCACATGTAACCGCAGTCTTTGCAGAGCCCGACCGTCGGGTCGTCGATCTCCTTGATCTCGTCGCAACACACGGTCGACTCGCTGCTGCAGTTGGGACAATCGCCGACGAATACGAGCCTTAGAAACTCGTCTTCGGATATGTCCGAGTCGGTGGCAGCGTCGAGCAGCCCGCCGCGGTCCATGTCCTGCAGGAGCACAAGCACGTACTCCTCGAGCGTCAACCCGTCGAGACGCGCGGCCTCCTCGAAAGTCTCCCGCAGCTCCCCTGGGAGCCCGGCCAGAAGCTCGTCCACGAATTGCTTTTCTTCGTCGTTCACTAAAAGCTCCTTGTCCCGATGACAACACGCGACACGGGGCCCGAAGCGATGGCCCGTGGGGGTACGGTAACAAGGTGCCGGTGCATGTGCAAGCTCGTTGCCCGGGGCACGCAAGACATCAGCCGGAACCGCATCGCGAGAACCCGCAAGACCGGCATACGATGCAACCCCCCTCCATCTCCATGAACTCGCCGCACTCGGGGCAGCAGATCTCCCCCATCCCCACCCGGAGATGACAGTCCGCGCCCGCTGACTCGTCGTCCTCCGTGGTCACCCCGGGGGCGTTGAGGTATTTCTCGATGGCCTTTCCGATGGCGTCGGGGCAGGACAGGACCTCGGCCTGCTTGCTCCTGATCGACGACATGCAACGGATGCCCTTGAGCTGCTCGGTGATCTCCTCGATATCGATGCCGGCACGCAACCCGAGCGAGACGAGCCTGCTGGTCGCCTCGGATTGGGATGGGCACCCTCCGGCGCGCCCCAGGGCGGTGAAAACCTCGCAAATGCCCTGCTCGTCGGAGTTTACCGTAACGTAGAGGTTGCCACAGCCTATCTTGACCTTTTCCGTCGTGCCCGAGGTCACCTTCTCTCTATCGCGCGGTCGCAAACCCGCGGCTGCGGCCGGCGCGTGCCCGCGGTAAAGCACCTGGCTCGGGCGGCTGCCGTAACGGTACATGGTGACGCCCTTGCAACCGAGTTCGTACGCGAGCAGGTACAGCGCCTCGACGTCTCCGACGGAGGCGTCCTGGGGCAGGTTGACGGTCTTGCTCACAGCGTTATCGGTGTACTCCTGGAACGCGGCCTGCATTCGCACGTGCCACTCGGGTTTGACCTCGTGAGCACTCACGAAAAGCCTGGCCAGGTCGGCCGGGACGCCCTCCACCTCGGAAAGGCACCCGCGCTCGGCTATGAGCTCGATCAGGCCGTTGTCGGCGAGCCCGTGCCGCGCCGCGGCTTCCAGGAAGTCGGGGTGAACCTCGAGCAGGCGCTCCCCGTCGAGCACGTGCCGCTCGTAAGCTACCGCGAACAGCGGTTCCACGCCGCTGGAGCACCGGGCTATTATGCTGATGGAGCCCGTCGGCGCTATCGTCGTGGTCGTCGCGTTTCTCAAGGGTGGCGAGCCCTGCCGCGCGTAGACGCTCACGTCAAAGTTGGGGAACGGCCCTCTCTCCGCCGCGAGCGCCTCGGAAGCCTCGCGAGCCACGCGCGACACAAACGACATCACGTCGCGTGCGACCTGGAGCCCGTCCTCGGAGTCGTATGGGATGCCCAGCTTGATGAGCAGATCGGCAAAGCCCATGACGCCGAGCCCGATCTT
>PMDX01000236.1 GCA_003154635.1 Actinomycetota bacterium | reverse complement strand
GACCGCATCGGCGCCGACGGTTACGGCCCCGACGCGGTAGAAGCCGTATCACTTGTGGACAGACTCACCGGCAACGCCTGACATCGGGCTAACGGAGGGACAGATGAGCGTCCAGACTAAGCTCCTCAAGGCAATGACGTACTCCAAAGGCCTGCGTGTCGGCACGCTCGACGGATACGAGCGCCTCATCGCCGGCATCTACGGCCGGCCGGACAGGGTGCCGGTAATACTCCAGCCATACACGTACGCCATGGGCATGCACGGGCTTTCGGCAAAGAAGTTCTTTACCGAGGCAAAGCCGTTCATCAACGCGTCACGAAACATGGCCGCGTACTTCGGCGTCGATTTCTGGTCACCGGTATTCGACTTCTATAACATCGAGCTCGATGCGCTCGGCCAGAAGTTGATCTGGCGCGAGAGCAGCGAACCGGACGTTGATACGCGCGAGCCTCTCATCACCACCGAGGACGACCTGAAACACCTCAAGCCGCCCGTGCCCGGCAGGTCGGGCCGCATGCCGTATGTGGTCGAGGCTTACGAGCGCTACGTGGATATCATGGGGCTCCCGCCCATGGGATACTGCTGCTCGCCTTTCACGATGGCGGTGCTGATACGGGGTTACGTGAATTTCCTCAGAGACATGCGCAGAAATCCCTCGTTCGCCCACAGGCTGATGGAGTTTCTGACAATGGAAGTGGTCGTTCCATGGGTGGACAAGATCGTCGAAGTTACGAACACCTCCATAGTCGTGATGTCCGACGCGTGGGCTTCGGCCCCCAACATGACCACGCCTATGGTCCGCGAGTTCTGTCTCCCTTACGTTGAGAAGGTCATCAAGGCGACGAACTCGGCCATGCGCACGGTGATGGACTCTGGCAGTTGGGGGGAGAAAGACGTCAAGGACCCGCGCGAGATACTCGACGTCAAGATGGAGATGATGACCCGCGGAAACGGTTTCAGGTCTCTGCGCCCGTTCTTCCTGCTCGTGTGGAACGAGGATTACGAGGCCGTGGGAATCCAGCCGATCCGCGCATACGCTGAGGCCAACAAGGTGTGCCTCATGCTCAATGTACGGCCCAACCTGATAGAGGAGGGCCCGGTTCCACGGATAGTCGAGACGGTCGTGAAGCTCCTTAGTGAGGGAGCGGGAAACGACAGGTTTGTCCTTCTCATCAACCTGGTACCGATTGGGACACCCGTGGAGCATGCCCACGCCGTAGTTGCGGCCGCAAAGCAGTTCGGCTCGTATCCGATCGGGTCACCTGACCCGTCGACATTCAGGATGCCCGAGTTCAAGCCGTTCGAGGATTGGCTGGTGAAGGAAGGAATGCCGGTAGACTGATCACTGTGTCCCAATCGACTCGTCGGCCGGGAAGTCCTTGAAAACCAGCTCGAAGTTAGCGCCGCCATCGTTGTACGCCTTGATCCCGCCACCGTACGTGCGGAGGATCCTGTCCACAATGGCGAGCCCAATCACCTTCCCGCCGCCCTTTGCCCGGAAGAACGGCATAAAGACATTTCCGATATAACCTTCGGGAAGCCCGCTGCCGTTGTCCCTGACGAGGTACCTGTGTGTGCCATCCGTTGAGCCGAGGTTTCGTATCTCCACAATGGGCCGGGCAGTGTCGTTGTGCCTGACCGCGTTGGCGATGATGTTCGAGAAGACCTGCAGGATGTGCGTCTGGTTTGCCATGATCGACCCCATGTCCGGATCGACACGGATCTCCGTCCCTTTTTCCCTTATGACGCTCGTCAGCATCTCGATAGCTTGCTCGATAACCTGGCCAACGTCGACCCAGTGGACCATCGAGGGGACGCGCCCCGACTCCGCGAGTTTGAGGAGGTCGTCGACAAGGGTGTACGACGTAGCCATCGTGTTCGCGAGATTGCCGATAAGCTCCTCGAGATCCCTCTGCCAGAAGCTCAAGTCCGGACTACCCAATGCGTCGCGGACGATCTCGAGCCCGGCTTTCGTGGTGGAGATAGGCCCCTTGAGGTCGTGCGAGACGGCATGGGCAAAACCTTCGAGCTCAGTCTCGCGTTCTTTGCGGGAAGCAAGCTCCACTTCCAGCCTGGTAAGAAGCCGCGCTCTGTCGATCGCCATCGTCGCGCGGTCGGCTATCTCCTCCATCAGTGTCCGGTCGTCCCGCGTCAATGTCGGACTATCTCCGTCTCGCGATACGCTTATGGTTCCGTAGACCCTTCCCTTGAAGCGAAGCGGGACCATCACGAGGCTGCTTACTCCATAGCGCTCCACGTACGGCCAGAAGACCCTGTCGGTCATCGCCTCCAGTTGCCGCGCGCTGATCTCGGGAAGATACAGCGAGCGTCCAACCGATTCGATCCAGCTCAAGAGCCCATCGGTCTCCTCCAGCCTCTCTTTTTCGAATAACTCCGATGCCAGCTTGAGAGCTTCAGGGTCTTTGTGGCAGGTGCCGACCACGTCCAGAGACTGATTGTCCTCGGAGAGCACGCGGATGACGCACAGGTCGCCCAACACCCGGCAGGCGCAGTTGCACATGGTGTCGATCGTCTGCTCGTAATCGAGGTCTACGGCGAAGATCTCCCTGGAGACACTGCCAAGTATCCTGAACTTGCGTTCGCTCGCGGCCAGCATATCGGCAGCCTCCTTGCGCTCCGAGATGTCGCGCACGAGGGAGAGCATGCGGTCTATTCCGCCAAGCTTTGCCTTTTTCAGGTTTACCTCGGCCCAGAACAGGCGCCCGCTAGAGTCTCTGCAGTGCCACTCGAACAACTGCGGCCCCTCGCGCGAAGCCTTCGCTATCCATTTCATGGCTTCGCGCTGGCTGAAAGGCGGATCCACGGCGCTGATATCCTCGATTTGGAGCGCACGGGCTTCTTCCTTGGAGTAGCCGAACATCTCGCACATCTTCCGGTTGACGTCCAGGATCCCCCCCGTTTCCTCGTCGTGTACGAATATCGCGTCATTGGCCGCGTCGAAAACCGCCTGGTAGCGGTCCTCGGTCTCCTGGAGGTTTTTCCGGGTGGCCTCGAGGGTTCGTTCGGTGATGGCCTTGTCGATTGCCGCCTCGAGCATAAGCCGCATCCTGTCGTCTTTTACGACGTAGCCTGAGGCTCCCAGGATGAACGCCTCCGACGCTATCTGCTCGGCGCCCTGTCCGGTAACCATGATCACGAGAGGGGTAGCCCCGGACGGTGAAATCTCCTGGAGCAGCTCGAGCCCGGTGCCGTCGGGAAACTGATAATCAAGGGTTATGAGGTCGAAGCTCTCGGCGTGTATGAGACGCCGCGCTTCGTTGAGGCTGAGGGCAACGCATCCCGATGCGTCGAACCTGCCTTCGATGAACTTTTTCAGCGTCGTGGCCGTGGACTCTTCGTCGTCTACGACCAGCACCTTGAAGGATCTATCTCCACTCACGATCGCCTCTGGTTTTCCCGGTGTGTGCAACACTGCTTCAGTTGCCGTGGAACGTTGCCGCAACGCACCAGAGTGCCGTTGTATATGGAGGAGCAAAATCCGTTTGCCGCTCGTAACTACTATCAACTACATATTACGCCCGCCAACTCGGCAGGCACAAGACCGGCAACGCCGATTGTGCGGCTGGCGTTGTTGCGCTCACCCTCGACGGGTTACGATTGTGCTCGTGGTGATGAAATGAAGATCGGTGACGATTTCAAGTTGAACAACGGCGTGCAGATGCCGGCTTTTGGCCTTGGGACGTACCTTATCGGCTCGGGCGGTGATGCGGTGCAGGTCGTCCTCTGGGCGCTCGAGGCCGGTTACAGGCTGGTTGACACGGCCACACTTTATGGTAATGAGCGTGAGGTAGGCCAGGCTGTGAAGCGAAGCGGGCTGCCACGCGAAGAGGTTTTTGTCACGACCAAGCTCTGGAACACCGATCACGGCTACGACAAGGCGATCTCGGCCTGCCGCGCCAGCATGAGAGAACTGGGCGTCGAGTACCTCGACCTGTACCTCGTGCACTGGCCGGTTCCCGGACTTCGCGGCGAGTCCTGGCGGGCGATGGAGACGCTCCTCGGGGAGGGCCTCTGCCGGGCGGTCGGCGTGAGTAACTACACGGTCGAACATCTGGATGAGCTGCTCACCTCAGCCAGGGTCGTCCCGGCCGTAAACCAGGTCGAGTTCCACCCTCTCCTGTATCAACAGGAACTTCTCGAGTATTGCCGCGACCGTGGCATATTGTTACAGGCTTACAGCCCTCTGGCGAGGACGCGCGGCTTCACTGGAAAGGTGGTGCGGGAGATAGCCGCTCGCTACGCGAAGACGCCTCCCCAGGTCTACCTACGCTGGGCTTTGCGGCACGGCGTCGCGGTCATCCCGAAATCGTCGAACCGGGAACGCATCCGGGAGAACGCCGGCGCGTTCGGTTTCGAGCTCTCTGACGAGGATATGGTCGCGCTCGATTCTCTGGGCGGGGGTGTTCACGTCTCGTGGGATCCGGCGGGCGAGCCGTGAGATGTTTATCCGCGTTCTTCCCGAGTGGCGCCGTTAGATGTAGGATATGCGGGAAATGGAGAACAAAGAGCATCATGTGATATCCTGCGCGACCGTCGCGGAAGAGCTGCGGGTGCTGGGTGTCCCCGAAGAGCGCCTCACGGTCCTCGAGTTCGGGCTTCACATCTACCCCGACCAGCTCAAAAAGCGGCTTCAGGAAGCAATCGACGAGGTTCCCGGTGACTGTGACATCCTCCTCGGTTACGGCCTCTGCTCGTACGCGGTCGTCGGGCTCGAATCCGGGACACACCGCCTGGTAGTTCCAAAGGTCGACGACTGTATCGCCCTGTTCCTGGGATCGCGCGCGGAACACCTGGCCAGGCTCGCCGAAGCCCCCGGTACCTATTACCTGACTAAGGGTTGGGTCGAGGCGCAGAAGGAGACGATCCATGAGTACGAGCGCATGGTAGATAAGTACGGCGAGGAGCGCGCCAACAGGGTCGCCAGGCTGATGTACAAGAACTACACCCGCGTAGTCTTGATAGACACAGGCAACTACCACATGGAGGACTACCGCGACTTCGCGAAGCTGATGGCTCTCTTCCTCGAGCTCGATTTCGTCGAGGTCCCAGGCTCGAACCGCCTTCTAAACATGATGCTCTCCGGTGACTGGGACTCTGAATTCCTCGTTGTCGACCCCGGCACTCCCATCCCACTCGACCCCTTCCAGCAACGCGCGTGCTAGTGCTCCGTCCCACAGATACCTTGGCATTCGAGCGCCGCTCCATCCACT
>PMDX01000204.1 GCA_003154635.1 Actinomycetota bacterium | reverse complement strand
AACCACGCGCAGAAGAGCGTCTACCCCAACCCCGATAGGTACGTGCGCTACCGCAGTCCTGGCAACGTCATCGCCGAGATCGAGCAGATGCTGGCGACGGACAGCGCGATCGAGTACATCCGCTTCGACGACGACATCCTCACCACCGACCGCGAGTGGTTCGCGGAGCTCTCGAGGCTCTACCGCGAGCGCGTACGGATGCCGTTCATCTGCAACTCGCGGGTGAACTTCATGAGCGAGGAGCTCGCCGCTGCGCTGGCGGAGATGGGGTGCGAGGTCGTGTGCATGGGCATCGAGAGCGGTAACGCCCGGTTCCGCGAGGAGGTCCTCAACCGTCACATGTCGGACGGCCAGATCGTGGCGGCCTTCGCGGCCTGCAGGGACGCGGGGATGAAGACGGTCTCCACCAACATGTTCGGGCTCCCGCTCGAGGAAGCGGCAATGGTGCTCGACACGATCAAGGTCAACGCCCGCTGCCATCCGGACACCATCCAGGTCTCGACTTTCATCCCCTACCCGGGCACAGAGCTTCACGCGTTGTGCAAAGAAAGAGGCCTGATCGAGGGCGGAAGGGTCGACTCCATCTTCGGGGTGCAATCGCCGCTCAAGTCCACCGAGTCCGGTTGGGAGCCGGACGCTATCAAATCCAACTTCCACACGCTGGCTTACACGTATGGCCGCATCGACCAGTTCGAGAGCGAGCGGCTTTCGGGCCTGGCGGAGCGCGGCCTGGACTCACTTCTGACTTCCGGGGTTCTGCCGTCCGGCATCAGGCGCAGGGCGTTTGGCGCTTTCGCGCGTTGGGCCAACGGACGCTGGCAACCCGAATGGATAAAGTACTGAGGTCGCTCCCCCATTGTTCAGAAGATATTCGCTCGTGCCGCCTGTAAGGTTAACCTGGGTGCCCGCGTCTTGCTGCTCAACAAGGGCCGGGGCATGTCCGATACCATTAGCGTACATAAGAAAAACTCGAGGAGAGTCGGTCATGTTGAAGAAGCTGCTCGTGTTGAGCATGTCGATCGCCATCGCCCTGTTGCTCCTGGCTCCACTGACGGCGTTTGCCTCGCCGCGCGAAGGGGCCGTTCGGACGATGACGGCCGATGACCCCACCCCGCCAACTATACCCACGAAACTCGTCTTCATCCACCACTCCACCGGAGAGAACTGGCTGAACGACGGAAACGGCAAGCTAGGCATCGCGCTCCGCGACAACAATTATTTCGTGAGCGATACCAATTACGGCTGGGGGCCGGATGCCATCGGTGACCGCACCGACATCCCCAATTGGCNNGAAAACGAAATCATCCTGTTCAAATCGTGCTTCCCCAATTCGGCGCTGCAGGGCAGCCCGGGCGATTCCATCCCTGCCATTGCGGATAACCCCCTGCGCGAGCATGACTCCAGTTCACCTTACCACACCATTTCCAACGCCAAAGGCATCTACATCGACCTTCTGCGGTACTTCAAGACGAGACAGGACAAGCTCTTCGTAGTCATAACGGCACCGCCGCTCAGCGACGGGACGTACGCCTCCAATGCAAGGGCGTTCAATAACTGGCTCGTCAACGAATGGCTGGACGGATACGCCTACAGTAACGTCTTTGTTTTTGACTTCTACAACGTGCTTACGAGCAACGGCGGCAACGCCAACACAAACGACCTGGGACAGGCAGGCGGAAACCACCACAGGTGGTGGGGCGGAGCTATCCAGCACAAGACCAACGGCGGAGGCAATACGCTCGCGTACCCCACCGGGGACGACCATCCATCATCGGCGGGTGGCCGGAAGGCAACCGGAGAGTACCTGCCGCTTCTGAATATCGCCTATCACCGGTGGCAGGCGGCCGCTAACAAGCCCGCGATAGCGTCCATTTCCCCAACTTCCGCAAAGCCCCCGTGCGCGGTCACCATAACCGGGAGCAGGTTCGGCTCCTCTCGGGGGTCGTCATTCGTTTCGTTCAACGGTGCTCATCCCTCCACTTACAACTCCTGGAGCGATACCGGCATCAGATGCATGGCCCCCGCCGGGACTCCCTCGGGGCCTGTGACCGTGACGACCTCGGATGGAACCAGCAACTCGGTACTCTTTACGGTGGCAAACCAGTCATGGTACCTGGCCGAGGGATGCACAGGAAGCAATTCCTCCGGGTCGTTCGAGACATGGATACTCGTTCAGAACCCGTCGGCTTCGCCCAGGTACGTAGACCTCTTATTCCAGACCGACACGGGCCAGGTCCACGGCCCCGAAGAGCTCGTGCCCGCCAGGACGCGTAAATCATACCGGGTCAACGACTACGTGACATCGTTCAACGTCTCGACAAGGGTCAACGCGGACGGCGATGTGGTCTGTGAGCGGGCGATGTACGGAAACAATCGTACCTGGGCGCACGACTCCATTGGGACGACGGAGCCCGCCAGCGACTGGTATCTCGCCGAAGGTTGCACCCAGGCCGGATTCGAGACGTGGGTTCTCGTGCAGAACCCTGGTTCTACTGAGGCGAAGGTGCAGCTTACCTACATGACCGCCTCCGGCCCTGTCCCGGGGCCTCTAGCGAGCATCCCCGCGAACTCGCGCAAGACGTTCTTCGCGGCGGACTCGGCGCCCAACCAGTGGTCGGTCTCAACCAGGGTTCACAGTGACGTGCCGGTGATCGCCGAGCGCGCGATGTACGGAAACGGCAGGCAATGGGCGCACGAATCCATCGGTGCCAAGGCCCCAGCCGCGGAATGGTACCTGGCGGAGGGATGCACCGCCGGTGATTTCGAGACGTGGTTGCTCGTGCAGAACCCAACCGACGCCAGGGCGGATATCGACGTGGTCTTTCAAACCGAGAACAGGCAGGTCCAGGGGCCACGGCAGTCCATACCGGCACACACACGCAAGACGTACAACGTCCGCGACTACGTGAACAGCTATAACGTGTCGGCAAAGGTCACTGCCACCTCCGGGGAGGTCGTCTGCGAGCGGGCGATGTACGGCGGCGGCAGGACGTGGGCGCACGACTCGATCGGCGCGACCGCCCCCGCTTCTTCGTGGTATATGGCTGAGGGCTGCACCGCTGGTGATTTCGAGACGTGGGTGCTGGTGCAAAACCCCGGTGACACCCCCGCCGATATCAACATCGTCTTCCAGACGGAGAACGGACAGGTGCAGGGGCCAAGAGGGACCATCCCCGCACACACCCGCAAGACTTATAACATCCGCGATTACGTGAACAGCTACAACGTCTCAACAATGGTCACCGCCACCTCCGGACAGGTTGTCTGTGAACGGGCGATGTACGGAAATGGCAGGACCTGGGCGGACGAGTCGATCGGCTATGCGCCGTGACGAGCGGCGCGGCCACCCGCCACCCGGGTGCCTGATCCAGGGTGGATGCGACCATCCAATTCATGTTTCCGAGTCCGTCGTTTATGTCTGTCTGCAACGTACCCGTTCCGGTTCTACACGGGTCGTACCCTGCTTCGAGCGAATTATGGAATACCTGTGACCTGACGCGGAATGTTTCTGGTATACTCCTTCTGTTTGACCGTAGGGCGGCGGGAATTGCTCCCGTTGGCCGCCATCTTGATGCGCCCGTCTGAGAGGCGCTGGACTGTTGAGGAGGCATCGATGGGAAAGACCGTGATTGTTGGTGGAGGCACAGCCGGGCTGGCCGCGGCTTACACACTGGACAGGGCCGGCGCCGACTACTCGGTCTTGGAGAAAAGAGACTTCTCCGGCGGCCGCATCTACGGAAAAGTAGTCCAGAACTCCGCGCTCGACCTCGGCGCCCAGTTCATGTTCACTCGCTACGCGACAACATTCGACCTCGTCGATAAACTCAAGGCTAAAGACCAGTTGGTCAAGTTCAGGCCATGGATGGGAATCTATCGCAACGACTACATGAGTACGTTCAGCATGAACATGCTCGACAACCTTTCGCACCCCATAGAGAGTGCGAAGGGCGCTCTGAACCTGCTGGGTTGGAGCGGTCGTCTCAGGGCACCAATAATGGGCGCCAAATTCCTGGCGCTCGCCAGGAAACTGGACTTCGACGACCCGCTGAAGGCCATCGAGCTCGACAACATCACGTACGCCGACTACACGCGCAAATTTTTCGGCAGCGAGATCCTGGAATACGTAAGCCAGCCTGTAGCCAGCACCCTCTCGCTCGGCATACCCGAGGAAATTTCGGCCGCTTACGGGATGGCACTCGCGTGGTATATGGCTCCGGGGCTCCTGACGTTCAAGACCGGAATCGGCTATCTGGCTGAGAGGATGTCCGAGGAGGTCAAGGACAATCTCAAGCTCAACACAACCGTCAAGAAGATCATCTTCGAGGGCAAGAAGGTCATGGGTGTCGAGATCGCCAACGGCGACAAGAGCGAGTTCATCGAGGCGGATAACGTCATCTGTTCCGCCCTGGCCCCCCAGGCGGCTGTGCTGCTGGAAGATGCTCTCCCCAAGTCAATAATCGATGTTCTAGCGAGCATCAAGTACAGCGCGTGCACTCACGTGATGTTCGGAGTGCCCGGAAGGCCGCTCGGGAAGATATACGCGGTCGCGACACCACGCAAACTGGGCCTATGCTTCTCCGGAATCACCGAGAATGCGGTCAAGGCCTCCGGGTATGCTCCTCCGGACCGGGGGATAATTCATGCTTTCACATACGCGGACTATGCGCGCGATATGCTCAACTGGACAGATGAGGATATCAAGAAGCGCGTCCTTCGCGACATCAGGATTTTCAACCCCTCGTTCCCGGAGCCGCTCTTCACGGAGATTTTCCGCTGGCCCGAAGCCGTGTGCCTGTGCATGCCCGGTCAGATCGGCGCCGTGCAGAAGCTCAAGGTCGCTCTCCGCGAGTACGAAGGCCTTCACCTTACCGGCGAGTACATGGGACTCCCATCGATGGAAGCGGCGCTCCACTTCGGAGTCCAGTCAGGCGAGAGGGTCCTGGCCACATCGTGATAAACGGTGCCGCTACGGGTTGAACCGGTTGCGGGTTAGCGGTCTGTTTTCTGTGCCCGGGTGCCTTGAAACGGGCGCTGGCGGTTGATTTATGCCTTTGGCATTGCGCACATCGTAATGTTAGAATATGTACCGGAAGCGGCGGCGTCGGCGGAATAATATCAGGCTTTCTGCGTGCCGCTGTTCGAATCTATGGAGAGCCGGACTAAGAGGGCATGGATCCAAACCAGAAATTGAAGGCACTCGTCATAGAGGACGACCCGGAGATGGCCGACCTCGTAAGGAGCCTTCTTCGGCGGCGTTTCAGCATTGACGGAGATATAGCGCCCGATTGCGCTTCGGCACGCCGGATGCTTACGGAGCGCGACTATGACATCATCACGCTCGACTACCGTCTGCCTGACGGCGCGGGCCTGGACCTCCTCGATGAGATCACCGAGAGTCTCGAACATCCTCCGGTGATCATGGTTACCGGGCATGGTGACGAAGAGACTGCCGCCAGGTCATTCCAGTCCCGAGCCTCCGGCTACGTTCAAAAAGACGCAAAGCTTCCCACCGTTCTCACAGGAGCAGTTGAAAAGGCGCTCGCCGAGATCTCGCTCAAGCGGATCGAGAAAGAACTGCTGGACGAAAAAGCATTCATCGAGGACGCGCTAGACGCGCTACCGGACCTCTTCGCGGTACTCGATATAGAGGGCAACCTTTTCAGGTGGAACCGTCGGGTCAGCGAGGTCACGGGCTTCAGCGACTCGGAGCTTTCAACGATGAACATTATCGACCTTTTCAGCGCCGGCGACGCGGCTGCTATCACCGCTGCCATGAAGACGATGAAGGACGATGGCGTTTCCACCGGCCAGGTGACCCTCCTCGGCAAGTCGGGAGAGAGAGAGCGCTACGAACTCTCCGGTCATTTGCTCAGTAACCACGACGGGGTTCCCATCGGGTTTACAGGAACCGGCAGGGCGGTAAGGGAAGGTGCGTTATCCGAAAGCATCGTCACGGCTGCCGACGACACGGAGCGGCTACTGGAAGAACGCACCCTCGAGCTCGAGAACGCGCGCGAAGCCCTCAGGATGAGCAACCGGCAGGCTGATGCCGTGCTGGACAACTCACTCGATCTTATCGGCACATTCGATTCCAACGGGAGATTCATCAACTGCAACCCTGCGTGCGAATCCATATTGGGTTACACGAACGATGAGTTCCTGGGCAGGAGCGTCTTCGATTTCGTGCAACCGGATGACCTTGAAGAACTGCTCGAGTCTCACAACCAGGTGATCGGCGAAACCGGGGCCACGCGGACCACAGAGCTTAAGTTCAAACACAAGAACGGTGATTTGCGCACCCTCGAGTGTGTGGGGCAGAGCTACGAAGACAAAGACGGCCAGACCTATATTGTTGTAAACGCACGCGACATTACCGACAGGCAACTCGCTGAAATGCACCTCCGCGAGCGCGAGCAGCAGCTGACGATGATCACTAACACCATGGAAGATGTGATCATTCAGAACGAGGGCGAGATCGTCACTTACGTCAGCCCCTCGTTCAAGAAACTGATGGGACACGACGGGGAAGAGCTGGTCGGAAAATCCGTCTTTGATTTCTTGAAATGGATACACGAGGACGACCGCGAACAGTTAAGGGTAAGCATGGCCACTTCGCTCAGCGATCACGTATCGCGAAGGGCCACTTTCCGGGTGGTGCGCGCTGACGGAAGAGTGACATGGGTCGAGACGCTGGGCACTCCGAACGAAGAGGGAGAACCCCGGGGCGGCGTGATCATGTGTCGCGATATAACCGAGCGCAGACTGGCTGAAGAGGAGATCCGTACAAGCGAAGAGCGCTACCGCGGTGTCTTCGACCTGAGTCCTGATTATATCTACCTGGTAGGCCATGGCGGCGTGGTCATAGATGTAAACAAGGCCCTGCTCGACCGGTACGGGGTCAGCCTCGAGGAGCTCGGCTCCATGCACTTCATGTCATTCTACTCGGGCGATAACAAAGATGTGGTCATTGAGGCGATGAAGAAGCTTCAGGCAAACGAATTGGTCCGGGGTCTTGAAGTCCAGGTGAAGAGCCCGAAGGGTGAGGATATCCTCCTGGAGATAAACGCAGTCCCGTTCTTTGAAGATAATAAGCTGAAGCACGTGCTCAGCCTGGCCCGCGATATCACCGAAAGAAAGCGGATCGAAGACGAGCTTCGCAGGCTCAATACGGAGCTCGAAGGCTACGCCCGAACGGTCTCTCACGACCTTCGCGCTCCGCTGACCGCGATAAGGCTCGCCGGTGAAACTGTCAGCCGCATGTGGACGAAACGCGACGAGGTCGAGGACATCGACGGCGAGATAAGGCGCCTGGCGGACATCATCGAGCTGAGCACGTCGCAGGCCGAGGCGCTTATTGCGGACCTGCTCACACTGGCCATGGCGGGAGCGGAACCCGAGGAGGTTACCGAGGTCGACGTGACCGATACGGTGAACCGAATCGTTGAGGAGAGGTCCCAACTCATCGAAGAGGCCGGTGCCGAGGTGACTGTCAATCTCGACCTCGGAAGCATCCGCGCGAACGCGGTCCACGTCTACCAGGTCTTCAGCAACTTTATCGATAACGCCATCAAGCACAACCATAACTCCCATCCCACGGTCGAGATCATCTACCTCGGTGAGAGCCCGGCCGGGCACAAATATACCGTCAATGACAACGGGCCGGGTATAGACCCCCGGGAGACCGAGATCATCTTCATGCCTTTCTACAAAGGCGAGAACGGCTTCACGGGAATCGGCCTGGCCATCGTGGACAAGATAGTGAAGCTGTACGACGGTTCCGTCCACGTATACAACAACGGTGGCGCCCGCTTCGAGTTCACGATGAAAGACCGTCAAAGTCTCCCGTGATCAACAAGCTTCGGAAATGGTAGCCGTTTACGATGTGCTCGAACTGCCTTTGACTAAAGGTTTGCCACCTTTCCCCGATACAAGAATCGAGCCGGCAAACGAATAGCATGAGCTTATTGGAAGTATGGTAATGCGCGTACCATCCAACGGCCCGGGGCACGTGGCAGTAGACGAAGGCATGCAGGTCGAGCGAAAACTCCGCCGGCTGACCTTGATCGTCTTCATAACGGCAGTGGTGGCCACATCTGTTCCGGGGGCCATCTACGTCATTGCCGGACATTTGGACGTCGTTTCTTTCCTCATCGCGCTGGCGATATACACGGTACTGATAGCCGCTGTGGTCTTGATGGCCTACGCGTACACCCACCACCTGTGGCTGCGCGATCTGGATGAGCGCATGCGCATGGAGGAGCAGGTCCGGCGGTCCGAAGAGCGACTGAAGACCCTCTTCGAATCTTCCGCGGACGGGATATTCTATACCGACAACGATGGGCACATCCTGGAGTGCAACAGCGCGTTCGTGGAGATGCTTGGATACACCCATGACGAACTCCAAGGGAAAACCTACCAGCAGCTGACCCCTGGCGATTGGCACCAGGTCGACTCTGACGTCATTGAGAGCCAGCTGAAAAACTCCGGATACTCCGACGAATACATGAAGGAGTACATGACCAGAGATGGCGTAAGGATCCCGGTTGCGACGAGGGTCTGGGTCTTCAACGACAGGTCGGGCAAACCCGAGGGCGCCTGGGCGATGGTCCGTAACCTGAGCGAGCGCATCCAGTACGAGAACTTCATGCGCGAGACGATAATCCGTCTCGAGCAGGCCAATGACCGCCTCCAGGAACTGGACCGTCTCAAGACCGAACTCGTGGCAATGGTGTCGCATGAATTGCGCGCCCCTCTTGGAGCGATCGAGAGCAGCCTCAACGCGATGCGCGTACTGAAAGACGGAGGCTCACCGGAAGAACAGGAAGAGCTCATCAGAATACTGGACCGGGGCGTGCAGCGCCTCTCGCGCCTGGTCGACGACCTGATGGACATCACTCGCATCGAGTCGGGCCAGCTCAAGCTCGAGCCACGACCGGTGGACGCCGCGGACCTGGCAGGGCGCGTGGTGTCAAGCTTTGAAGGTCGCTTCGCGGATAAAGGGATCGACATTGCTTTCGAGCGCCCCGCAGGCGCCTGTATGGCGCTTTGCGACCCCGGGCGCATCGAACAGGTATTGACTAACCTCATCGCGAACGCGCTGAAGTTCACCGACGACGGCGGGGTCGTAGTCAGCATCGATTGCACGCCGGACGACACTATATTCCGCGTCGCTGATTCCGGGCCGGGGCTTCCGACCGAGCTACACCAGAAGGTGTTCGAGAAATTCTTCAGCCTCGACTTGCCGAGCACCGACGGAAAGCAGGGTGTAGGCCTGGGGCTGGCCATCTCAAAGGGCATTGTCGAGGCTCACGACGGGCACATTTGGGTTGAGAGTGGTACGGGCGCGGGAGCGACATTCTGCTTCGAGATCCCTGGAGACCCGGATAGCTGAGACCGACGGGCTTTGTCCCCGTCAATCGGCCCTTTCCTTGGTTACTCTCGAAAGGTCCATATGCCACAGCTTTCTTATCGACGGCAGCTCGGAAAGCACCATCACCACCAGTGCACCGGCTATCACCACCAATACGGTTATACCCGATATCACCGCGTCGGGGGCGAGCCGGTCCGAGCTCAGTAGCTTTTCGATCACCACCCACTCGAGCAACCTCCCCAGAAGGAACCCGGGTATCAAGGCCGCGAGGACGACCGCTACCGTCTCCACCGTCACGAACGAGAAGATACGCCAACGGCCGGCGCCCATCGTACGGATCGTCCCTATCTCGCGGCCGCGCTCCAGCAGGTTCACCGTGGTCATGGAAAACAGGATAGCGAAGCCCATGGCGAAAGCCATCACATAGAAGATCAGAAAAAGAGTCCTTATCGCGCCCATCAACTCGTCGAACACGTCGCGAATCCCACTCTTGGTCAGAACCTGGAACACCCCGGGTAAGCCCCTGAGGAAGGCTGCAACCTGCTCCTCATGTCCGGGCTGTATCTTTACAACAACGGCGTTGAACGGCTGTTTTATGCCGGTCGCAACCGTAACCAGTCGCTGGATATACCCCAGGTTGACGTAGCAGATGCCGCCAAGGGGCTCGCTCACGAATCCGGATACTTTGAAAGGCAGTGAGCCCACGGTGGTGCTGAGGTTAACCGTGTCTCCGATTTTCACGGGCAGGCGCGTCGTGATACCCCTGTTGAGGACCACCTGCCCCGGGCCGGGAAGCGCATGCGAGCCATGGACCGGGTAGCTGCCGTGCAAAGTGGTGCCGGCCTGGTACGCCTGGACCTGAACGTCCGCCGTTTTACTCTTGAACGCCACGAGCGCGGGCGCTTCGATCAGTGGCTCTGCTCGCTCGACGCCGTCCGCGGATTTGATCTGCTCCAACGTATCGGCGCTCACCGGCGCTTCCCATATGGCGCCGACGTCCCATCGCAGGACTCCGTTCAGATACTTGTTAACGGCATAGTCGAGGGAGTCCCTGCCGCCGGCGGCGGTCACGAGAAGGCACAGCGTCCCGATGACACCCAGGCACGTCAGCAACGTCCGCCTCCTGTTTCGCGAGAGGTTGCGCACCGAGACGCGCAGCCAGGCCGGAAACCCGAGCCTTGCCGCAATGCCCATCCTGTATTTATGAGGCAGGTGAGCGAGCGAGAGACCCGCCTCGGTCCTCATCGCTTCCGCTGGTTTCATTCGCACCGCGTGCCTTGCCGGAACGAGCGCCCCGGCGATCGAGAAGAGAATACCGACGACCAGGCCGACGATTACGATCAGCGCGTATATCGAAGCGTGAACGAACGGGAGGCCATACACATCCGCGTATACCCGGATGAAGAAGATGGAAAGGGCGTACCCTGCCGCGATGCCGATGATACCTCCGCCAGCGCCGAGGACGGCGCCGTATCCCAGGTAATGCTTCGTGATCGTGGGTTTGTCATACCCGACCGCCCGCGTTATCCCTATCTCGCGCTGCTGGAAAAAGACGATCTGCGTCATGGTTATGTAGAGCGCGAGGGACGCAACAGCAAGGAGGAGCACGGCAAAGAACAGGGCGATCTTGCCGATATCGTTCAACTCCAGGTCAAGGGTAACGGCGCTTGGCTCGTCAGCTCCGCTGGTGAGGCTGTTCAACCCGTACGGCGCGAGCGCCTTTCGCGCCCGCTCCATCGTAACGTTGAGAAGCTTCCGGTTGGAGACCCTGGCGACCACGTCGTTGAACGTGCCGGGTGTCGCCATGAGCTTCTCGGCCACGGGATACCTGACGAACACAACACCGAACTGAGCGGGGTCGCTCACGTATTCTGAACGGTTGCGCACAAGCCTGAGGTACTCAGGGCTCACGACCGACCCGCTCATTTTCAGAGAGACCGGCCCCGAGGCTCCCTGGACGCTGATGGTATCTCCCGGCGCGAGACCGAATTGGGAAGTCATGTGGTGCTCCGCGACGCACCAGGCTTGCGCCGCCTCCCCCTGTCCCTCCGGCGGGTACCTCCCCGACTCGACGATGAGCCCGTTTACGGATGGCCGGCCGGTCGCGGGAACCGATATCACCCTGACGGTAAGCTGATGATGTTTCACGGTTGCGAGCAGGTCGCGAGTCAGCCGGCCTTCAGCGGCTTTGACGTTCGGCACACCGGCCACCGACGAGATTGCGGAGGATGGCATCGAGTTCACCGTCGTGGCGAAATCCTCATACAGTGTGCGCCTGTAGACCATGTTGATAGAATCGCGAAGGTCGCGCTGCGCGAGGAGTGGTCCTGAGAACATGACGATCCCAAGCGCGATGACGATGACGATGGCTGACACCTGGGCCCAGTGGGTTGCCATGTCTCGTGTCAACTTCTTGTTCAGCTGGCTCAAACGCGTCCTTTCAGCCGCGGGAAGCTTGTCTGGTATAGTCTAACGTTGAATGCTTCCGCAGGATGCTTTCAGATTGTGTTTAATACTACGAGAACCGATGGTATGGCGCCTTTTTCGTGGGAGGTCCAAATGGAAGTTTTTGAAACGTTCGAGTCAAGGCGGAGCATCCGCAAGTACAAAGATGAACCCGTTGCCCCCGAGCTCATAGGGAAGCTGCTCGAAGCGGCGCGCATCGCTCCGTCCAGCAGCAACGTCCAGTCATGGAAGTTCAAGGTCATCACCGACCGTGAAACCAGGAGCGGGATACGTGAGGCTGCTTTCGGGCAGAAGTTCGTCGAGGAGGCGCCCGTCGTGATCGCCTGTTGCCTGGACCTGGAAGCATTCGCTGAAAGGGGCAAGAGGACGCTCGAACTCATAACAAAGGGCAAGGTCAGACCGAGCCTGAGCATGATGCTGCGCTCCGCCCGGGGTGCTCGTGACAAGGAGTTCGCGCCCGAGCGAGTGATGATCAACGGCACCATCAATGTCGCCATCGCCACCGAGCACATCGTGCTTGCCGCTCACGCTCTTGGACTCGGCACCTGCTGGATCCGCGCCTTCGACGAAGAAGCCCTCGAACGTTTGCTCGACATCCCCGGATCGCTCAAACTCCTCGTCCTTCTAACAGTCGGTTACCCCGACCAGCAACCCGCCGCCCGCCCCCGCAAAACCCTCGACGAGATCACCATTTGACGCAAGAAAATGGGGGTCAGGTCTTTTATTGTTTGCTTCCGGCCTTTGCTCAAGATAACCGCAGAAGCAAACAATAAAAGACCTGACCCCGCCCCTGTTACGCGTTAGTCAGTTTATTGTTTACGGTTTTACTTCGTCCTCTTCGCCTTTGAGTTCTTCGTAGAGGGCCCTCTTCATGACCTTGCCGAGTGGGGTCAGGGGAAGAGATTCACGGAAGACGACCGACCTTGGAACCTTGTATTTCGCGAGCCTCTCTGAAGCCCATTTTATTATTTCTTCCCCAGACGGAGGCTCGGCTCCGGGCATCGGGACGATGTAGGCGCGGCCTTCCTCCCCCATGACCGGGTCGTGGATGCCGACCACAGCCGCAAAGAGGACGCCGGGGTGCTCGGTAAGGACTTCTTCGACCTCCGGCGGATAGACGTTTTCGCCGCCGCGTATGTACATCTCTTTCTTGCGGCCGAGGATATAGACGTAGCCGTCTTCGTCTATCATCCCCATGTCGCCCGTCCTGAAGTAACCGTCGTCGGTCATCACGAGCGTGGTCTCGTCGGGGCGCTTGTAGTAGCCCTTCATGACGGCATCGCCTTTGATGCATATCTCGCCTTCCTCGCCCGGAGGAAGGTGCATCCCGGCAGTATCTATCATGCTGATATCTATGCCCAGGTTTGCCTTTCCGATACTCGTGGACAGTCTCTCGAACGAGTCTTCGCCGGGCCTTGTAAAAGTAACCGCGCCTGCCACCTCGGAGAGGCCGAAGCCATTCGTCAGGTACATGCCGAACTTTTCCTTGGCCTGGACGAACACTTCCTTGGGCGTCGGGGCAGCCGAAACCACGGCAGTCTTGACGTGGCTGAAATCATAAGAATCAAAATCGGGCTGCATCATGAGCAATATGTACTGGGCGCCCACCTGGCCCAACACCGTGACCTTCTCGTCCTGTATCGTCTGAAGCACTTCCTGGGGGATGAACTGGTCGAGGACGACGAGTGTCCCGCCCGCCTTGAGCATCGCGATGATCGCCATGATGTTGCCGCCTACATGGTTTACGGGTATATCCAGCAGCAGGCGGTCTGTGTGGTTGACCCCCGTGGCGTCAAGCTGGCCCGCCGCGTAGGACACGATGTTCTTGTGCGAGAGCTCGGCGGCCTTGGGTATGCCGGTGCTGCCAGACGTATAGCAGAGAAACGCCGTATCGTCCTCCTGGACCTCCGCGCGTGCTCTCGCCAGCGCCTCAAGATCCGCCTCACTGACCTCACCGAAGAGCGCGTCCTGCGGCAATGCCTCCGGCACCCGCGCGACTTCGTCCGCCGTACCGAGCACGACGACCTTCTTTACCTCCGGGCAGGAGGGAAGGATCTTGTTCGTGACGTCGAGGAAATCAATACCCGCGAAACCCGGCACGGTCGCCAGGAATGAAGAGTCGGAGTTGCCCACGACAAAGGCGGCCTCCATCTCCGCGAATCGCGTCGACACCGGGACCGCGGCCGCCCCGAGCGAAGTCGCTGCTATATAGCAGAAGACGTACTCCGGCCGGTTGCCGATATAGAGAGCTACCTTGTCCCCGCGCTTCACGCCCAACTTCACCATGTTCGCCGCGATGCGGTTTACCGCCTCGAGGTATTCGCCGTAGGTGAAGCGCTGATCGTGGAAGACTATCGCTTCTTTGTCAGGATTGCCGGCGGCGTGTCCCTCAAGTACCTCATGAATCAACATCGATACCCTCCTCCTTCTCCGTACGGTCCTGTCTCATTTGGCCTGGCCTTCATCGGCTTTGATCTCTTCGTAGAGAGCCCTTTTCATGACTTTGCCGAGAGGGGTCAGGGGAAGAGATTCACGGAAGACGACCGACCTTGGAACCTTGTATTTCGCGAGCTTGCCTGAGGCCCACTTCTTTATCTCTTCTTCGGAAGGCTGCTCGGCGCCGGGCATCCCTACGATGTAGGCGCGCCCCTCCTCGCCCATTACGGGGTCGGGCACGCCGACGACGGCCGCGAACAAGACACCGGGATGGTCGGTCAGGACCTCTTCCACCTCTGGCGGGTAGACGTTTTCGCCGCCGCGGATGTACATCTCTTTCTTGCGGCCGAGGATGTATATGTACCCGTCCTCATCCATCATCCCCATGTCGCCCGTCCTGAAGTANNTAGCCGTCTTCGGTCATGACGAGCGCGGTCTCGTCGGGGCGATTGTAGTACCCTTTCATGACCGGGTCGCCCTTGATGGAGATCTCCCCCTCCTGACCGACCGGAAGGGGCTTTCCGTCGGAGCCCAGCATGCTGATCTCCACGCCCGGGTTTGCCTTTCCGATGCTCGT
>PMDX01000096.1 GCA_003154635.1 Actinomycetota bacterium | reverse complement strand
CGACGCCGGGCTGCTGGCCCGAGGTGAGAGCGTGATAGCCGTCGCCGGAACGGGGCGCGGATCGGACACGGCCCTCGTCATGCAGGCCGCCTCGTCACAGCACATGGCCACGCTGCGGGTCAACGAGATGCTCTGCAAGCCGCTAAACGTGTATTTCGTGAACGAAGACTAATAGATGGATGCTGTCTTGCGGATTTCTGACATGAGCTTGTTTGACATAAGTGGGTGGAACAGCTCCATAAGCCAGCATGAACACGGGAGGAGAACATACCATCAAGACCATTCCCGGTTCCGCTTGATCTGTTAACAGCCTTGGGTAGAAGCGAGCGATTCAGGTTCATCCACAGGCCGGCTGGCATATTGATGCCCCACCTTGTGGGAAAGGCGAATCGCAAGATGATGTGCGGTGTGATTCGTTTTGCCGGCCGGCTGATACGCCGAAGGAGAATATCTGCAGCCTCGTGGCCGCTGTGAAGTAGAGATCTTGCCCCCGGTTTAATCGAACTGAAGCAGAAGGGGTGTTGCTCATGGATAACCAGGGCCGGTTTGATTTCTTCCGCTACGAGGATTGCACGCTCTGCGGGGACTGCCTCGCCAGATGCGAGTATATCGACTTCAGCCGGGACGAGGCAGTGGAGGAAGTAAAGGGCCTGATAGACGGGAGACCCAGCCGCAAGCTTCAGAAGGGATGCATCAGTTGCTATGCCTGCAACGCTTTCTGTCCACAAGACTGTCGTCCCTACGAGCTGATCACTCGAAACTGGTTCGAGCGCTACAAGCACAAAGGCCTTCCCGTGCGAGCCTCCTACCTCATGCCTTCCAGTTTCCCCAACTTCCGCACCGACGTTGTGAAGAACATGTCCGCACGCGAGCAGGAGATGCTGCGCCGATGGAGTAACACGCCGCCCGAAGGAGAACTGGTCCTGTACCCCGGCTGCAACCTGATGACTTTGCCCCACCTGGTGGACGCCGGATTCATGCAGGGAGTCACCATCTCGGGCGACTGGGACCTCTGCTGCGGTGAGATGTTTTTCCGCATGGGGCTGTTCGATGCCGTCGAAAGGACGGCGCGGAAACTGACCGAGCATTACCGGGGCCGGGAGATCGGGAAGATGCTCTTCACCTGTCCGGCCTGCCTGAACATGTTCCGCAACGTCCTGCCCGACCAGTTCGGTGCGGAGTTCTCCTTCGAGACGGAGTACCTGGGTTCATACCTGCTGGCCAGGATGCAGGAGTCAGGGCAGCCCGCGAGGCGGCTCGAGCGGAAGGTGACGGTGCATGATTCCTGTCATGCGCGGATACTGGGGGACGAAGTACTCAAGACCTCGCGAGACCTGTTTACCTGGATGGGTCTGGAGATCAAGGAGATGGACCACAGCGGGCTGCAGGGGTATTGCTGCGGCGCGGCGGCCGGATGCAACCGTTACAGTCCCTTCGATATCATCTTCAGCGCCATGCGCGAACTATGGGAGGCACAGAAAACGGGAGCCCGGGACCTGGCCCTGTACTGCACTGGATGCCAGATAACCCTCTCGCTCTGCAGCTGGCTCTTCCCCACGCTGCAGCCGGTGAGGCATATGCTGGAGTATCTGCGGGAGGCAACCGGGGAAGAGGTCTCGCACCCGGCGCAGGGCCGGACCTTTCATATGCTTACGAACATCACGTACAAGGCTTTGCCCAAGATGTTGTCGCCGCGGCACTACCGGGTATGACCTGTGCAGGGAGCCCGGACAGCTGCCGTGAAAGGAAGGATGAATGGAGAAGATGAAGTTCGAGGTCCCGCCCGTCGGAGTTAAGATTCTGGACTCAATGGAGGGCTTTGAGGGGACTCCGGTCTACAACGGCGTCTCGTACTGCGACGCGGTGCGTCGCGCCACTTTGGGTGAAGAGGTCGTACTCGTTCCAGGGTCCATCGAGGTCTGCATGTGGTCGCCGGTGGTGCTTGGCCTGAAAAGCCCCGAGAGCGATTTCGAGAAGAGCCTCGAGCCGCGCGTGTTGGGGTCGTTGGCGGGGGTCTACGTGTCACCGCTATCGCGGTTCAGCGAAGGTCTCGAGGCGTGCCTGGAGATGCTGGACAGAGGCCTGCTACTCGGCCTGCAGGACCTTGGGGGCGCCGGCCTCTCATGACCTCGGGCTTTCCCTATCGGCCGATCAAGCCCCTGCTGTAAACACTTGAGGGCGGTCTCTCATGCCGCCCGCACCCGGGCCTGAACCTCAAACTCGTTCGATCCCGGACCACAAACGGGTGGCGCCGGAGGGGCAGCGGGCGGCGCAGAGACCGCAGCCGAAGCACTCGAGCACGACCGGCTTGCCGCCCTTGAGCTCTCGCGCGGCGAACGGGCATACCTCGACACAGGTGCCGCACGCGATGCAGACGCCTGCGTCTGCGGTGGCCCGCCAATCGCCCTTGACTACGGGGTAGATATCCTGCCCCAGCGAGCGGTTCAGGATGTAGGGGACGCAGCCGTCTATGCAACAGTTGCAGATCACATACTCGTTCAATGCGCCACCGATAAGGCAATGAAGGAACACCATGTGAAACATCCCTACCGAAGCGCACGCCTCGATGATGCGAACCGCCTCATCTTTATCGATGACGCGGTACTCTCGAGGGAACGCCTTGAGCCAGACGTCGGTTCCGGTCCGGATGACGATGTCGGTCTCCATGGGGTGGCTGCAGGCTTTGTGCCCGATGCGGCAGCGGCACGGGCCGACCGCGATGCGCCCCTCCAGTCCCCGGACCATCTCGACCAGCTTGTCGGTCGGGTATGGCCTGCCGGTGTCGCCGTAGTGCCCGAACGGGTATGCGATGGGGTAGAGCAGAAGCCAGCGGGTCAGGCGGAAGCGCGACAGGAACCTGAGCTTGCCCACGCAGGCGTGGTAAGAGACGTAGAGGACGGGAACCTCGATAAAGCGCGCGAAAACGCGCATGAGAAAAAGCCTGATGGGGCTGTGTTCACCCGAAAGCCAACTATAGTTCATGTGGCCCAGCATTGTTCCTCCTCGTGGACAGCAACTGAACTGTGGACAATTCTTACATTCTTAGCTCCGATACGTACCCTTTGAAGTATGAAGCGATAGAATAAAATATGTTCAAGGACAAACACGGATCGCAGCAATCACAAGGGGCAAGAGATGACAGGCGTCAATCCCGATATCTTCAAGGCATACGACATCCGGGGTACCTACCCGGATCAGCTCAACGAGGATACGTTCAGGAAGCTCGGGCGGTCATACGCGGCTTTCCTGGGCGAAGACTCTATGATTGTCGGGCGAGACATGCGCCTTTCCTCCCCCTCTCTCTCGAGGGCATTCACCGCTGGTGTGAACGAGCAGGGAGTGGACGTGATCGACATCGGCCTGTGTTCTACGGACATGCTTTACTTCGCTTCCGGCAGGCTGAACATGCCGGGTGCGATGTTCACCGCCTCTCACAACCCTAAGCAGTACAACGGGCTCAAGCTATGCCGCCGGGAGGCGCGCCCTATCAGTATCGACACCGGGATAGCGGAAATAAGGGATATGGCACAGTCCGGGGAGTTCCCTGAGCCGGCTCGCACCGGCACCGTCGCGGAGAGGGCGATGCTCGACGAGTACGTGGACCATGTGCTCAGCTTCATTGACATCGGGAACTTGAGGCCGCTCAAGGTGGTCGTGGACGCGGGCAACGGGATGGCTGGATTGATAATACCCCCTGTGTTCGCAAGGCTGCCCGTCGAGCTGGTGCCACACTGCTTCGAGCTGGACGGCTCCTTCCCCGACCATCAACCGAGCCCCATCGAGCCCGAGAACATCGAGCTGCTCTCCGGGTGGGTGCTGGAGGCGGGCGCTGACATGGGGATGGCGTTCGACGGGGATGCCGATCGCTGTTTCCTGGTGGACGACAGGGGCGAGCCGATAAGCGGAGCCCTTACCAACGCGCTCATATGCACGCGCATCCTCGAGACGCATCCGGGGGAGAAGGTGATCTACAACGTCATCAACTCCTGGGTGGTACCCGAGACCATCCGCGAGCACGGAGGAACACCCGTCCGCGAGAGGGTTGGGCACTCGTTCATAAAACAGACGATGCTCGAAACGGGCGCCATATACGGCGGGGAGCACTCCGGCCACTATTACTTCCGCGACAACTATCGAGCAGACTCGGGGATAATCGCGGGCCTGATAGTCCTGGAGATAATGGGCCTTGACGGAAGGCCGCTCTCCGAGATGTTGAAGTTGTACAAGAAGTACTCGGCCTCGGGCGAGATAAACAGCGAGGTGGCCGACAAGCAGGCGAAGCTCGACGAGCTGGCCGGGCGATACTCTGACGGCAAGCAGGACTTCCTGGACGGCATCACCGTCGAGTACGCTGACTGGTGGTTCAATGTACGTCCCTCCAACACCGAACCGCTCCTTCGCCTCAACGTCGAGGCGAAGACCCCGGCCCTGATGGAGGAGAAGCGAGACGAGCTTCTCTCTGTCATCCGTGAATGAGGCGCATAACTCCCGGCTAACTCCAGGAGGATGAAGCCACTTTCACATCGACCACAGGCGCCGTCGCCGAAGACTTCATAGGGACTGGGAAGCTTAGCGGCTGCTCATCTTTCGTTCCCCCCAGTACCACTAAATCGCGGATAGTTTCGCGTCGCGCCTGGCATGTCTTGGATTAAGTATGCATTTACGCAGACGAAGACTTCTTGGAGTAACCTCCAGCAGTTCATCTTCCTCTATGAAATCTATGCACTGTTCCAGGCTGAGGTCGGTAAACGGCGTCAGCTGAACGGTGCCGTCGCTCGACGAGCTGCGCATGTTGGTCAGATGCTTCGTCTTGCAGACGTTCATCCTGATATCGTCTTTGCGCGTATACAGGCCGACGATCATGCCCTGGTAGACCTTGACGCCCGGCCCGACAAACAGCTCGCCCCTTGCTTCGCACATCTTGAGCGCGTATGGCGTCGTTATCCCGTCCTCGGTAGAGATGATAGCCCCGTTACGGGTCTTTGGCAGTTCAGAGCCAATGGGCTGGTAGCCGTGAGGCAGGGAATTCATGATCACCGTGCCCCTGGTAGCGGTGAGCAGCAGGTTGCGTAGACCGATAAGGGCGCGTGTCGGCAGCATGTACGTAAGCCTGATCGCACCGTTGCCGGTTTGGTCCTGCCTGATCAGATTGGCGCGGCGGGAACCCAGTTCCTGGCTGACGACACCCATATACTCTGAAGAGATCTCAACAATCAGCTCTTCGACAGGTTCCTTGATGACATTACCGTCCAGGATCGTGACAACCTGTGGACGGCCGACCTCGAATTCAAAACCCTCACGGCGTAACGTTTCGATCAGAACGGACAGGTGCAGTTCGCCACGCCCGGCTACCTTGAAGCCGAGGCCCTCCTCTTCAACCCGCAGGCTTACGTTGGTTTCAAGCTCCCGCCAGAGTCGTTCTCCGATCTGACGGGATGTGTTGAACTGACCTTCCAAGCCCTTCATCGGGCTGGTATTCGGGCCGAGATAAGCGCTGATTGTTGGAGGCTCGATGTCGATTACGGGCAAGGCCTCCGGGTTGTCCCTGTCGGCTATGGTCTCACCGATATGAGCGTCAGGTACACCGGTCAGGGCTACGATGTCGCCGGCTACCGCATGGTCGACCTCTTCGCGTTTGAGCCCGCGATAGCAGAAGACCTTGTCGATGTTCGAGTCGATCATCTCGCCGTCGCGCTTTACCAGGGTCACAGGAAGCCTTCCCCTGACTGCTCCGCGGTTGACGCGGCCGATCGCGTATTTACCCAGAAAGGAATCATATTGCAGCGATG
>PMDX01000253.1:649-5788 GCA_003154635.1 Actinomycetota bacterium | reverse complement strand
GTAGCCCTGCTCCTCCATCCAGTTGAACAGGCCGCCGAAGTCGATATAGTACCCGGTGTAGAGCCAGGCGCAGCGGGCCAGCTCCTTCTCGGCCGGGTAGGCGCCTTCAGCAAGGCGCTTTGTCGCGTCCTCGACAAGGATCTCCATCGTCCGAACCGCCTCGGGCCTGCCCCACATCGTGAAGTGGGTCCCGTAGACGAAAAAGTTGAACAGGTTGGGCACCGGGCAGGGAACGTTTTTCTTGAGCTCCCAGAGCTGGTAGTGCAGCTCCGCGGCGCGGTTGCAGTTCTCGACGACCTCGCGCAGGCGCTCCTCGCTCAGGCGCTCCCCGACGAACTCCTCGAGCTGCTCCACAAGCCTGTAGAAGTTTTTATGGTACTGGTCGACTCCTCTCTGGTTGTCCTCGACCGGTTTCTCGAGGATGAACTGGGGAATACCCAGGTAGTTGGACGCGAACTCGTGCATCTTGGCGTTGGCGTCGCATGCGCCGGCGGTGCACGAGACTATCCCGTCCACCTCCAGGTTCTCACCGCCCAGCATCGCTCCGAGCTCGATCGTGGACGCCGAGCAGAGGTGGTCGGGGATGCCAAGGCCCATGGCGTAATCCCAGTATCGGTGCCCCTTGCCCTCAGTCGCCCCGGCGGCGAGCGAAGTGAGCACCTCGCTGGTGAGCGGCACGGCCCCTTCAAACGCGTGAATGAGCTGGGGCACGAAGTTGAACGGCACCATGATGACTTTCTTGCCCTGGTTCCTCGCTTGCTTCGCCTCGAGCAACCACTGGCCGACCATCTTCAGGAAAGCGATGCTCGCGCGCCTGACACGCGGGATCAGGAAGGCCTCCAGCGTGTCGGCCACGTCCGGAGGCATGACGTCAATTACTCCCCGCGCCTCCTCGTCGCTCAAATCGTCAGGTATCTGCAGCACGAGCTCCATGAGGCCCTGTACGCGCTCGAACAAGCCCGAGCCGGGAATTCTGTCGGTAGCAAGGGGCATTACATCTCCTCTCTGCGCGCCGTCGGCGCGGGGGCTCCAGATGCGCGCCTGCGGACCTTCCTTTTTCCAGCGCGCTTTGGCACTTCAACATTCTTTACGAACTTATCGATCTCCTGTTGTACCACGCTCATCGGCGTTCGCGCAGCAGCGTACCGGTCATCTCTTGTCACCGATCCTCTCGAGAAACGCCTGCACCCTGGTCCTCATCCGGCCTATGTCGGCCTTCGACCCGTACTCCTTCTCGAGCTGGAGCACAGGCACGTCACGCTTTTCCAGGTCGAGCCTGAGCTGAACGTTGTCCACGCCATGAACATCGCAGAACTTGTTGTGCATGACAATGACGCCGTCCACGTCGGCCCTCTCCACCGCTTCCAGGACGAAGTCCCTCCTGCGTGGGTAGTCGTCGTACATCCTCGGGCAGAGCATGTCTCCGAGATACGTCCGCGCGAGCGCCTCCATGGGGTCTTTGTCGAGTACGACCGGGCTCCAGAACGCCCTTGCCCCGTAGCAGAGCCCGTCTGTCACCACAAGTCCGCCAACGCCCTCCATGGCGCCGATGAGCTCCAGTTCGTCGGTGGCCGCGCCGCAAAGCATCAGGCGGGCACGGTATCCGGTGATGCTGGTGTCACGGCGCTCGGCTATCACTGCATCGGCCAGCTCGACGAAATCGTCGACTGGAACGGCCGACGCGAGCAGGAACATGGAGAGGGCCTCCGCTCCCGTGAACGACGGGCTCGAGCCCTCTCGCATGCGGTATATCTCGCGGAGCTTGTCGCGGACGATCTCCTGCCTATCGATGGAGCGCACGAGCGCCTCGTCGGTTATCTCCATTCCAAAATGTTTCTCGATAGCTTCTTTGAAAAACGCCAGTTCCTCGGCGTAGTATCTCAGCGCATCGTCGTTAACCAGGTGTGGCGCCTTCACGTAATGGAAAAACTCGGACGGGTTCACGTACTCCCAGTTTTCGAACATCCCGCGAAGATGGTCGCACCCGTTGGTCTCCACAAGACCATCGAGAAACGAGTAGGTCCCATCGAGCCCGAGCTGCAGGCACGATCGGCAGAAGCTGCAGTTGAAGCGCGCCAGATGTGCGTCGGCTATCTCGGTGTTCGGGTTTCCAAGTGCGCGGATACGGTAAGGTAGTATGCCCGCAGCGTCGATGATCTCCGGAGGGGTGGTCACGCAAGCGTACCCCAGCACTTTCCCGCCTCGATCTTTCCAGGCCTTGACCCGGTCGTTCTCGACGGTCTCGGACAGCTTGATGATCTCATCCATCGCGCGTCCCACCTTTACGCTTGCCACTTCGATCACCCCTGTTCTTGGTTGTCCGGCTCTTCCCCCACTTCTAGACCCTCCCCTCGAGTGGAGCTGTTGGCTGCACCCCCACCCTGACCCTCCCCCCTCGAGGAGGGAAGACGACGGCTAGGTCTTTTTCATCGGGAGAGAGAAAAGGTTTTTTGTTAGTTTCCAGGCGGTTGAGGCGGCGGCGCGGAGAACGGAGCGACCGGTTCGAGCGGTTGCGAAGAGCGCGTCGACAAGGCCTCCTCCCAGGGTCTTTATTGCCGCCTCCAGCTCGCCCGGGTCGATTGCGGAGAACATCCTTTTCAGGTAGTCGCTCACGGCCCCGGGTGCAGCGACACTATTGAAGCCGGCCAGCGCCTCATTAACACGCCTCCCCACTTCTTCGGGCTCGAGCGCCTTGCTGATCCCGGGATGATCCGTAGCCGCGCTGACAAGGTCGCCGGCGACCGCGCGCAGGTGAACCTCAAGGCTCTCGGGATCGACCGGTTCGAGCGCGTGCGTATATATCTCGCGGTGAAGTCCTGGATTCGCCTCCCTGAGTCGCAGGGCATACGTCACGAACGAGTTCAGGGCGCGCCCCATCTCGGCGGTGTCCAGCACTCGCCCTTCCTTGCCCAGGATCGCAAGCGATTCCTCAGGCCATGCCGCGGCACGGTCGAGCATGTTCGACACGACACGCGTCGCGACGTTGGTCAACTCAACGAGGGTCCATGCCACCGTGTCTATAGCCCGCGGGTCTCTCGAGACGATGTCTACGAGGACCGCGGCAGCCACCTCCGCGTCTTCAAGGAGGGCGACAAGGGCATGCGAGGCGGCGTCCCTGTCGAGGTTGTCCAGGAGCCTCTCCATGAAATCGGTAAACACCGCCCGGAATCTTGGCTCGTCGCCACCGAGGATGTAGTTGCCCGCGTGCAGCAGGATCACCTGCCTGGATATCCCGGAGAGATCGTGGCCCAGCGTTTCGGCGTCGATGGCGCTCAGCACGTTGAACAGTGCGCTGGCGAGTATCTCGGGGGGCAGGTCGAGGTTGTCCACGAGCGCGGCGAGGACCTCGAGGACGCCGTTGATGACCGGCGGCAGCATGCCGACGAGATTGGCCACCACGACCGGATTGACGAGAACCTGCTCGAGAGCCTTCGACGCACCGGCGGCACCGTAGCCCAGTAGCGCCGTGACCGCCTCGCGAAGCTTCCCGAAGTCCGTACCCGTGAAAGCCGCTTCGATAGCGGGAAACGCCTCGGCCGCAAGTTCCGGGTTGTCCTTGAATACGGCCATCATCATGATCGAGAACTCGTTGATCCGTTCCGCCAGTCCCGTGCCATCGTAGCCGGAGAGAGACTCCCTCAACCGCTCCACCATCTCCTCGGTGGAGGACTCCCCTTTTACCTTCCCAGCATCCTCAGCGCTCAACTCGCATCACCTCGCATGACTTTACTATTTCCCTCTTTTCAGAAGTTTCTTCACACCTGAAACCATCCACCGGAGGCCGGAACGTATTATGGCAAACCCGGCCTTCAGCACCTGGCGCCCGTTAACCTGGGAAAGAGCGTCCCCCACGAAATTGGGGTTCTTCTCCGCCGCATTGATGACCAGGCCGGTCCCCATGTTCACGGCCATGCCCATGAATACCGGGACAGCCTCGGCGACCTTCATACTGTCGAAGAGCGGGCCGTATACCTCCGGGTAAGCTTTGAAAGTATCCATGTTGATCTCGCCCAGAACCTGGGGCACATACTGGTCGAGGAGCGCGGGAGGAAAATTCTTCATCTGCTTGCCCAGCTCCAGCCCGGCCGCGCCCATGTAATTGATGATCTGCGGAACCGACCCGATGAGGCTAAGCGAAAGCTCCGCGTCTTCCCACATCAGCGTGCGTACGAGCTGGCGCGCCGAATCGGGGTCGAGGTCTCTTAGAGTGGACTTGATGATCTCCAGGAAAACCGGGGTCCTGATCAGCTCCCTCAGGAGGCGCGCTCCCATCCCTCCAGCTCCGTTTGCCCTGTTGCTTTCCGCGATGTTCATCATCGTCTCATCCATCAGGAACCCTCCTCTATCGCCTCGATCCCCGGCAGGCATCCGCTGCCGAAGTTACACGCCTCTCTAGAGCGTCTTGCAGTCGTAGTACCAGCGCGCGACCTCCATTTGACCCAGTTGCTTGCCGCCCAGCCACAACTGGATAATCTTGACGTCGCGCCAGTGTTTCTCGATGTCCTCGACCCTGTCGCTTCCGTGAGGACCCATAATGTTCATGGCATTCTCGAGTACTTCGATAGCCTTATCACAGGCGAAATACTTGTAGGCACGGCACTTGGTGACTATCTCGTCCGACCAGCTGTCGCCGTAGAGGTCGGGACGGTCCAGCATGCGCGCAGCCTGGTAACCCACAATGCGGGTCACCTCGATATCACGTGCGACATCCGCGAGCACCCCGGCTATGTCGTCGTTCTCCTTGAGTGGCTTACCCCTGAAAGAGGTCCGCGTGCAGAAGTCGGATAGAAGCTCGTAGGCGTTCAGCATCGCGCCCGTACAGAAGGCGACGCTCAGCATATTGCCCCAGGAGACCATCTCCTTGAAATACTTGAAGTCTTCACCGGGGCCGTGCGCCCTGTACCACACAGGGACCCTCACGTTCTCGAACCAGATGTCGCCGTTCTTGTCGGCGGCCATGCCGGCCTTCTGGTATGGGCCGCTCTGCGTGCACCCGCGTGTCTTCGCCGGGACGAAGATGAAGGCGAAGTCGTCGAGGTCTGTGGAGCCCGCCTTCGTCGTGCAGACGACACCGAACAGGTCGGCGACTCCACCCGAGTTCGTGGGCCACAGCTTGTGACCGTTGATCACCCACTCGTC
>PMDX01000253.1:347-639 GCA_003154635.1 Actinomycetota bacterium | reverse complement strand
AGAACATCGGGGCGAACTCCTCGCAGAGCCTGCGGTTCTGGTGCGGCTCGTTGCATATCATGATGAGCGGCCAGAACAGGACGCCGAACGCGACGGCTATCGCGGAATCGGCACGGGCGATCTCCTCGAAGCCCCGGAAACAGAAGGTGCCGATGTAGCCCGAGCGGCCCAGCCCCATCCCGCCGAGGTCCTCCGGGAACAGCAGCCTCTGGAGGCCGAGCTCCCCCTGCAGCCTCGCGAACGCCGGCTCGATGAGCCGGTGGTCCTTCCAGTCCTCGTCGTAGGAGCGCCT
>PMDX01000253.1:0-284 GCA_003154635.1 Actinomycetota bacterium | reverse complement strand
TACCCGGCGGACCCCATCAGCTCCATGGTCGCGTCCATAGCGCGCATCGCCGCGCCGGTCGCTCCCTTGAACACCGCGGTAGCGGTTGCGTTCAGGGCGGGGGCCCCCGGCGGGCCGTACACGTCAGGCTTCGAAAGCATCCTGGCGAGCTGATAGGTCAGCATCCGGGTGCGGGCCGTGTTCGCGCCGACCTCGCCCATCATCGAGGCCACGAGCGGGTTCTCCTTGAACACCTGGCCCTTGCCTTTAATAACGCGGGTGTCTCCCCACTCCCTGATTATCTC
>PMDX01000046.1 GCA_003154635.1 Actinomycetota bacterium | reverse complement strand
GTGGAGGCGCTCGAAGACGAGAATTTCGATAGTAGATTCCAGGTAGCCGTGGCAACCACCGAGACTTCTGAGAAAGTGGAGAAAGCCCTCCTGGCGATTGCCGAGATATCGCGGGTTGAAGTCGAGACGGTCCTCGAGCCAAAGGCAGGCGAGGAGAGACACGAGGCGCCGGCGCGTTCCGGTGGAGAGAAGGCGCCACTCACGGCTGCCAGGAAGACGCAAAGCGTTCGCGTGAATATAGCCCGGCTCGATACGCTTATGAACCTGGTTGGTGAGATCGTCATAAACCGGACGAGGCTGGCGCAGATAGCGTCCGGTTATGAGGTCCCCGAGCTCCGCGAGGCGCTCGATCAGACCGCGCGGCTGACGGCGGAGCTCCAGGATGAGGTGATGAAGACGCGGATGGTACCGGTTGAGCACGTGTTCAACCGGTTCCCCAGGATGGTGCGCGACCTGGCCAGAGCGCAGGGCAAAGAGCTCGATTTCCTAATGGAAGGAAAAGAGATCGAGCTCGACCGCACGATCCTGGACGAGATATCAGACCCGCTGATACATATGCTCCGCAATGCCGTTGACCATGGAATGGCGACACCTGACGTGCGCTCCCAGCAGGGCAAGCCCGCGAGAGGTACCGTCAAGCTCCAGGCTTACAGGGACCGCAACTACGTTGCTATCGCTGTCGAGGACGACGGCGAGGGAGTCGACCCGAACCTGGTGTTCGACAAGGCGGTCAGCAAAGGGCTTGTCACGGAGGATGACAGGCGGCAACTGACGCCCGATGATGTATTGAAGGTGCTTTGCCTGCCAGGCTTTTCCACGTCCGAAAAGGTCAGCGGAGTTTCGGGGCGTGGCGTCGGTATGGACGCGGTAAAGGCCAAAGCCGAATCGCTCGGCGGCTACCTGATCGTGGAAAGCGAGGCAGGCAGAGGCACCAAGGTGATAATCAACCTCCCCCTGACGCTGGCTATAGTTCAGGCGCTCATGGTCGAAGTCTCCGGGGAGCTCTATGCGGTTCCTCTCGGCACGGTGCGCGAGACGCACGTTGTAAGCCCGGAAGAGATAAAAACGGTCCAGGGCAACGAGGCGATATTCCTGCGCGAAGAGACGATACCTCTGTTGAGGCTGGACAACGTACTGCAGTGCGACCGACGGCTAAATGGGGCTGAGCCGTTCCCCGTGGTGATTACGGAGATCGGCCCGAGACTCATCGCACTGGGAGTGCACTCGCTTATCGGACAGCAGGAGATAGTCATCAGCTCCCTCGACCAGTTCCTCAAGAGGGTCGAGGGATTCGCTGGCGCGACCATCCTCGGAAGTGGACGCGTCGCGCTCATACTCGATATACCAAGCTTGATGTAGGCCGGAGATACCGGCGGACTGGAGGCTCAATGACCGACGCAATGGGGGGAAAGCAGCTTTCTGAATTGCAGATCGATGCACTCAGAGAGGCTGGCAATATCGGCGCCGGCAACGCAGCGATAGCCCTTTCCCAGATGGTGAACAAGAAGGTTGGACTTTCGACCCCCAAGGCGTCCCTTATACGGCTGACCAACGTTCCCGAACTCGTCGGAGGACCTGAATCGCCCGTGGCCGGAGTTTATTTAAACGTGTCCGGCGATTGTTCGGGCAGCATCCTTCTGTTGCTCGAAGAGGAAAGCGCCGCCAGGCTGGCAAGCCTTATGGTTCCAAGCGACCTCGACGTCCCCGAGATGACAGTCGTCAAGAGGTCCGCGCTCCAAGAGACAGGCAGCATCCTCTCCGCGGCGTACCTCAACGCGCTCGGACAGTTCACCGGCCTGCTCTTCAAACCGTCGGTACCGGGCTTCGCGATGGACATGGCCGGGGCCATACTCGACTACGTCCTGGTTGACCTCGGAGCCTCGGAAGACCATGTTCTGGTCGTTGAGACCGACTTCACGGTCTCCGGCGTCAAGATACTCGGTCACCTCGTACTTTTCCCCGACATGGGGACCCTCAGCATCATACTGGAGCGGCTGGGGGTGCCATTTGACTGAGATGCTCAATGTCGGGGTTGCCGAGCTGAAGGTCTCGGACAACTCGGACATCCTCGCCAGCTTCGGATTGGGCTCCTGCGTTGCCGTAGCGATATATGACCCCAAGAAGAAGATCGGAGGCCTCGCTCACGTGATGCTTCCGGAGAGCCGTGGCAAAGACCACCCCAAGGTGCCCGGCAAGTTCGCCGACACGGCAATTCCAAATCTCGTGGACCGGTTGGCAAGGATCGGCGCCAGGCCAAAGTGTCTGAAATGCAAGATCGTCGGCGGAGCGCAGATGTTCGAGATCCCAGGTTCGCGGAACAAGTACGCGGGGCTTACATGTGGGCCCGCGTCTCATATAGGAGCGCGCAACGTGGACGCTGTGAAGATGGCGCTTGAAAAGCTCAAGATCCCTATAGTCGGCGAAGAGACTGGCGGCAACCACGGCCGTACGGTAAAATTCGATAGCTGCACGGGAGACGTCGAGGTCTCCTCCATTCACTTCGGCAAGCACACCCTCTGAGACCCGGCTCAGACCTTGACGGTGATCCTGTCCGCCACGTAAAAGTCCCCATGCCGTTTGATATACTCTTTACGGATGCCTCATTCACGTGGAGGGTAGGTGGATTCGACCAAGAGAAAGATTCTCGATCTCTCCGGGGACCTGGTCGGGTCACTCCCCGGGCGATGCTCGCGTTGCTGCTACTGGGAGAGCGCCACGGCAGGAGAGCCGGGCGCCTGTCACATCGGTGAGGGAAAAGCCGATTGGGTGACGCGTTGTCTCGAGCAGGGGATCAGCCCGGGCAAGCTGCTGCAGATAGACGGGGTGACATACGCATACATCCAGCACGCCCCGGCACGCCAGGTGCCCCGGTTGATGAACATGCTGTACCCCAGGCCATCCGAAGATGCCCTCTATATCAGCTGCATCTATGTCGACCCCGAGCTGCGGGGAAGGGGACTCGGCAAGCTGCTCATCGCATCTGTCGTTAGGTCCCAATACAGGGGAAAGATGCGGGGGCTCGAGACGCACGGTATCTCGAGCGCCAGGCCCGGCCCGCCAGGGCCGACCGGTTTCTTTGAAGCTTGTGGGTTTCGTATCGTGTCCAAGCACCTCGAGGCGCCTCTCATGAGAATGGACTTCAAGGCCCTGGCCCCTTTGCAGGAAGGCGTGCAGTCTCTCCTGGAAAGGTTGCCCCTCCCGTCACTCGCAAGGCATCCTGTGCCCGGATCAGAGGCGCGGTAGGCGGGCGGAGCTACTCGACCCTCGCCTTTACCCCAGAGAAGTACTTTCCGGCCGCATTCGCGACGCACGCCGCCGCCCTTGCGATGAAGTCGTCGCTGGCCAGCAGCGCTTCTTCTACCGGGTTCGTGATGAACGCCGGCTCGATCATGACGACGGGCATGCGCGTGTCACTGAGAATTGGAACCGCCATTTCGTGCGTTCTGCAGTCCTGCCGGTCCAATTCCTCGACGAGCTCGTCCTGGATGTGGTTGGCGAGCCTGTAGCCGTACGGGGAGCGGTAGTTACCCCGGCCGAAGTAATAACATGAAGCCCCGCCGGCGTTCGGGTCGGGCGATGAATTCAGATGGATGGAAAGGACCAGCTCAACCCCCTGTTCATTTGCCTCAGCCGCCCTCTCCTGCTCCGATAGAAATTCACCGCGTCTGCGGGAATACGTAATGGAGGCTTGGGATTCGAGCAACGTTGCGCCCAGGCGCTCGACTATACGCTCGGCTACCTCGCTCTCTCGAAGGCCTTTCGAACCGATCACACCGGGGTCCGGTGGATACCCGTGACCGGCGTCGAGCATGATGCGCCGGCCTTCGATACCGCCCTCCGGAAGACCCTTCTCGGACTCACGGACCGATGCGACGCTGGTGGGCTTTGTGACCCGGGAGAGCCTGAGCAGGGCCTCGACCGTGTTGGTGCCGACTATCCCGTCAGGGAACAGCCCGCTGTTTCGCTGGAACTGCTCTACTGCAATCGCCGCCGAGTGGTTGAAGATGCCGTTTTCCTTGCCGCTGTAGAACCCAAGTGAGTTAAGCCGTCGCTTGAGATCCTCGACGTCGTCGCCGCGAAGCGGCGGCTCGTGGAGATACAGGTAGCGTCCGCCGAGCGTGCGGCTGGCTTCGACCAGGGACCTCCAGGTGTCGGGCCCGACGATTCCGTCAGCGATGAGGCCGCGGTGTTGCTGGAAAGCCCGCACGGCCCGATCGGTTTCATCCCCAAATGTCCCCGACGCCGCGTCCTCGCTGGACTCACTGAGGAACCCGGCGGCGATCAGACGGGATTGTATGTCTTTGACCTCCCGTCCCTGGGAGCCTTTACGGAATAGCTTCACCTGCACTCCATATCGTTTTCAGGGTTGCACTCGATCGGTGGACCCCGGCATTGAGGCCAGGCCCTCCATCAGGCGTGACAAACACGGCATCAGCACCACGATGCGTTGGCCCGCTGCAGGTCGATATTATATCCCACAGTGGAGCTCGAGGCTTCGAGGCGGTCCCGGGAAGGGCGTTTTTATTTGTTTTTCGGACATCCTGCCACCGTTCTCGGTATCCGGACCGGGAGTGGAACATGGCTCATCGCGCCCGTGGGCGCTTTGTCGTATACTTATTGAGACTGTGCTAGGTGGGGAGCCAGCGG
>PMDX01000067.1 GCA_003154635.1 Actinomycetota bacterium | reverse complement strand
TCGCACGCGCACACCGACCACATCGGCGACCGCAAGATCGCCGCACTCAACATGGGCAGCTGCGACAAGCCGGAGACCGTCTCGGCGCTGCCGAATTCGACCACCGCGGAAATTGCCGCGGCGAAAAACGCTTCGCTGATCATGATCCGCAACATGGCGTTTTTCCTCGGCAAGAAGATCGAGAACATTCGTGGCAAGCCGACCGGCAACTGCGCCGAGCCGGGCGGCGCGATCGCCGCCGTGCAGGCCGCACCCTGCCTGGCGCCGGTGGAACTGGGCGGCGTGTCAGGCGGTTATCATCTCGCGGACCGGGATTCCACGAGCGGCTCTATCACCGTAATCCCCCTCGGCGATGGCATCGAGTCAGTCCTTTCAGATACCGGTTTCACGGTTCAGGCGCTGGCGGTAGACATGGACGCTTCCCGTCCGCGGGAGGTGATCGATCCACTTGGTGGGCTCGATGACCTGAGGGCTGGCATCCTTCGGGCATCGACCAACGACTCTTTCACGAACGACCCCGCCCGGCTGTTGGAGGCCGCGGAGCTCTGCTCGCGATATGGGCTCGAACTCGAGGAAAGCACTCTCGCACGCATGAGCACTGACCGCGAGAGCATTGCTACCGTGAGTCCCTTCAGGATGTGGCGGTACATAGCCCGCCTCTTTGGTGGGACAGGTCTCTCGGGCAAGGCCCGACTTCTTAAGAGCACGGGCGTCCTCGGGGAATTGTTGCCCGAGGTGGAGGCCACCTTCGAAGTACCTCAGAACTACTATCACCACCTGGGCGTGTGGGAACACACCCTTGAGGTCATGGACAACCTCGAGTCGATGCTTGAATCACCGGAGCAGTTCTTTGGCGGTTTCGGCCACAGGGTCGCCGCGCGCATGGCGTTGCCTGTCGAAGGCGGGGTCGACCGCCGAGCGTACCTCGGGTTCGCGGGGCTGATTCATGATATCGGCAAACCCGCTTCGATGACCGTTACATCTTCGGGTCGGATCCGTTTTCAGGGGCACCAGGAAATGGGCGGCCGTCTCGCCGAAGGCATCGCCAGCAGGATGGGGCTCGGGCGGACCGGCAGCCGGCACCTCATCGGGGTCGTGGCGGACCACATGCGCCTCGGATTTCTGATGAAGGAAGGGGAATCCGCACAGACAAGGCTGGATGTGGTAGGCGAGCTGGGGGAGATCACAGTCGAGGTCGTGATGCTCTCCCTGGCGGACCGGATGGCGACTTGCGGCGAGGCATCCACGGCTGACGCGATGGGCCTTTACAGGCGGATGGCTACGCGGGTTCTCCAGGACTTCTTCTGGGACACGGATTTTCCGTCCCTCGTGAACGGTCATGACGCGGTCGTGCACGCCGGGATCGAGCCGGGCCCTGACGTGGCGAAGGCTTTATTCGGGGTGCGGGTTGCCCAGCGCGAGGCGGTAATAACAAATCGCAAGCAGGCCCTCGAATTCATGGCCCCTGATTTCAAAGGTAGAATGGATACGGGGGGCCGGCTCTGAACCAGGAAAGGGCGGGCTCTCCTGCGCCTGGGGCACGGCGTGACGAGGGAGTTCGCGGACCGCTCGTTCGAGTTGAACATGGAAGGGGACGGCTGATGCTGGATACCATAAAGGTTTGTCATGCCGACGACGCCGAGGCTCTTACCGGCTGCACGGTCTTCCTGCCTCCGGCGGGCACGGTAGGCGCTTGCGAGGTCAGGGGGGGCGCCCCCGGCACTCGCGAGACCGATCTGCTCAAACCCACTTTCACCGTCGAGGGCCCTAACGCGGTTCTGCTCTCCGGCGGAAGCGCGTTCGGGCTGGGCGCCGCCAACGGTGTAGTCCGCTACCTGGAGGAAAACGGGATAGGTTTCCCGACCCCGGCGGGGATTGTCCCGATTGTGAGCGCCGCCGTAATCTACGACCTCGACCTCGGCTCAAGCGAGGTGAGGCCCGATCCTGAGATGGCCTACGACGCGTGCCTTCAGGCGAGCGTCGACGAGCAGCGACAGGGAAGTGTCGGTGTCGGAATGGGCGCGAGCGTCGGTAACGTGGCCGGCAGGGGCAGGTCGACGCGGGGAGGCTTCGGGTTCTACAGGTTCCAGGCCGATGAATTCAAGATCGAGATAGCGGCCGTGGTCAACAGCTTCGGCGACGTCGTGGATGATGCCGGACGGGTGCTGGCGGGCGTGAGGAACGAGCGCGACGAGTACGCTGGCGCCGAGAAGCTGGTTTGCCAGTCGACAGGGTTCGCCACGGCGTGCCAGGGCACCAACACCACTCTCGTCGTTATCGCTACGAACGCTCGCATGGACTGCGCGTCGGCGAGCCGCGTTGCGCTTCAAGGCCACAACGGGATCGCGAGGGCGACGCGGCCGTCCCACACACGCTACGACGGAGATACCGTCTTCGTCCTTGCGACGGGGGAGGTCGAAGCGGCGCAGGACGCTGTGGAAGTGCTTGCGGCAATGGGCACCGCCGAGGCTGTCAGGTCCGGCGTGCTACACGCGGAACCGGGCGGAGGCCTGCCGTGCGCCCGTGATATACTCGGGCTATAGCCTGTTTCGGCTTTCACCGGGTCTCTCCAGGCCCGGTGACGTCAGGTGTTTGCGCTCGGGTGGCTTGATAGACCGCCCTCGAGATAGCGGAGTCCGGCTTGGACCTCTACGATGCAATAAATAATCGCGTGAGCGTGAGGGCGTTCGGGCCCGGCGAGGTGCCCGAAGCCATCGTAAAGAAGCTCCTGGAAGCAGCAGTTCGAGCGCCGACGGCCGGCAACCTCCAGCCATGGCGCTTCTACGTGGTCCGCGATCCCGGGGTAAAGCGGAAGCTGGCCGGGGCGGCCGGGGGTCCATCGTTCATGGAGCAGGCGCCCGTCGTGATAGTGGTCACCGTCGATCTGGACGTAGCCGCTCACGGGTACGGGTCCAGGGGTGAAACGCTATTCGCCATACAGGATACGGCAGCGGCGGTGGAGAACATTTTGCTGTCGGTTGTCGCGGAGGGGTTCGGGGCATGCTGGGTCGGTGCGTTCGACGAGGAAGCCGCTTCGAGGGCTCTCGGTCTGCCGCCGGGGATAAGGCCGGTGGCGATGGTTCCCATAGGGCGACCGGCCAGCGTGCGGGACCGTACGCGGCGGGAGCCGTTCGAGAAGTACACGGAGTACGTCTGAGGTGTTTTGATGCCTATATTCGAGTATAGATGCAAGGCTTGTGGGACCAAGTTCGAGAAGCTGGTCCGCGGCAACGAGAAGGTCGCCTGCCCCGAATGTGGCAAAGGCAGGCTTGATAAACTGTTCAGCGTTTTCGGTGTGAAATCCGGGGAGAAATTCACGCCCAGCAGCGGCGGCTCCTGCGGTGGTTGTTCCGCATCATCATGCGACGGATGTAGATAGTAAGAGCGCCGGCCCGGCGTTTGGACGACGATTGGGGTGGAGGATGTACGAGGCAGATTCGCTGGATGATCTGCGGGGCATACTCGGCGACTGCACCAGGTGCCAGCTTTGCCGGAGCCGCGCGAACGTGGTATTTGGAAGTGGCAACCCGGAAGCTCGCCTCATGTTCGTGGGCGAGGGTCCGGGCCGGGCCGAGGACGCGCAGGGGCTCCCGTTCGTTGGGCCTGCCGGAAAGCTTCTCGACGAGATGCTGACCTCAATCGGCCTCAGGCGCCAGGACGTGTATATCGCAAACGTCGTAAAGTGCAGGCCCCCGGGAAACCGCGATCCACTGCCCGTTGAGATAGAGACCTGCAGCCCGTTTCTGGAACAGCAGATAAAGCTGATCAAGCCGGAAATCGTCTGCGAGCTGGGGAGGGTCGCCGCGAGCCTGATGATGGACCGGCAGATCCAGATAACGAAGGTGCACGGGCAGAGGTTCATAGGCCCGGGCTACTACAATGTACCGGTTTTCCATCCGGCCGCCGCGCTTCGAGCGGCTTCGAACCTCGACCTCCTCAAACAGGACTTCCAGAGCCTCAAGAAATACCTCGAGGAAGAGCAGGCGCCGCCCGAACCCCCGGAAGCCGAGCCGGAGCAAATGGGACTGTTCTAGTGGCCTCGTGCACGATCTGCTGATATGGAACTGGTACTCAAGAGCGCTTCAGAGGAAACGACCCTGGCTCTCGGGTCGTCTCTTGGCTCCGCCGCGTCCCCGGGCGACGTTATCTGCCTCATCGGGGAACTGGGAACCGGTAAGACCGTAATCGTACGGGGAATGGCCAGAGCCAGAGGCCATTCGGGTCCCGTTACGAGCCCGACCTTCACCATCATCAATGAGTACGTCGATGCCGGGCTCTGTCATGTCGATGCATACCGGCTCGACACCGGCGAACAGCTCATCGGTGCGGGGATCGACGACTACCTGGATGGCGAATGGGTTTGCGCAGTCGAGTGGGCGGACAGGGTGCGCCCGGCGCTTCCGTCCAACGCGCTCTCGATCGAGATAGCGTTCGGCGAAGCAGAGAACGAGCGCGTGATAACAATTAGGGAGGAGGGCGGCTGGGACGGGAGGCTGGCTCGGATAATGAAGGAGCTAATGAGCGAATGAGCGTCAAGGAGCACGGCGAAGGCGCCATGCCCGTTATCGTCGCCTGGGATACGTGCATGATCCGCGGTGTGATAGCGATAGCCAGGGGCCGTCAGTTGCTGGCGGAGACGTATTTCGAAGCCGCGAAAGGACACAGCGGCTGGCTGATGCCCGAGATGGATGAAGCTCTCGTAACCGCACGCGTCTCCAGGGCCGAAGTTACCCACGTAGCGTGTGGCACGGGTCCAGGCACGTTCACCGGTGTCAAGGTCGGAATCGCCTGCGCGAAGGCTGTTTCGATGGGGCTCGGTGTCCCGGTTGTAGGGATGCCCACCCTCGACTTGCTGGCACACGCGGCACCCGGAATCGACAGGGATATACTTGCGGTGATGGACGCGAGGCGCGGGCAGTTGTACGCGGCCGCATTCAGACCCACCGACGAAACGCTCGAGCGCTTGACGGATTACATGTGCGTTGAGCCATCCTCGCTCTGTTGCGTGGCCGCGGAGCTGGATATCGGTGACCTGGTGGTAGCGGGTGAGGCTACTGTCGAACTCATGGACCTGTTGGGCAAGACCAGGCATGTCGTGACGACGGGAGGGGATTACCCCACGGGAGGAGCACTGATCAAGCTCGCCTCGGACATGATCGAATCAGGTGACGTCAGTGATGCCGTATCCGTAGCGGCAATATATCTCAAGAAACCCGTATAGCGGAGGAACGGATTTGGGAATGGCATCGGATAGTGCGGTCCGGGACATGGAGCAGGGCGACCTCGACTCCGTGATGGAGATCGAGAGCGAGGTTTTTGCCTCGCCGTGGACGAGAGACCTGTTCGACTTCGAGCTGCGCCGTACCGAAAAGACGATGTACCTTGTCGCCGAGCATGAAGGGAAAGTCGTGGGTTACCTGGGCGCCCAACTCCTGGACAACGAGATACACGTGACCAACATGGCGGTCACCGGTCGCGCAAGGAGAATGGGAGTCGGCTCGCTTCTCCTCATCTCCTGCGTAAGGCGTTCCGTGAAAAAAGGCGGGCGCTGGCTCACGCTGGAGGTAAGGGAGAGCAACAACGAAGCGCGCGCTTTTTATGAGTTGTTCGGATTTGACCCCATCGGGATCAGGCACGGCTATTACACTGATATTGGAGAGGACGCTGTAATCATGGTGACAGGTGACATCAGGGACCGGGCTTTCCTGGAGCTCCTTGATGAACTTGAGCTCTCCAGGGTCCACAGAAAAGGTGCACGCTGATGCTGGTCCTCGGAATCGAGACGTCATGCGACGAGAGTTCGGCGGCGCTGCTGCGCGACGGAGAGGTCTTGCTGTCGAACGTGGTAGCTTCCCAGGTGGACCTGCACAGCGAGTACGGCGGGGTGGTGCCGGAGGTTGCGGCGAGGGCGCATCTCGAAGCTATAGTGCCCGTGCTGGAGGAAGCACTCCGAGTGGCAGCGGAGCGCCCTGACCTGGTGGCGGTCACCGTCGGCCCCGGGCTCGTAGGCTCGCTCATTGTTGGCATCTCAGTGGCGAAGGGCCTGGCATGGTCGTGGGATGTGCCAATGGTCGGGGTCAACCACGTCGAGGCGCACGCATTCGCTCCCGCCCTGGAGGGAAGGCTTCCGGAGTACCCGTTCCTCGCACTCGTCGTCTCCGGTGGCCATACTCTTCTTGCGGAGATATCGGGTATAGATGATATCGAGATCCTCGGACAAACCCTGGACGATGCGCTCGGTGAGGCGTACGACAAGGTTGCCAAGTACCTCGACCTGGGGTATCCGGGCGGTCCGATCATCGACAGGCTGGCCGCGGTGGGGAATCCGCGCGCGGTCGAGTTTCCCCGCGCGATGATCTCAAGCGGTGATTTGAACTTTTCGCTGAGCGGTCTCAAAACCGCCGTAATTCGATACATGATGAAAGCCGGAGCACAGGCCCCCGGGATCGAGGATATCGCCGCATCGTTCCAGGCGGCCGCGCTCGAGGTGATAGTCAGGAAGACGATCAAGGCCGCGGAGGAGAGGGGCTTGCGCGATGTGGTGCTTGGGGGTGGCGTCGCGTGTAACACGGCGCTGCGCGCGTCGCTCGCAGACGCATGCGAGGCCGAAGGCCTGAGCCTCGTATATCCGTCACCGGTACTTTGTACGGACAACGCGGCGATGATCGCGGCGGCNNAGGACGTTTTTCCCAACCAGGGAACAGGAGAGCCGATAGCAGGAACGGGGAAGATTGGCTGAAGTCTAATGCCGGCATCGTGAACGTTTTCGACGTGGACCCTGGTAAAACCGATTCAGATCTTAGACTGGAGGTCGTAAGCATTGGACGGCAGGTACATTCTGGCGATAGACGAGGGGACCACCGGGACCAGGGCCATGATATTCGACCGCCGGGCCGAGGTGTGCTCAAAGGTCAGCAAGGATTTCACTCAGTATTTCCCGCAGGGCGGCTGGGTCGAGCACGACCCCGAGGAGATCTGGAAGTGCACGCTTGCGACGGTCCAAGAGGCGCTTGCCGGGGCCGACATCAAGGCAACGGACATAGCGGCTATCGGGATAACCAACCAGCGTGAGACCTCCGTCTTCTGGGATAAGGAGACGCTCGAGCCGGCGGGCAGGGCTATCGTCTGGCAATGCCGCCGCTCCGCCAACGTGTGCGAGCGACTCAAGGAAGCCGGGCACGAGCAATCGTTCAGGGAAAGCACCGGCCTGGTGCTCGACCCGTATTTCAGTGGAACAAAGATAGCGTGGAAGATGGAGAACGAGCCGGAGTTCGCTGCCCGGGCTCACGCGGGCGAGGTCGCGTTCGGCACTATCGACTCGTGGTTGCTCGCCAGGCTGACGGGCGGCAGGGTCCATGCCACCGATTTCTCCAATGCTTCACGTACGCTCATGTACGATATAAACAGGCTCGAATGGAGCGAGAAGCTGATAGACCTGCTGGGTGTTCCCGCCTCCATGCTTCCCGAGGTCAAGCCCTCCAGTGGCTTTTTCGGCGAGACGGACCCGGATTCGTTCCTGGGGATCTCGGTGCCTGTCTCCGGGGTCGCCGGTGACCAGCAGGCGGCTCTCTTCGGGCAGGCGTGTTACCACGAGGGCATGACCAAGAACACTTACGGTACGGGTAGCTTCGTGCTGATGAACACCGGGCCCGAGGCGGTGTTCTCGAAGACGGGCATGTTGACCACTATCGCCTGGGGGCTAGACGACAAGGTCACGTACGCTCTCGAGGGCGCGATATTCATCACGGGTGCGGCCATCCAGTGGCTACGCGACGGGCTCCATATCATAGACGACGCCGCGGAGACCGGGCCGCTCGCCGAGCGGGCTTCCGATTCGGGTGGCGTCTTCTTCGTTCCAGCTTTTGTCGGCCTTGGAGCGCCATACTGGGACCCTTACGCGCGCGGCGCCATCTTCGGGATAACCCGCGGCACGACGCGAGAGCAACTCATCAGGGCGACGGTTGAGTCGATGGCGTTCCAGACGCGCGACGTAATGGATGCGATGGAGGCGGACTCGGGCATCCGCGTGGCGAAGCTCCGCGTCGACGGGGGCGCATCGGTGATGGACGTCCTTTGCCGGATACAGGCCGACATGCTGGGAATCGAAGTGCAGCGACCGGCGGTGGCCGAGACCACCGCACTGGGGGCGGCTTACCTCGCCGGGCTGGGCGTCGGGTTCTGGAAAGGCATAGAGCAGATAGAGGAACTGTGGCATCCCGAGATGTCGTTCAGCCCGTCGATGAGCGCTGCCGACGCCGATTTGCTGTACGGCGGCTGGAAAAAGGCCGTGGAGCGGGCGCGCCTCTGGGAGGAACCCGCCTGAGACTGGCCCGAATACGCATCCGAACATGTCGCCACCCCATTGACTCTTTTCTCCAAACCCGTATAATTCCTGTTAGCACTCTAATCAGTAGAGTGCTAACAGTTTAACGCCGAGAGTGCTAACACCCCGGCGTCAGGAGTGCTAACGCAGGTGACCAGAAGAGTAGGAGGGGTGGACATGAACCTGGAACCGTTGGGAGACCGGGTTATCGTAGAGCCCGGAGAGGGCGAAGAGAAGACCGCCAGCGGTATCGTGATCCCCGATACCGCCAAGGAGAAGCCACAGGAGGGCAAGATTCTTGCAGTAGGCCCGGGGCGGTACGAGGATGGCAAACTGATTCCGCTAGAAGTCAAGGCCGGTGACATAGTCATCTATTCGAAGTACGGTGGAACCGAAGTCAAGGTCGGCGGCAAGGAGTATCTGATCCTGAGTGAGAGGGACGTACTCGCCAAGCGCAAGCCTGCCGGAAAGTCCAAGAAGTAAGAAAGGGGAGGAAATAACATGCCAAAGATTCTTGAATATGACGAGGAGGCGAGGAGGGCACTCGAGGCCGGTGTGACCAAGCTGGCCGACGCCGTAAGGGTAACCCTCGGCCCCAAGGGACGTAACGTCGTCCTCGAGAAGAAATTCGGATCGCCGACCATCACCAATGACGGCGTGACCATTGCTCGCGAGATAGAGCTCGAAGACCCGTATGAGAACATGGGTGCCCAGCTCGCCAAGGAAGTCGCGACAAAGACCAACGACGTTGCTGGCGACGGCACCACGAC
>PMDX01000282.1 GCA_003154635.1 Actinomycetota bacterium | reverse complement strand
ACTACCTCGAGCTGCAGGCGGCGGCCCAGCGTGTCGGGTGCCGGTTGCTCAACCCGTCGACGGCGGCGACCGCGGGAGTACTGAGCAACCACCTCTTCTGCAACATAAACACCATGGCGTCCAAGTACGGTTTCGGGATGGACAACATCCTCGATGTTGAAACCGTCCTGCCGACCGGCGAGATATTCAAAGCCGGAGGGCTTTCTTACGGTTCGATCAAGGGCGCCGTGCCCGGGCCGGGCCCCGATATGTCGGCGATGTTCCGCTACGCTTTCGGGACGCTCGGGTGTGTCACCAGGATGACAATCCGCCTCTACCCCGAGACGCCGTTCCACCAGCAGGTCTTCCCCGCTTACGAGGAAGACAGGCTCGAGGTGCTGGCCGATGCCCTGCTCAAGGTCGCACAGGACAACCTCTCTCTCGAGCTCGCGCACCTCATGAACTCCTTCTACGGCATATTCATCGGCGACAATAATGCCGAGGCGAGCAAGGTCACCGAACTGATGCCTCGCCACAACCTGCTCACCATCTTCGGCGGCGAGACGCAAGAGGAGGCCGACACCAAGGCAGCGGTAACCCAGAGGATGCTCGAGAAGAACTTCCCCATGTTCGACTACCTCCCCAAGGAGGCCATCGAGCAGATGACCGAGGATAACGAGTACGTCGACCTCGACAAGTGGGTAAAGTTCTTCAACGTGACAGTGAGGGTCCAGCGCGTGCGAGGCTCCTTCATGATCGGGGCGCTCATCGACAAGCTCGGTAACATGGTCGACATCGAGAAGATGATGCGCAATGTGTGCACCGACCAGGTCGGCACCAACGACAACGCGCTCCGGCCCGACGACGCCTCGACGTACCTGCAGCCATACCACATGGGCCGCTCGGCTTACATGGAGTACGACCTCTATACGAACCAGGCCGACAAGGACGACCTCATCAGGATGCTCCTGGCGTACTACAAATCGTCGTTGAAGGGGATGGCCGAGGGCATGCTGTTCGCGGCAGGAGTAACCGCCTGGCTGAAAGGCCTGGCGCCGATGGTGGACATGGCCGTAGAGGCTATGATGCCGAACCTCGTCGAGCTCATGAAGGCGTACACGATAGTCAAGATGTCGCTCGACCCCAACAACATCGCATGCCGGCGCTGGGAGTACGACACAGGCTGCGGCAAGAAATTTATCGTCCTGTTCTAGGAAACACCCGGGTTGGGCCTGGAGAAACCCGGCTCCGCTACGACGCGTTTCGCCTGGAACATTCCGGGATGGCGCGTGTTGGAATAACGCGAGGTCCCACCAGCCGCCGGTTGGAAGACCGCGTCGGCAGAAGTGGGGGATTATTGATTTGGAAACTGAAGCACGGAGGTGATCGGCTTGGGTGGTTATGGTTCAAAGGAAGTCGTCGTTGCAGGAGCAGGTCTCTCGGGGCTGACGGCGGCTCTCAACCTTGCCCGGGACGGCAAGGACGTGACTGTCCTGGAAAAATTCGAGAGGCCTGGGGGCATACCGCTGGCGCACCCCGCCGTGGACGCGACGCCGATGGATCCAGGGCCGCTGGGCAAGTTTATCGGGGTTGATCTCGGTGAGCCGCAGGTGTGGGCGTGCAAGGAGTTGACTGCTTACGCTTACGATTACAAGGTTCCGATGGCAGTCGAGGCTACAAACGTGCATTGTGTCGAAAGAGGACACCGCAAGACGGCTCTCGACGTGCAGATCTACGAGCTCTGCGTGGATGCCGGGGTCAAGTTCGAATTCAACCACCCGCTGGTCGGCCAGAAGGATTTCGCCCAACTTCCAGTCGATTCGATCATCGCGACAGGTCTCTACGTCGAGGCATTCGAGGCATTCCATATACCTTACGAGAAGGTTTTCGGCTACCTCGGCAAGGGGCGCTCGAACAAAGATTACCCGTGCGTCGCAGCGTGGTTTCACGATTACACGCTCGACTACGCCTATTACGCGGCATGCAATGACGCGATCTTCTGTCTCTATTTCGCTCGTGAGCCGGTCAAGAAAGACGAGTTCGACCGTTTCTGCGAAAAGCAGCTACTCGGCCAGGAGGGCATGGAGTGCCAGCGGTGGGATTACTACGAGGGCCTGGTGCCGACGGCCGCCTACAACACTCCGAAGCTCTTCGCGGGCGACAAGATACTCGCCGGCACCGCGTCCGGGATGATGGACCCGTTCGCCCTGTTCGGCGTACACGGCTCGCTCATCTCGGGAAAGATCGCGGCGATCGCCCACCAGGACAAGGCCGAGGCTTTCAGGTTGTTCAAGCAGTTCTCCGGTAATTTCAACCGCTCCCTAAGGATCAGACGCATTTTCAATGCGACACCCGTCGTCATCAAGAAGATGGTCCTCGGCCCGGGGCTGGCCTACACACAAAAACACATAGACAAATTCGAAGACCGCATTCAAAACATGAACAAGACCATCCCCGGCTACCGCCAACTCCCAACATGATTCCCCCTCCCCTCTCGAGCGGGGAGGGTTGGAGTGGGGGTGGCGCTGCCGTCTAAGTGCCGGCGAGGTCCCGCTTGTTGAATGCGAAGGCACCGATCACCAGAGCAACCACTCCGATTCCGATGAGGATTCCGGCGGTGGACCACCTCGGATCGGTTGCGGGCGACAGGGCCACGTGATGCAGCAGCGAGGTGTCGAGCACCCAGTGGTTCAATTTGATCGCCGGTCCGATCATCTCCATCAGGAACGACCACCCGATGACCGTGTAAAGCACTGCTGAAGTCCATCGGGGCCTGAGGCCCAGCGTCAAGGCCCCTATCCCGATGATAAATGCTGCCGGTATGGTGGCGTTGACACCTGCCTGCAGCATCTTGGAGAGTGCAATGCCCGTATTCTGGCTCTCGGACCCAAACCAGGAGAACAGACCCGTGACGACGCCCGCGAGGAAGACCGATGCCACGACTGTGAGCAACCTTCCACCGAGCCACCGGACGCGGGACACCGGACGGGTCAGCAGGTTATCCAGGTACCCCTCGGCCTCGTCCTCCCGCATCGAGTTGATCGCTTGAGCGGCCATCGCCATTATCGCGGCCATGACCATCAGGAAGACGACCGCAATATAGGTGGTGGCCCCTACAACAGGGTTCTGCGTCATGCTCTTGATAAAAGTCTGGGTACCGGTCGAGGCCGCCATCGCCTTTCCGGCCGCTTTTGCTATGGCACCCATGGCGATGCTCGTCGCCGCGAGCGATGCAAGCCACCCTAAGATCGACCCTCTCGATTCACGCAGCGCGAGCTCGAGCGGTGTGTTTAGAAACCTCGTATGGTGCCTGCGGGTGTCTTTGTCCGGCAGGAGGCTCGCTCCGAGGTCGCGCCCGCCCGCCAAATAGACGGTCGCGGTGCAGAGCACCACCACGAAAGTAAATATCGGGAGCAGCCAGATCGGATTGCTGCCCGTAAGGGGCCGGAGGTGCTCAATCCAGCCGAGGGGGCTAACGTTGGTCAACCAGTGCGCGCTCGGGGTGGCGTCCCCGATAGCCCGGAGGATGAACGAAAGACCGAACACACCTGCCGCTATACTGGCGGCCCTGCGCCGGGTGGGCGCGATCTGGCTCGCAAAGGCGCCAACCGCGAAGAACTCCGCGATGCTCGCCACCAGCGCCAGCGAGAAGAACAACGTTTCACTCGCGCCCAAATGAACCTTGTTCATGTTTCCTACGATGCCCGTCACTACTGCTGTGAGGGCGTAGACGATCAGCAATCCGGCGCCGAGGCCTGCCAGTGTATTCAGCGCCGCCTTCCCTCCGGTCGTCTGCCCGGAAAGAAAGAGCTCGAGCCTGCCCGCTTCTTCCTCGCCACGGAACCTTTTTGTCGCGGCCACCAGCGCCCATATCCCCCCGACTATCGTCAGGACCCCGAGGGTGCGCCATGCCACAAAGCCGCGAACCGTATCGATTCGATGTGCGACCCCGAAGAGCGCCTGCAACCCGGCATTGGTCCCGAACAAGCGGGCCAGCGTCTCGCGCGCCGCCTTCGTGTAATACGTCTTGTTGAAACCAAGGAAAGACGATGCCGCGTAGATGGCGAACGCGTAACCGATTATCAAGGCCGTCTTGTAGATGCTGCGGCTCGTGAAGCGGGCTATTACAGTCCCGGGGGACCTGAACCGCTCGACAGCGGGTTCGGCGGCGGCGGCAAGCGTCTCAGCTCCCATCGCCCTGCTCCCTTGCCCGCTCTTCTCCAGTGCTGTTGTTCTCTTCTCCGTACAGCGCGAGGAACAGCTCCTCGAGTGAGGGCTCGCGGCTTACGAGCGTTTTCGGGCGCTCGGCCGCAAGCACCGAGAGCAGCGGGGCGATGTCTCCGCGCACCTGGCACGTCACCTGGTGACCCGCGACGTGGACCCGGCTGACACCCTCGATGTTCCCCACGTCAGGCGGCGCCCCGTCGAACGTCGCCTCCACCGTCATTGTAGATAGGTGGCGCATCTCGGCAAGGGTTCCGAGCTCGACGAGTTTGCCGGTGCGCAGTATGGCCAGCCGGTCGCACAGCGCTTCGACCTCGGCCAGGATGTGCGACGAGAGAAAGACAGTCTGTCCCTTATCCTTCGCCTCGGTCACGCTCAGACGGAAAGCCTGCTCCATCAGCGGGTCGAGGCCGCTCGTCGGCTCGTCGAGCACCAGAAGGTCGGCCCGCGTCATGAACGCGGCTATGATGCCGATCTTCTGCCGGTTGCCCTTCGAGTACGTGCGCACTTTCTTGCTCGGGTCGAACTTGAAGCGCTCGACGAGCTCGTCGCGATAATCCGGGTCGACCTGCCCATGCACCTTGCCGAGAAGGTGAAGCGTCTCCATGCCCGTCAGCGACGGCCAGAGCATCGCCTCCCCCGGGACGTAGGCGATACGCCTGTGCACATCGACCTTCTGTCTCTGGCAATCCATCCCGAAGATGGAAGCGCTTCCCGTGGTCGGCCTGATCAGTCCGAGTATGAGGCGGATGGTGGTGGTCTTCCCCGCGCCGTTCGGGCCCAGGTAGCCCATTACCTCCCCTGCGCCCACATCGAGGTCGAGCGGGGCCAGCGCCGTCAGCGAGCCGTAATCCTTGCTCAGGCCTTCAAAGTGAATTACTGTTTCCATGCGCTCTCCATTCCCGTCATGATGATCCTCAGCGGTGCGTCGGTAATGCGCTCTCCGTGCGAGGCGCTCCTTCCATGAGTTCTCCCGGGTCAAGCATTGAAATAAGCTTGATATATGACTCTGGAGCGTGGCCGAGAGATCCCGGGCTGGCGCCAAGCAGCTTCTCGATGGTCTCCAGTATCAGCGCGAACCTTCTTCTGAGGAGTCTCGCCTTTTCCACCGGTTTGTCATTCAGGCTCGCGATCTCAATCCAGGCATCAACGGAAGCGAACATGAGCCTCAGCATCAGGTCAACCGCGTCGGTGACGAACTTCACCTCGAATACGCCTTCATCGATCCCCTGCTGTACCAGCTCCCTGAGGATGGGGGTGCACATCTCGCGCGACATGTCGAACGCCTTCTTCATCAGGCGTGCGTTCTCTTCCCTGAATAAGATTGGCGCGAATACCAGGACGTACTCCAGGTTCTCGCTCTTCCACTGCCAGCTTGCCGCGAGGAACTCCCTCAGTTTCGCGTCGGCGGGAAGGTCCTTTCCCTCGATCCCTTGCTTGATGCTAGCAATCACTGCAGCGGCCATTCGCTCCGCTCCGGCCTTCAGAAGGTCTTCCTTTGAGGAGAAGTAGTGATAGAATGCGCCCTTCGAAACCCCGACAGCGTCGATGATCTCCTGGACCGTCGTTTTCTCATAGCCCTTCTTCAGCATGAGCTCTATGCCGATGTCGACAAACTCGTTCATCCGCTCGTCGTAATCCTTGACGGTCCGCATCTTCGAACTCTCCTACTTTCCGAAAGTCGTTGCGCCGGACGCTGCCTTGCGGAAAGTTAAACGACCGACGGTCGGTATATACCGACCGTCGGTCAGTATATAGCGAAAGCTCGTCGCGGTCAAGCCTTCTGCCGGCCCTCCCCGCCCGCAACTCTGCGATATACTCGACGCGTGAAAGGAGGACGGGTGCGCGAGACCGAACGCGAGACGGTTTACGTGAAGAACACCGCAGCGCTACGCCGGTGGTTCGAGAAGAACCACGCGAGTTCCCCCAGCGTGTGGCTGGTAATAAACAAGAAGGATAGCCGAAAACCCGGCGTCTATTACGAGGAAGCTGTTGAGGAAGCTCTCTGTTTCGGTTGGATAGATGGCAGGATTAACCCTCTCGACGAGAACCGATACAAGCTCCTGTTTTCACCAAGGAAGGCCGGCGGCACCTGGGCAAAGAGCAATAAGGAGCGATTGGAAAAGCTAATCGAGCAGGGGCGCATGACTCCCGCCGGTCTTGCCCGAATCGAAGCGGCAAAGCGAGACGGTTCATGGAACGCGCTGGACGCACTCGACAGCCTCGAGGTACCCGAGCTGGAGGCCGAGCTACCGGCGGACAGCACCGCGCGCAAGACGTTCGAAAGCTGGACCGAATCGTACAGGAAGCGCGTGGCGTTCTGGGTTTCGAGCGCGAAGCGCGAGGAGACCCGAGTGAAACGGGCGGAGCAAGTTGCGCGCGCCGCGGTGGAGAAAAGAAAGCCGTTCGAGTGATCACGCCGTTCTAAAGCCAACCCCTCGGGGCGGGTCATCGCGCCACGCATTCCCCGCAAAACCTCCAGAGCAGCAAGGCCGCTACGAGCGCCAGGGCTCCGCCGAAGAAGAAAGCCGCTGACGGGCCGCTTGCCTTTGAGCTCGACCAGATGACACCGAAAATGACGCTAGCGAACAGGCTGAAAACACCCACCGTCATGTGATAGACGCCGAACGCCGTTCCCTTTACCTCGGCCGGGGCGAGGTCCGCGACGTAGGCGCTCAAGCATCCCTGGGTCAGCCCGTAGAACAACCCATAGACAGCGAACAGCAACCATATGTAGACCAGCCGGTGCGCGAACCCGAAGCCGATGTAGATCAAGGCGTAGAGCGGAAAGCCGATCAGGAGGGTCTTCTTTCTGCCTATGCGGTCCGAGATCATCCCTCCCGGGGTGGATGTCCCGGCGTAGACGATGTTGAACACCATCCATGCCAGCGGTATCAGGTATGCTTTCATGCCGAGGTTCTGCGCGCGCAGCAGGAGGAACGCGTCGCTCGAGTTGCCGAGTGTGAATACCGCGACCACCAACAGCAGCATCTTGTAGTTTCGATCGAAGCCGGCAAGACGCAGGCCCGGAAACTTCGCCTTGCCCTCAAACTTCTTCTCGCGAAGTGTTGTCACGAGCAAGACGACCGCGATCATCCCGGGAATGAAAGCGGCGAGGAACACCCACCGGTAAGCGTTGTTTCCCTGCCCCCGCAACAGCCACATCATCAGGAACGCGATGGCGGGCCCGATGACCGCGCCCAGGGTGTCCATACTGCGGTGAAAGCCGTAGGCCTTGCCGCGGTTGTCGGCGCTGGTCGTCTCGGAAATCAGCGCGTCTCTCGGCGCCGTTCGGATGCCCTTTCCTACACGATCAACAAACCTGACAGCCAGGACCTGCCACACAGCATCTGTCGCCGCGAAAAACGGCTTTGTCACCGCCGACAAACCGTACCCGGCCACGATGAGCGCTTTTCTTTTGGCGAGCCTGTCGGATATGTAGCCGGAGAAACCCTTGAGGATGCTGGCTGTACCCTCGGCTATGCCTTCGATGACCCCGAGGAACACCGCGCTCGCGCCCAGAACGCTCGTCAGGAAAACAGGCAGGAGCGGGTATATCATCTCGGATGAGGCGTCGGTAAACAGGCTTACCCAGCCCAGCACCTTTACCGTGCGGCTTATCTTGCCCGGCTTTTCATCCTTCTGGATATCGCCTGCAATTTCACGCGGCTGGTCTTCGGACTCTCCAGCTTCTTCACCCATGATCAGATCTACTCCTGCTCTATCGGGTCAGACTGCATAAGACCTCATCCCGGAAACGGTATGACTTCGCTCATGCCAGTGTCAACAAACGTTCCAATTACCGAACATAGGGATGTAGAATTATGTCCTGTTGGCGGCGCTGCGCCAGAGACCGACATGGAGGTTCAACAGTTGAGAAACGTTGAGATGAAAGCGAGGGTCCGAAACCTGTCGAGCGTGCTTTCGAGGCTCGAGCAGCTGGGCGCTGGAAAACCAAGCGACACCCTGAAGCAGGCGGACACTTACTTCAATGTCCCTTCGGGGCGGCTGAAACTACGAGAGCTGGAGGATTCGAATGGGGGTCGAAGCGAGCTCATCTTCTACAATCGACCAGACGGGCCGGGCCCGAAGATGTCCGAGTACGAGATCGTAGCGCTCGAGGATCCGGATGAACTGAAGAGGCTCCTGACAACTGCCCTGGGTGTACAGGCCGTTGTACGTAAGGAGAGGTCCCTGTTCCTTATTGATATTACGCGCATACACCTGGACCAGGTCGAGCAACTCGGCTCATTCCTCGAGATCGAGGTAGTCATGCCGGAGAATTTCCTTCCGGAGAGAGCAGAGTCGATCGCGGGAAAACTGATCGACGACCTGGGCATCGCCGAGGCCGAGCTGGTAGAAGGATCTTACCTGGACCTGATGCTCGAAGCCGGGGGCACTCCACCTGGCTCTTCCCGGCACTATGCCTGATCGTAGCCGAGCACCTTTCCGACCAGGGTTTCAAGCTTGATTCTTACGATCGCGACTCTACCAAGGTGCTCGTTCGTGTAGTCATTTGACTCTGTGCCAAAGCATTGTCGCATGATAATATTCAGTGCCTTGATCTTCCGCTCTTCGTCCTCGACCATCGATGCTTTACCGAATCCGATGACGCTCATGAACTTCATTCCGGAAGTACATCCCGTCTGGTATCACTATTCTTTTTTCTAGCGGGTCTGGTCTGCGAATCGCCAGTACGCGAAGGTCGCCGCTATTCCCGCTCCACTGGTTAGAACCACGATCATGTAGTTCGCGAGACCGAGGTTCACTTCACCGCCGGCGCCGGTGTAAAGCCCCGGGATTGCCCATGGAAAGAACGGGCCCCAGCCCGTGGCTGAGAATACCTGCGCGAGCACGAGTACGAGGATTGCGAAGCCTACAGGCGCCAGGTAGCCCTTGCCGGCGCTCGCGACCAGGGCGGCGGGGCTGATCACAGCGATGGTCATCAAAGATGTAGCCACCATCATCCATGACCATCTGAGCGCAACGGAGGCCGACCACCCCGGGAGGTGGCTCGCGGCCCCGATGGCAAATCCCAGCACAAGGACCATGACGGTGACCGCGCTCATCCACACGAGGCCCACCACGAACTTCGCCAGCACTATCGACGACCGCGAGGTGGGAAGGGCGAGCAGGTCTTTTCCGGTCCTGTCCGAGAACTCGCGGCCGAACACCCAGGCGATGATGATGGTGAAAAGCAGGATACCGATCGCGGACATTCCCTGTACGATGATCTTCATGAACCCAGGCCAGTCCGCCTTGATGTCGAGCATGCCGGCTTTTGCGCCGGCGAGCCCCAGCCTATGCGCCAGTTTGGAGTTCTTCTTGAGAAACATGAAAAAGCCGGCCATGAGGGGCAGCATGGCAAACCCCGCAGCCGTGAGCGGTAGCACCTTGGTCCGCCTTGCCTTGAGGGTTTCGCTCCACAGTGCGCCTCGCGTCCCGGTCATGCTCTCCCAGCCTCCCCAGGCGCATCTGTAGATGCCTCTTGCGCCGTTCCCTCGTGGCGCTCGCGGTCGGCCTCGTCGCGAAGTGCTGGATGGCCGACCATTTTCAGGAAATGAGTCTCGAGGTCCTCGTGACGAACGTGCAGCAGGGTCGGTGGAAAACCTGAATCGAACAGCAGGCGCGCGATGTCGTCCGGGCGGTCTACCGCTCTTGCCTCGGCGAGGAGCAGCTCACCTCCCGGCCCATCTTCGAAGCGCATGCCCGCCGAGTGGAAGACCTGGCGCAGCCCGGCCCGGTCGCGCGCGTCAACCGCGAGGCGCGGCTGCAGCCTGCCCTCCAGCTCGTCCGAGTCGAGCTCTTCTATCAAACGGCCTTCGTTTATGATGCCGATCCTGGTGGCCAGCCTGGCCACCTCACCGAGGATATGGCTCGACATGAAGACAGTTGCGCCTCGTTCTCTCGCAAGGCTCTTGAGAAGCTCCCGCACTTCAACCACCCCGGCGGGGTCGAGCCCGTTGGCAGGCTCGTCAAGCAGGATCAAGTCCGGCTCACCTAGAATCGCCCTTGCAAGACCGAGGCGCTGCATGTTTCCGGTGGAAAGGGTCTGCGCCTTACGACCGGAGTAGACGCCCAGGGCGAGAGTTTCCATGACCCTGTCAACCGATCCCGGATCTTTGACGAGCTTGAGCCTTCTTGTAACCTCCAGGTTCTCCCTCACCGTCAGTTGCGGATATGCACTCGCCGATTCGACGAGGTAGCCGACGCGGGACCAGAGCTCTCGCGCGGCCGCGTTTGCTCTCAAACCGAGCATGCTCGCAAAGCCAGAAGTCGGCTTTATCATTCCCAGGAGCATCCGTATCGTTGTTGTCTTGCCCGCGCCATTGAGACCGAGGAACCCGTATATCTCACCACGGCCTACCTCCAGGGAGAGCCGGTCCACCGCCAGCACCTTGCCGAAGGTCTTTGTCAGCGCGTCGGTCGATACCGCCGCACCCATTGGAGGCATCGCTAGCCCTCCGTCTTTTCAGGTCGGACGTTCCCATCAAAACCGAGCGTTTGAAAAACGAATTCGCCGTAAGCTTCCTCGTACTGATCGAGAGTGTAGGAACGTCCTTCACCGGGCGCGATGTTGTGAAGTGAAGGAGCGAGGATGAACAGGGCGGACAGCTCCGCGTTGCGAACGTGAAACACTCCTTCCGATACGCCCTGCTCGATCACCTCCGCGAGCAGCGGTACCATCAACGTGACCATATGCCCCGCGAGCTGGTCGTGGTACTGCCGGTACGTCTCGCTGTGAAACTCCGATACCAGCCGTTCTTCCACGCCGGGCACATCCCAGGGGAGGTCGAAT
>PMDX01000291.1 GCA_003154635.1 Actinomycetota bacterium | reverse complement strand
GACCTCGATGACTTCGCCCTCGACGATACCGTCTTCGTCTTTGATGCGCTCTATGTTCCCCCATGCCCGCTCGTACTGTGCTCTCTTCTTGCTAAGGATCAGGCGCCCTTCCTTGTCTTCCTTCTGAAGGACCAGGGCTTCGAGCTCATCGCCGGGGTTCACGATGTCGGCGGGTTTGACGTCGTAGCGTATGGAGAGTTCTCTGGCGGGAATGACACCTTCGGACTTGTAACCTATATCGAGAAGGACCTCTTCCTTGTCGACCTTGACTACAGTGCCGTGTACGATGTCGCCTTCGTTGAAGATTTTTATGGTGCCATCATAGTCGGGCACCATCTGGCTTTCCTCCGGGCTCAGCCCCAGGCTTGCAAGTGACTCTCTTGCTTCAGCTCCCGTGAGTAGGCTTTCTTCCTCTTCCTCGCTCTCCATGGTCTGTCCGAAGTCGCCGTCTTCCATCGTGTTTTTTTCCTTCAGATAGCCTGAACTTATGAAGATATGAATAGCACAACCAATTTCAAGCCGCAAGGTTAGCCGGAAAAACCGGCGCTTAGCGCCTTCATCGCTTGACTGCACCGCTACGCCGGCGCCCGCGAAACCTCCTCGGTTGTGTACAGCACCGGGAATATCAATACACCAGGAAGCCGCTTAATCCTTAGCCTCTCCCCAGTTATTAAAAACCCCCATGTCTATCTTGAGGGGGACCAGCAGATCCGCAGCATTCATCATACACCTGCGCACCGCGTTCTGCAGATCTTCAAGCTCGTCGTCGGGGGCCTCGAACATAAGCTCATCGTGTATCTGCAGTGTCATCGCCGCCCGCATCTCCATTCGCTTCATCTCGCGAGTAACATCGACCATCGCTTTCTTGATGATGTCGGCGGCGGTCCCCTGTAACGGCGTGTTGATCGCCAGCCTCTCGCCGAACTCCTTCGTCTGCCTGTTCGTGCTGCCGAGCTCGGAAATAAAGCGACGCCTTCCGAACAGCTTCTCGGCGTACCCCAGCTTTGCGGCGCGTGCGATGCAGTCGTCCCGGTACATCCTGACGCCCTCGTAGGTCTCGAAATAAGTGTCTATGTATCGGGTGGCCTCCTCCATTGAGATACCGAGCCTCGAGGATAGCCCGTAGTACCCCATGCCGTATACGACTCCGAAGTTGACGACCTTCGCCATGCGGCGCATCTCCGAGGAAACCTCGACGGTATCGACCCCGAATATCCTCGCCGCTGTCTCGCGATGTATATCCGCGTCTTTTTCGAAAGACTCGAGCAGGCGGACATCAGCGGACATGTGCGCAAGAACCCTCAGCTCGATCTGTGAATAATCCGCGATAACCAGCTTCCAGTCCGGCTCCCCGGGTACGAAGGCCGTCCTGATGCGCCTTCCCACCTCTGTGCGGACGGGAATGTTCTGGAGGTTAGGATTGCTGGAGGAGATACGGCCGGTCGAGGTCGCGGTCTGGTTAAAAGAACCGTGAAGCCGACCGGTCAAAGGACAGACGAGCGTGGGAAGTACGTCGTAGTACGTGGACTTCAACTTGGAGTACTCGCGGTACTCAACGACCTTGCCGGCGATCTCATGCTCGTCGCGCAGGGATTCCAGGACGGACGAATCCGTCGAGAACCCGGTCTTGGTCTTCTTGCGCGGGGTTATGCCGAGCTCGTCGAACAGGACCCCTGCAAGCTGCCTGGTCGAACCTATGTTGAATTCGCGACCGGCAAGATCGTGGATTTCCTTTTCGAGTCCGGAGAGAACCACCGAAGCCTCTTCCGACATGTCGCGAAGCACCATGCTGTCCAGGGCGACTCCCGTCTTTTCCATCTCCTCGAGGATACCGACAAGGGGTATCTCTATGTGCTCGAAAAGCGGGATCATTCCAAGCGCGTGAAGCTTCTCGTAAAGGACCGGTTTCAGCAGGTAAACCCTGGCGGCATCCCGCGCGGATTCGGACTCGCCGGAACCGTAGTCGGGAGACAGGAGCGAAGGCTGTTCAGACTCCACGGGCTCCGTGCCCTCAATAGTGATATCGCCACCCATGTTCCGCTCCCAGATATCCCACAGGTGGTAAGTGCCCAGTGACGGATTCTCCAGGTATGCGGCTACAGCGATATCGAATCTGCCTCCATTGACCGGAACTCCGACTTTGTCGAGAGCCTCGAGAGTGCCCTTGGCGTCGTGAAAAACCTTCACGATGTCGTCGGAGCACAATATGTCCGAAACCGCTCGCCAGCCTTGTGTATCACCGGGCTTCGCCACCAGCGCTTCAGTGCCTGTCGCCAGCGCAACAGACTGCAGCTCTATCTCGCAGAATCCGGAGCCGGAGCAGACAGATGCGACCCCGACGGTTGTAAGCTCCCGCGCTTCAGCGACAAACCTCTCGACGCTTTCCGAGTCAGAAGGATCCGTGAGTGAGTACGTCACGATTCCTCCGTGGCTCTCCTCCTCGACCGGCAATCCCTCTCCGAACATCTCGAGGAACCGCCTCGCAAGCGTTTTGAACTCGAGGGCGGAAAGATAATCGAGAACGTCCTGGCGGTTCCAGTCACCAAGGCGCAGCTTCCGTACGTCTATATCGAGGTCGATGTCCGTCACTATCCTCGCGAGTTCACGCGAGAGGAACGCGATGTCGCGGTTCTCCAGAAGAGACGCCTTACGCTTCGCCCCCGACACCGTGTCGAGATTTTCGTATAACCCCTCAAGTGAGCCATACTCACCGATCAATGCACATGCCCCTTTCTCGCCGATTCCGGGGACGCCCGGGATGTTGTCGGACGTATCGCCCTTCAAACCAGCCATGTCGGGAAGCTTCTCGGGCGGAAGGCCGTACTTCTCCTCGACGGCCGCCCTGTCATAATCGACCGTCTCCGTTATCCCCTTGCCGGTCATAACCACTCGAACACCCTCGCCCACGAGCTGGAGCGTATCCCTGTCGCCGGTGACGATGACGGCTTCTCCGCCTGACGACGAGACGGCCCTGGATAGCGTTCCGAGAACGTCGTCCGCCTCGAAGCCCGGCGCGCGGACCACGGGAATGTTCATGTGACCGAGGAGGTGCTCTATCATCCCCATCTGGCTTCGAAGTTCGTCGGGCATAGTGGGACGGTGCGCTTTGTACTCCGGAAACTCCCTTGTGCGGTGAAGCTCCGCGCGCGGACCGTCGAAAGCGACCACAACGGCGTCGGGTCTCTCTTCGTCAAGGGCCTTCAGGAGCATGCTCGTGAAGCCGTAAATGGCGTTTGTCGGCTGCCCTCCCGTGGTCGTCATAGTGTCCGGCAGCGCAAAAAAAGCCCTGTAGGCAAGGCTGTGCCCGTCGATTAACAAGACTTTTCGAGTGTCGTTCATGCTTGTCCGAATCTTATCTCCATAGGCTTGCACCACATGAATCCAAAAACAAGCGTCGAACCGTAATGGCACGGAACGTCGATTGCTTGCTGTTATAATATCTCAAGGAACACGATGCGGAGGAATGGCGTACGTCATACCTACGCTGACGCGCCGAAGTGGCGGAATGGTAGACGCGCTGGTCTCAAAAACCAGTGGGGTAGCACCCCGTGCCGGTTCGAGTCCGGCCTTCGGCACCACCACTGATCTCACGAGTTGTTGCCCCCTGATTTTTGTCTTTTTCAGACCTTTGTCAGGCTTTGGCTTTCCGGTCCTTCGTGGGAATGGGTTTGAGGATGTAAATGATGATGACGCCCAGGACCGGTATGAAAAAGCCGATTATAAACCACCACTGCATGCTTCGCCCTTTTCCAGCCGCAACCGCCCCGGCCCACGTAGCCAGAATTATTGCCACGACCAGAACTCCAAAGACAATATACACCCAACTGCTGCCCCAGCTATTCCAGCCTTTTTTTGCCACTGCAAATAGCGGCATCCCGAACAACGCCAGAGCTGCGAACATTTGGACCTCCGTACTCAAGTGACAATTTTCACGAAGATAATATCAGAGATTGGCGTTCCACTGTAAATGCCGAAAAGCTCCAACAATAGCAGTCTGGCTTGGCCCGTCGATCGAGCGCCGATGCTGGAATTCATCAGAGAAGTTTCGAGTGACTACTTTTCGGAAGTCTCCTCGTAGGTATTGCCGCTTTTCACACCATACTCGCCGACATCCACAGGCGGCACTTCGGCATCGGATTCCAGCCATCCGTCATGATCTTTTTCAAAGGTCGGCGCATCAGCCGAGAAGCTCGATGGGTACTTGGTCAGATAGCCCTCGGATTGTGGCCCCGCACCAGGGAAGTCGTCCTCTTCGAAGACGATCTCTGCAAAGCACAAGTTGCAATACTTTGCGGAGTCCGGGTTCTCCGCTCCACAAGCGGGACAGAATATCGCCACTCCCGCCACCTCCAGGTTATGCACGTGGGCGCAATAAACATACCGCGCCCACGTTCCAGATGATTCTCAACAAGGCCTTTCAGGTCTTGTTTCGGTATTTTCCAGTCCCAACCTTAGTCTACCAGATTGCCCGCCAGATACTCATCGTAGCCACGCAGGTCAAGCAGTCCGTGGCCGCTGAGGTTGAAGAGTATCGTCTTGCTCTCGCCGCTCTCCTTGCACTTGAGCGCCTCGTCGATGGCGCACTTCACCGCATGTGACGTCTCCGGCGCGATTATCAACCCCTCCGTGCGCGCGAACGTCATCGCGGCCTCGAAGACCTGGGTCTGGGGGTACGCCACAGCTTCCATATAGCCGTCATGGACGAGCTTGGAAACGAGCGGAGAAGCGCCGTGATAGCGGAGCCCACCGGCGTGTATCGGTGAAGGAACGAATTTATGCCCGAGTGTATACATCATGACGATGGGCGCAAGGCCTGCCTCATCGCCGCAATCGTATTCGTATTTGCCCTGGGTTAGCGTTGGGCAACTCAACGGCTCCACCGCGATGATTCGAATGTCTTTTCCGTCGAACTTATCCTTGGCGAACGGGAATGAGATCCCGGCGAAGTTACTGCCACCGCCAACGCATCCGATGACGACATCGGGGTACTCGTCGACCTTCTCAAGCTGAGCTTTAGCCTCAAGCCCTACAATGGTCTGATGCATGCAGACGTGGTTCAAGACGCTGCCGAGAGAGTACTTGGTGTCATCGCGCTTCAGCGCCATCTCCACGGCCTCGCTGATGGCGATCCCAAGGCTGCCAGGGCAATTCGGGTCCTCGGCGAGGACGGCGCGCCCGGACTCCGTCTCGTCAGTAGGGCTTGCGTGCACTTTCGCGCCCCACACCTCCATCATCGCGCGCCTGTAGGGTTTCTGCTCGAAACTGACCTTGACCATGTACACCTCGAGCTCAATCCCGAAGAACTTGCACCCAAGCGAGAGGGCGCTTCCCCACTGGCCCGCCCCGGTCTCTGTGCAGATGCGCTTGACGCCTTCCATCTTGTTGTAGTACGCCTGCGGTATGGCCGTATTAGGCTTGTGGCTCCCCGCCGGGCTGACGCTCTCATTCTTGTAGAAGATCTTGGCCGGTGTATCGAGCTCTTTCTCGAGCCTGTAGGCGCGCTGCAGCGGGGTCGGCCGGAAAAGCTTATAGACATGCTGAACCTCATCGGGAATCTCTATGTAGCGCTCCTGGCTCATCTCCTGCTTGATCAGCTCCATGGGGAACAGGGGGATGAAATCCTCGGGGCCCGCCGGCTCCTTCGTCATGGGGCTGAGAGGCGGATCCACCGGTTCGGGGAGGTCCGCCTGGATATTGTACCAGGACGTCGGCATCTCGCTCTCGTCGAGTATTACCTTGTGTGGCGTCACTTTGCTTCCCATCTCGATGTCTCCTTTCTAGAGATCCTGCGCTCGAAACTAAAAAACCCGGTCCTCCGCGACCGGGTCCAGAATCACATTAGCCGCGGGAATCAATTGAGTCCCACGGCCTATTCGTTTAATCGGCAGCGTGGAACTCCCTAGGAGCCCCACCACCAGCTATTCAGCTCGTTAAACACTGCCGTTGCTTTCATAGTTGGTGATATTACGTCAATCACGCGGGGTCTGTCAAACATCCGAGCGGAGTCCGCGACGTTCCAGCTCACTCGTTATCTCTTTCACCACGTCCTCGATTGTGAGTTCTGTTGTGTCGATACGGAGTGCGTCACGGGCCGCGGCAAGAGGGCTGCTCTCTCTTGACGAATCGATCTCGTCCCTCATCGCGATCTCCTGGCCTACAGACGATTCCGTTGTGGCGAGGCCCTTCTCGGTGAGCTCCACATATCGACGCCGAGCGCGCTCGGACTGTAACGCTTCAAGGTAGACCTTGAGCGGGGCTTCCGGAAAGACGGTAGTGCCAATATCTCGACCTTCCACCACCGCCCCGGGTTTCCTGACCAGGGATCGCTGCAGCTCGACCATCTCCTCGCGCACGCCCCGAACCGCCGATACCGGTGATACGGCTTCACCGATTTCCGGCGACCTTATTGCCGAGGATATGTCGCGTCCATGGACGCTTACTCTTACGGGTGAATCGGGAGGGAGTTCGAGTTCGAACGACTCTCTCAATTCTCTTGCGATATCGGCAAGAGAAGCTTCGTCGTCCAACTGGACGCCTCGCTCCACAGCGAGCAATGTCGCCGCCCTGTACATCGAACCGCTGTCGACGAGCGCAAGTCCAAGTCTGCGAGCGAGCATTATGGCAACCGTGCTCTTGCCCGAAGCCGCCGGGCCGTCAATTGCTATGACCAGCACGGGTTCCTCACTCATGAGACCGTCCCGACCCAAGTTCCGAGAGCACTTTCTCAAAACCTGGATACGATATTTGAGTCCACTCCCAACCCTCGACGACGGTCTCACCTCCGGCGACGAGCCCCGCCAGCGCCAGCATCATCGCCAGCCTGTGGTCGCGGCTCGCGTGCACGTGCGAACCCTTGAGCTCCGATGGCCCCTCGATCACCATGCCGTCATCGGTCTCCTCTATTCTTGCTCCAAGCTCGCGAAGGGCGGCTACCGTACCGGCAATGCGGTCTGATTCCTTGTGTCGCAGCTCTAAAGCTCCGGAAATCTCTGTAGTTCCATCGGCACGCGACGCCAGCAGGGCAAGAAGTGTTATCTCATCGATCGCCAGGGCTACATCTTCCGCGGACACCCGAATTCCCTTCAGTGCCCCGTGCCGTGCGATGATATCTCCGACAGGCTCCCAGTCCCCGGAATCCGTCTGCACGGTCTCTATGTCCGCCCCCATCCTGCGGAACAGGTCTATGAAACCGGTTCTGGTCGGGTTCAACCCAACGGACCTGACGATCACTTCAGAGCCGGGGCAGAGCAGAGCCGCTCCAACCAGAAAAGCCGCGGACGAGGCGTCTCCCGGGACCACTATCTCCCGGGCCTCGGGGACGCCCGGATCGACAGCTACCTTCAGCCCTTCCCTGTACACGGCGATCCCCGTGTACTCGAGCAACCGCTCCGTGTGGTCACGAGTGAGCACCGATTCTTTCACGAGAGTTCTACCGGAGGCACCTAGCCCCGCGAGCAGCACCGCGGATTTCACCTGGGCACTCGGGACAATAGGCGAATAGTCTATGCCGTGAAGCGACCCTCCCTCGATTCGAAGCGGCGGTCGACCATTTTCTCCAGCGGTGATCGTAGCCCCCATCAGACGAAGTGGTTCGATGATGCGCCCCATTGGCCNNACTCTCGTCCCCCCGGAGCGTCACAGTGACGCGACTGGATGCCAGGGCACCAGACAGCAGGCGCATGGTCGTGCCTGAATTGCCGGCGTACAGGGGACCGTCGGGCTGGAGAAAGCCTTTTCTCGCGATTCCCTCAATCAAGAGAGTTTCACCATCTCGGGTAACGTCGACGCCCAGTGCGCGAAGGACGGCCAGGGTGCTGGCGCAATCCTCAGCGGGGCTGAAGCCCCTGACCCTCGATTCGCCTCGAGCCATGGCGCCGATTATGGCCACGCGGTGCGAGATGGACTTGTCTCCGGGGACGGATACCGTTCCCTTTAGTGCCCCGCNNTCTCTGAAACGACGCTTGCATCCCGCTCACGCCCTCCAGAAAGAGGCGCGGTACCCAAGCTCTGAGAGCATATCGCTCACACCACGCGCCTGTTGCTTGCCAAGTATCTTGAGCGTCATTATCCCGGTCTCACCCTCCAGCGGATGGACGATGCCGATGTCCTCGATGTTGACTCCCATGGCTCCGACCGCGGTTGATATCTTGCTGATGACACCCGGCTCGTCGGGAACGGAGAGCGTCACGTCGTACATCTGCTCCAGTTCCTGCCCGGATTTAAGCGACAGTTCACCGCGCGCGCGACGCGCGTTTTCGAACAGCTCCCGAAGCGCGTCGGTATCCGCTGATTCCATCAGGACTACGAGCTCGTCGACCCTGTTCCTGTAGTCGATCAGCCTCTCTACGATGAAATCCCGGTTCGCCGCGCATATGTCAGTCCAGACATCCGGGTTACTCGCGGCAATGCGCGTCATGTCGCGGAATCCGCCGGCTGCCACGGTGAACAGGCCCTGGATCTCGTCGCGCTGCCGGTTCGCCATATTCATGAGGAGAAGTGAGAGCAGGTGTGGCACATGGCTGACGGTCGCCATCGCGCGGTCGTGCGTCTCGGGATCTATCGATATGACTCGCGCGCCGAGATCGGCGAGAACACCGTGAAGCATCCTGAACGACTCAGCGTCGGTCTTTTCCGTCGGGGTCAGTATGAAATAAGCGCCCCTGTACAGGTCTGGCCGTGCGGACTCGACCCCCGACTGCTCGGAGCCGGACATCGGATGGCCACCGATGTAGTTGACACCTGCCGGTAATCTGGATTCGATATCAGCCGTGATCTCCTGCTTGGCGGAGCCCAGGTCAGAAACCACCGTTCCCGCTTCGAGCGATCCGGCGATTGCGGAGAACGCCTCTGAGATGGACCCCGTAGGCGTCGCGAGGAAGACGAGCCCGGCTCCCTCGACTGCTTCCTGAGGCCTGTCGCAGACCTCATCNNCCAACCGCCGGGCTGGCCTTGAACGCCATCGCGAGCGACCCGCCCATCAGCCCCGTACCTATTACAGCCACTTTCTCGAACCTCTTTGAAACAGCACTCATCAAAATCCCTCGGGATAATCACTAAAACGGATAAACAAATATTAACCCATCGTCCATTAAGAGAGGAATCACAAACCTCGCGCCGCGCCTCTCCGGCCCCGTTTCGTTTTACGCAAACC
>PMDX01000295.1 GCA_003154635.1 Actinomycetota bacterium | reverse complement strand
GGCCGGCGGTCACAACATCTTGTTCGTGGGTCCGCCGGGCTCGGGCAAGACCATGCTCGCACGGCGTCTCCCCGGCATCCTTCCTCCGCTCACTCTCGAAGAGGCGCTCGAGGTCACCCGCATCCATAGCGTAGCGGGGCTCGTTTCGCCGGGTGGCTCGCTCATCACGACCAGGCCTTTTCGCACTCCCCACAGCTCTATCAGCTCTGTAGGGCTGACCGGCGGGGGCGTGCCGCTGCCACGTCCGGGGGAGGTCTCCCTGGCACACTGTGGCGCGCTCTATCTCGACGAGCTGACGCTCTACCCTCGCAACGCCCTCGAGGCGCTCAGGGGCCCCCTCGAGGACAACGAGGTAACCATCGTCCGCTCCATGGTGACTGTCACATACCCTGCTCGTTTCAGCTTGGTCGCCTCTATGAACCCATGCCCCTGCGGCTACCTGGGCGACCCNNCGCTCCTCGACCGCATAGACATCCAGATCGAGGTGCCCAGGCTCATGCACAGGCAGTTGATGGAGCGTTCCGCGGGCGAGCCGTCCGCCTCCGTACGTGAACGTGTTTTAGCGGCACGCTGCATACAGGAGCGGCGCCTGTCCTCGGGCGGCGCGTTTTGTAACGCGGGTATGACACACGCCCAGGTAGAGAGGTTCTGCCGCACGTCGCCTGAGGGCGAGAGGTTCCTGGGGATGGCGGTCGAGCGCCTGGGGCTTTCAGCGCGCTCCTACCAGAGGGTCCTCAAGGTTTCACGCACCATCGCCGACCTTGCGCAGAGCGAGACGATCGAGGTCGAACACCTGGCGGAGGGCGTCCAATACCGGTGCCTCGAGCGGTCGATGTTCACGGGCACCCTTGTCTACGGGCCAAGCAGATAGGTGGACCTCGACCTCGTAAGAGAGAAAGCCGAGCTGATCGCGATCTGCTCGCTCCCGGGCATCACGACCAGGCGCATACGTGACATGATGACTTTGTATGGCTCGCCTGCCGGGGCGTGGGAGGCATTGCGCCTAGGTGCTGCATCACCGCCTGTCGGCATGCAGGATTCAGTCCAGGGTTCATGGCAGGATATCGCTATCCACACCGATCTTGAGTCCGAGTTGGATGCGATGCGGCGCGCGTCTATCCACACCGTGGTCCGTGGTGAGTCCGGCTATCCACGGTTGCTCGCTCAGACGAGCGGCGCGCCCTGGGCGCTCTTCTACCGCGGTGCTCTTCCCGACCCGGCGGCGCCGTGTGTTGCCATGGTTGGGTCTCGCAAAGCTTCGCCATACGGGCGCGAGGCGGCCCGCTGGCTAGCCCGCGCCCTTGCCCGCAGCGGAGTTGTGGTGGTCAGTGGAGCCGCATACGGTGTAGACCACGCCGCGCACATCGGTGCTGTGGAGGCCGACAGTTACACCGTGGCTGTGCTGGGATGCGGGGTAGACGTTGAGTATCCACGCTCCAGCGCCAGTTTGCTCCGGCGAATCGCCGAGTCGGGGTGCGTCCTCTCTGAATACCCCCCGGGAACGCCACCGGCAAAGTTCCGGTTTCCCGCGAGAAACAGGATAATCGCCGGCGTCTCCCTCGCGGTGGTGGTGGTCGAGGCGGCCGAAGACAGCGGAGCGCTCCTCACCGCCGACATGGCGCTTGCCGAGAGCCGCGAGGTCATGGCTGTGCCCGGCCAGATATTCTCGGCAACCAGCAGGGGTACCAACTCACTCTTGAAGAGCGGTGCCACGGTCGTAACGACCCCCGAAGACATCCTCTCCGAGATCGGCATCGAATCGCCGGCGGAACTCGCTGACGAGGGGCGCGGTCATGCGCCGACGCTGGAGAGCCGCGTGGGCCACAGGTTGCTACGGGCCGTGGCCGGTGGGATATCCGATCCCGAAGAGCTGTCGATCGCCGCGGGCCTCAGCGCGGCCGACACGGTCTCCCTGCTTGCCCGCTTCGAAGTTGAAGGCAAGATCGTACGCGGTCCTGGTGGATACTACCAGGTTGCGGCTCACTAACCGCGACTCCCTTCAAACCCACGTTTTTCCCCCGTTCCCAAAAGTCAAACCGGATGTCCTGGCGGCTTCAACCTCTTTCGCGGTGTGCCGGAAGTGCCGCATGGGTAAACATGAATCGTCAAGCCGAGGTAATTGGCGGGCGGTCTCATGAGGGTGTCCAGGGGTACAGGTGCCGGACGTGCAGGCAACGCTTGAGAAGTCCGTCACGAGTATCAACATTAATTGACAATAGTATAATATACTAACATATAATGTTAACTAGTAACAGGTAAGGTCCGGGTCGGGTGTTGCTGTGAAGACGTTTTCAAGGATGTTTGTGAGCAGCATCGTATATTCAAATAAGGGTCTCAGGAATTGACGACAGGTAACGGCGTGAGCAATGAGGCAACAGGCAGATTGAGTACGAGCCAACAGGTAGGCGAGTTCCTTGACTATCTGGTGAGAGTCAGGAACCTTTCGCCCCACACGGTGGCNNCCGCGTACCGCCGGGATCTGGCGCACTTCACTGATTTCCTCGATAGGGTAGGGGTGGACGACCTCTCGCGGATCGACCACCGGATGCTCAGGAGTTTCCTCGCCAACCAGCAGACGCGAGGTTACGCTCGATCGACTGTCGCGAGACGGAGCGCCTGCCTGCGTGCTTTCTTTCATTTCGTGACTGAAAGAGGCGCCATACCCAGTGATCCGTCGACGACATTGACGTTTCCCGTAAAGGGCAGGAGGCTTCCGCGCTTCCTTACCGAGCCCGAAGCGGATTCGCTTGCTTCAGGCTCTGATGAGGCTTCAGACCTTGGCATTCGCGACCGCGCTATAATAGAGTTATTGTATGCGACAGGCATGAGGGTCGGAGAGCTCTGCGGGATTCGCGTCGCGGACATCGACCTCGAAGCAGGTGTCATCAGGGTTGTGGGCAAAGGCAATCGCGAGCGGGTGGTACTTGCAGGTCAGCCTGCTGTACGAGCTCTTTCCGAGTACCTCGAGAGAGCAAGGCCCGTGTTGGCGCGCGAGCGAGCATACGACGGCGATGCCGTCTTTCTGGGAAAGCGAGGAGCCCCGATAGACCCGAGGCAGGTCAGGCGGGTCGTGGACCGGCAGGCGAGAGTGCTTGTCGGCGGAGACGGGCTCAGCCCTCACACGCTGAGGCATACGTTCGCGACGCACCTGCTTGCCAACGGGGCAGACCTGAGATCCGTTCAGGAGTTGCTCGGTCACAAGAACATCGCGACGACTCAGATCTATACGCACGTAACCAGAGCCGAGATCAGGAAAGCATATGACAGCAGCCATCCACGCGCTTGAGAGGTACCTTTAAAATGCCGCGTCAGACTGCACAATCAAAGAACGGCCAGATATCGGAGCCGGACAAATCGCAAAAGAAGACGGCGGCCAAGAGGTTTGAGCCCGAGGTCGACCCCGATCTCCTGTGGGCCGAGTACAAGCAGAGCCATTCTGCGGAGGCCCGGGAGAAAGTGATACTCCATTACGCGCCGCTCGTTAAGTACGTCGCAGGCCGCGTCTCTACCGGGCTGCCGCCCTCCGTCGAATTCGGAGACCTGGTGAGCTACGGGGTCTTCGGCCTTCTCGATGCTATCGAAAAGTACGACCCCGACCGCGGCATCAAGTTCGAGACTTACGCGATCGCCCGCATCAAGGGCGCGATCATCGACGAGCTGCGCGCCGACGACTGGGTCCCGCGCTCCGTGCGCTTCAAGGCGCGCGAGATCGAACGGGCGTACGTAGCGCTCGAGAGCGAGCTGCGAAGGATCCCGACGGACGACGAGGTCGCCGAAAAGCTGGGGATAAGCGTCCCGGAGTATCTTAACCTGTTGAGCAAGATGTCACTTATATCGCTGGTCGCGCTGGACGAGCTCTGGACCGTCTCGGGTGACAAGCCGGACAAGATCAGCCTCGCCGATATAGTCGAGGACGTCAAGGTAAAAGACCCGTCCAAGACTTTCGAGATCGAGGAGATGAAGGACATCATTGCCGACTCCATCAACCATCTCCCCGAGAGGGAACGAATCGTCGTGACCCTCTACTACTTCGAAGGTCTGACAATGCGAGAGATCGGCGAGGTCTTAAGCGTAACCGAGTCTCGAGTCTGCCAGATGCACACCAAGGCGATCCTGCGGCTCANNCCCCCCCCCCACATTAATACAAACGAGTTTTTAAGCTGAGCTGTCGCGCCAATCATGGGTGTGGAACGTGGCACCGAGAGAGAGTACCTCGAGAAGTTGAGCGATCTCGAAAGCGGCAAGCACTCGGAGCCGGTAGACCGTAATATCAGGCCGGAGCAGCGTGTCTCATACGTGCCGGGCCAGCCTCCCCGCGGCCAATCGTCGGGTCAGCCACCCGAACAGTCGGACCCTTCGCTCACATCGACCGCGGCAATCTCCGTCCCCATCGAGGAATGTGAGCCCGTCCATGTTATCGACATGAACACCGCAAGCGAAGAAATACTGTCGGCCATTCCCGAGATCGGCCCCGAGCTCGCCCCCAGGGTGATAGTGGAGCGGATGAACCGCCGCGGCTTCGGTTCGATCGAAGAGTTTGTCGAGGCTTTTCATTTCAGCAGGTATCAGCTTGAGGTCCTGGAGCCGCTGGTTTATTTCAGCAAGCGCAACCTTCCTGGAGCGCCTGACACGCCCGGCCGCCTGGTCGATCATTAGAAACTCACAAGTTGCTTCGCGAAATTTCGGTTATGCGAGCCCGTGCAGGGTTTCAGGCGCCGCCACCGTAGAAAGGACGCAGTGTCAGCTGGAATTCTTGCGGATTGAGGATCCCTATATTACACTTGTGAAGATTTGTCTGCCTTTGGCGGCAAAAATACACACCCCGGCGACCTGGTTGCCGGTGCCCGCAGGGTGGCATCCAGGAATGATACCGGGGGAGGAAAAACCAAATTCGGAGGTAGAGAATGGCACAGCCTGTAGTCACGATGAAGGAACTCCTGGAAGCAGGAGTNNCGCTGGCTCGGCGGCACGCTCACCAACTTCTCAACTATCCACTCGAGGGTCATGCACCTCGAAGACCTCGAGAGGCGTGACCGCGAGGGCGAGCTCGAACAGCTTCCCAAGAAAGAAGCGCTCCAGCTCCGCCGCCAAGTCGAAAAGCTCAACCGCAACCTCGAGGGAATCCGCACGATGCACCACCTGCCGACGATGATATTCGTGCTCGACCCGCGCAAGGAGCGCATCGCGGTTGCCGAGGGGCGCAAGCTTGGAATACCGATCGTCGGTCTGGTCGACACCAACTGTGACCCGGACGAGGTCGACTTCGTGATCCCCGGCAACGACGACGCCATCCGCGCGGCCAACCTTCTCTGCAGAGTCATAGCCGACGCGGTAATCGATGGACAGGGCATGAGAGACGCCCGCATGGCGGAAGAGATAGCCGAGAAAGAAGAAGCGACACGAGAGAGGCTCGAGAAATCCGCGAGCAGGATCGGAGCCGCGGTGCCCGCGTTCAGCGCGTCCCCTGACGATATCGCCGGACCGACCATGACGCCGGTCTACTCGGGCGAGCCCACCGAGCAGGGGGCGGAGGAAGACCTCAAAGAGGCTATCGCGGAGACCGTCGGAGAGACCGAGCCGCTCGGCAAGCCGGAGACTATAGTCGAAGGCGTAGAGACTGCCGACGGACCGGCCGCCGGACAGCCGGAAACCGGTAGCGAGTAGCCATTGGCATGAAAGGCCGCGACGCGGCCTTCGAGACCCGGAGAGAAATCGGACAGCCCGGACCAGCGCCGGACCAGGTCCGTCAACAGACCAGGAGAACATAAATGGCAGCAAATGAGATTTCGGCACAACAGGTAAAAGAGCTCCGTACCAAGACTGGCGCGGGGATGATGGATTGCAAGCGCGCGCTGGCGGAGGTCGAAGGCGACCTCGACAAGGCTATTCGCCTGCTGAGGGAAAAAGGGCTGGCAAGCGCAAAGAAGCGCCAGGAGAAAGTCGCGGACCAAGGTGTGATAGATGCCTACCTGCACATCGGCCAGCAGATCGGCACGCTCATTGAGATAAACTGCGAGACCGACTTCGTGGCGCGAAACAAGGACTTCCTGGAGCTTGCCCACCAGGTATCGCTCCACATAGCGGCGCTCAACCCGACGTTCCTCGACAGGGAATCCGTTCCCGAAGAGGTCATCGCGGCGGAAAAGGCTATCTACCAGGTTCGCTGCGAGGCCGACGGCAAGCCGGAAAAGATATGGGACCGCATCATCACCGGAATGCTCGACAAGTACTTCCAGGATGTTTGCCTTCTCGAGCAGCCGTTCGTAAAAGACCCGTCAATGTCGGTAGGCGAGCTTGTGAGTCAGGTGAGCGCCAAGCTCGGAGAGAAGGTCGTAGTCCGGCGTTTCACGCGCTGGCAGGTAGGAGAGAACCTGGAGTAGAACCTCCGCGGCCGGAAGCCGGGTTCTTTCAGACAGGAAAATGTCTGACTCCACATAAAAGGTATAGGGTAGGTCGTGGTACGAGGGGATAGTATTCACATGTCTGATGAAGGCTCTGCGGGACAGGCGGGGATCGAGAGCGGCAAGCCGGAGCTGAGGCGGATGCTGGTAAAGCTATCCGGCGAAGCTTTCATGGACTCATCCAAGGGCTACGGCATCGACATCGACACCGTCCACTCAATGGCCGAAGAGCTCGCCGAGGTCCGCGGCCTAGGCATCCAGTTCGCTCTGGTAGTCGGTGGCGGCAATATATGGCGCGGAGGTGCAGAAAGCGCAAAAGGCATAGACCGGACAACCGCAGACTACATGGGCATGTTGGCTACGGTCATGAACGCCCTCGCTCTCCAGGACGCGCTCGAGAAGAACGGCGTCGCTACCCGCGTCCAGACGGCTATAACCATGCAGGCCATCGCCGAACCTCATATCAGCCACAGGGCGCTCCGACATCTCGAGAAGGGCAGGGTAGTCATATTCGCGTGCGGCACCGGCAATCCGTACTTTTCCACAGATACCGCCGCGGCGCTCAGGGCACTCGAGATCGGGGCGGACGCCATCCTCAAAGCTACCAAGGTAGAGGGCGTTTATGATATGGACCCGGTCAAGCACCCCGAGGCGAAGATGTTCAAGCGACTGAGCTATCTCGAGGTGTTGAACCGCGAGCTCGAGGTGATGGATGCTACGGCCATCAGCCTGTGCATGGACAACAGCTTGCCCATACTGGTGTTCAACCTGTTTGAGCATGGGAACCTGAGGCGGCTCTGCTCGGGTCACGACGTGGGTACGATCGTCTGCAGCGAGAGATAACGGCAGCCGCGCTGCCACCGGCGAATAAGGGGTTGCAAATGGACAACATAATGAACGAAGCAGAACGCAAGTTCAAAAATGCAATAGAGGCCACCGGCCAGGAATTCGCCTCTATCCGCACCGGACGAGCCTCACCCGCGCTGGTAGAAAGACTGCAGGTCAGCTACTACGGCGCTGCAACCCCGCTCAACCAGATCGCCACGATCAGCGCGCCGGAAGCAAGGCTGCTGGTCATTCAACCTTACGACAGAAACAGCATCCCCGATATCGAAAAGGCTATTACGCAGTCTGACCTCGGGTTGATGCCTTCCGACGACGGAGAGGTGGTTCGCCTGCCCATCCCTCAACTTACCGAGGAGCGCCGAAAGGAGCTGTCAAAGCTGGTCAAGGTAAGGGCGGAAGAGGGAAGGGTCCATGTCCGCAATGTGAGGCGCGACGCCGTGGAGGCTCTCCGCGAAGAGGAGAAAAAAGGCGATTCCACAAAGGACGACTTGCATCGTGGCATGGATGATATCCAGAAGTCTACCGACAAGTACGTCAAAGAGATTGATGAGCTCATGGAGAAGAAGATACAGGAGCTCATGGAGATATAGGCTGGGGTCTGTTAACCCTGGGAGGCTGATGTGACAAACGGGGTGGGGCGCGCGCGGAACGAAAGGTCCGCCGTCGTGGAGAAGGTAATCGGCGCGATAGTGTTCGGAGTCATTTTCCTTGGTACCCTTATCTGGGGAGCCCTGCCGTTCACTTTCGGGGTGGCCCTTGCGGCGGTGATAGGCTCGGTAGAGCTGTTCGGCCTTTTTGAGACAAAGGGACAGGCTACGGCGACGGCCGCGGTGCTCGGTATCACCGCATCGATCGCATACGTCTTCCTGGCGCACTTCAAGCCCATCCAGAGCATCGGCTACGTGACGGTTGCGCTGATATTCGGCAGCTTCATGTGGTACATGCTCGTTCTGAAGCACGTCAAGCCTACCAAGGCCGTGGCGCTTACCGTGCTTGCCCCGATGCTCACCGGGTTGTGCCTCTCTTACCTCGTGCTGCTCCGCGATTTCGCGGGCAAGACCACGCCGGCGCGCAACAACGGATGGTACCTGGTTCTCTATGTCATCGTACTAATCTGGATCTACGACGTCTTCGCCTGGTTCGTCGGCCGCAAGATCGGCAGGCACAAGATGGCTCCGACCATCAGCCCGAACAAGAGCTGGGAAGGGACCATCGCCGGAACGGTCGGCGTGCTGGCCTGCTCGGTCCTCTTCCGTCAGTTCATACAGTGGGTCACGGGCCACAGCAGGTTCTCATGGTTCTCGATACCGGTCGCCCTTGTGATAGGGGTGCTGGTGGTGATCCTGAGTCCTCTTGGAGACCTCGCGGAATCGCTCATCAAGCGCGACTACGGTGTCAAGGATATGGGCAAGCTGATACCCGGTCACGGCGGGATAATGGACAGGTTCGATTCGACATTCTTCACCGCTCCGGCGGTCTTCTATTACCTCTTCTACTTCGTGTTCAAGTTCAAGTAGGCACAATGGCTCGGCGTTCCGTCGCAGGCGCATGAGAGGAGAGTCGTTGAAGTCTATCGCCATCCTCGGCTCAACAGGTTCAATAGGCACTCAGGCCATAGATGTCGTATCGCGACTAGACTCGGTTTCCGTCGCCGCGCTCACGGCGCACTCCAACGGTGAGCTGCTTGCCCGGCAGGTGCGCGCGACCGGGGCCCGGAGAGCCGCACTGAGCGACGGGGAGGCCGCCTCCAGGCATGCATCTGCTTTCAAGGATATGGGCGTTCGGCTTTTTGCTGGTCCTGAAGGCGTGCTCGAGGTTATACGCGGTGGTGGCTTCGACCAGGTGCTCAACTCCATCGTCGGGTTCGCCGGCCTTGCGCCGACGCTCGAGATCCTGGAGTGTGGCATGGGGCTGGCCCTGGCCAACAAGGAGAGTCTGGTCGCCGGGGGGAAACTCGTAATGGAGACGGCTCGTCGAAACGGCGTAGAGATGATTCCGGTGGACAGTGAGCACTCGGCGATCTTCCAGTGTCTTACCGGCGAGGAACGTGCGGGGCTCGCCAGGATAATCCTGACTGCCTCGGGCGGGCCGTTCAGAGAGGCCCCACGGGATCTCTCGAGCGTGACCGCCCAGGACGCGCTCGCCCACCCGACGTGGTCGATGGGGCCGAAGGTCACCATAGACTCGGCAACCCTGATGAACAAGGGGCTCGAGGTCCTCGAGGCTCACCACCTGTTCTCGGTGGAGCTCGACGAGGTGGACGTGATAATCCACCCCCAGAGCATCATCCACTCGATGGTCGAGATGGTCGACGGGTCGGTGCTCGCCCACCTGGGGGTTCCAGACATGAGGATACCGATACAGTATGCCCTTACATATCCGGCGCGCGCGCGGTGCCCGGCCCGGTTCCTCTCGCTTGCCGAGGTCGGCACTCTGACGTTCGACGAAGTCGATGCGAAACGGTTTCCGTGCCTCGGGCTGGCGTATGAGGCCGGGCGGATGGGCAAGACATACGCGGCCGCGATGAACGCCGCTAACGAGGAAGCCGTTACCGCGTTCCTGGCGGGACGGATGGGGTTCACAGGAATCGCCGAAGTTGTCGAGGAAGTATTGGAGACTCACGAGCCGCTCCCCGCGAGCGGCCTCGAGGAGATCACTGAAGCGGAGAGCAACGCGCGCGCCAGGGCGCGCGAGTCAATAGGAAGACTGGAGGCCTGAAGGTTTGATTTTGCAGGATATCGGTTACGCCATACTCATACTCCTTTTCCTGGCGTTCATGATACTCACGCACGAGGCGGGCCACTTCTTCGCGGCCAGGTGGGTCGGCATCACCCCCAAGACTTTCTCTATCGGCTTCGGGCCGGAGATCAAGGGTTGGGACAAAGGCGGCACTCGCTACGCCGTGAAATGGTTTCTTGCCGGCGGCTCCGTCCAGATACTCGGCATGAACCCCGACGAGGAAATCAGCGAGGAGGAGTGGCCGCATAGCTATTACGCCGCGGCGCCGTGGAGGCGGGCGGTGGTGGTGGTCGCGGGCTCGTTCGTCCACCTCTGCATCGCGTTCCTCCTCTTCTGGCTCATCTTCTGGCCGATCGGGTACAAGGTGCTCACCGGTGAGATCGGTAAGGTCCAGAAGACGGTCAAGCTCGCCAACGGGCAGGTGCTCGAAGCACCAGGGTACCAGGCGGGGCTCAAGAAGGGCGAAACCATAACATCAGTGGACGGGGTGCAGGTACACAACTGGGAAGAGCTCACCACCCAGCTCCAGAAGAAGCCGGGCCAGCAGGTCGCACTCGTCTACAAGCTGGGAAACCGGCAATTCACGACAAAGGCAAAACTCCTGGACGTAGCCGGGCGCGGGATCCTCGGGGTCCAGGTCGACCTGAACAGTACATACACGCAGAGGTCCAATCCGTTCGTCGCCCTGGGTCAGGCCGGCAGGGAACTGGGGAGGGTGTCTGTCGCGCTCGGTAAGGGCATCGCTTCGATTTTCTCGCTCCACACCCTTAAAGTCCTGCTCGGCACGACGCAGCGCAACCAGGAGAGCCCCCAGAGCATCGTGGGAGCCACGCGCGTAGCCTTCCAGGCGGCGGGGCAGGGCATCTCGGTCTTTCTCTATGTCGTCGCATACCTGTTCTTCTTCCTTTCGATCTTCAACCTGCTTCCGCTTCCGCCGTTCGACGGCGGCCACCTACTCGTGATAATCATCGAGAAGGTCTTTGGCAAGCGCATAGACGTCCGCAAGCTGATGCCCATAGCCTGGGCCGTGATAATCGTCCTCTCGCTGGTCGCATTGCGCCTCGCCATGCTCGACATCTTCAAGCCCCTCCCGAATCCGTTCAAACCCTGACCTCGTATATGATAGATTGTGGCCATGTAACAACCATGCGCCGCTGCATGAACCCGGTGGTAGATCCCATCTGTTACACGGTCAATGCCAGTAGGCACGAGCGAACGGCGATGAAGTCATGGAACGAAGAGAAACCCACAGGATAAAGGTCGGTAACGTCCCGGTCGGTGGAGGCGCGCCGGTGACGGTTCAGTCGATGACCAATACCGACACCAGGGACGTCGAGGCCACGCTTCGCCAGGTAAGCGAGCTCGAACATGCCGGGTGCGACATCGTAAGGGTGGGAATCCCCGACACCGAAGCCGCCGAGGCTCTGTCCGCCATCGTCTCCGGGTCGAACATCCCGGTGATTGCGGACCTGCATTTCGACTGGCGCCTCGCGTTCCTTGTTATGGAGCAGGGAATCGCCGGGATTCGCCTGAACCCGGGAACGATAACGAAAAAGGACCGGGTCGCCGAGATAGCGACGGAAGCTGCCGCCCGGGGGTTGGCGGTGCGTGTGGGTGTAAACGCCGGCTCGCTCGAGCGGAGTCACGCGACCGAGGGTGGCGGCCGGGTGGAGGCGGCCGCGCTGGCCGCGAGCGCCCTCGAAGGCGCCGAGCTGATGAGCGCGAAAGGCGTGACGAACCTCAAGATATCGGTGAAGGCGTCAGACGTGCGCCGGACGATAGAGGCTTACAGGCTCGTCTCAGAGCAGAGCGAGTGGCCGCTTCACATTGGCGTAACAGAGGCTGGCACTCCCTGGTCGGGAACGATAAAGAGCGCGGTCGGCATCGGGGCGCTTCTCGCTGAAGGAATCGGAGACACCATAAGGGTCTCACTGACGGCTCCTCCGGTCGAGGAGATCAGGGTCGGCCGCAAGATACTGGCTTCACTCGGCCTTGTTAGCGCGGGTCCGGACGTGATATCGTGTCCGACCTGTGCCAGGAGCGATATCGACGTGATCGACCTCGCGACGCGGGTGGAAAAGGCGCTCGAGGGGTACAAGACGCCGCTGAAAGTCGCCGTCATGGGCTGCGTTGTAAACGGCCCGGGTGAAGCCCGCGAGGCTGACATTGGGATAGCGGGAGGCAGAGAGGGCGCGCTCCTGTTCGTGAAGGGCGAGATGGTCAGGCGCGTTCAGCCTGACGACATGTACGAAGAATTGATCGCGGAAGTCAAGAAACTGCTGAGAAAAAGTGGAGAAGGTGAAGGCGTTTGAGGTTTTCCCAGGTCACGGTGCCCACGTTAAAAGAGAAGCCCGCTGAGGCTGACATAGTAAGCCACGAACTGCTACTTCGTGCGGGCATGATGAGATCGGTCGCGGCCGGCATATACACCATGCTGCCGCTGGGCGCCCTTGCACTGGAGAAGATCGAGGACATCGTCCGCGAAGAGATGAACGCCGCGGGTGCCCTAGAGGTAGTGCTCCCGTCCCTGCATCCGTCCGACCTGTGGATGTGCAGCGGCAGGTGGCAGGCTTACGGCCCTGAGATGATGCGGATAAAAGACAGGGCGGGCCGCGATTTCTGCCTTGGACCGACAGCCGAAGAGATGATAACTACTACCGTGGGCAGGACAGCGCCGTCGTATCGCGACCTGCCGGTTAACCTTTACCAGATCCAGACAAAGTTCCGCGACGANNCACCTACGGGAGAATGTTCGAGGCATACTCGACCATCGCGAAGAGATGCTCCCTCGAGACCCGGGTCGTGGAGGCATCGACGGGCCTGATCGGCGGCTCCGCTTCCCACGAGTTCATGGTCATCTCGGAGGTCGGGGAGGACATCCTTGTCTACTGCGAGAACTGCGAGTACGGTGCGAACGCCGAGCTGGAGATGCACGGGCCCGGTCGCGCCTTCGGCGGCGAATCGCGCTCCATCGAGGAGGTCAAGACACCGGGGATGATCACCATCGATGACGTCGCGGGCTTTCTCGACACGACGTGCGACGGAGTGTTGAAGTGCGTGCTGTACGTCGTGGGCAACGAGGCTCTGGCCGTGTTCGTTCCGGGCTACAGGGAGGTCTCCGAGGCAAAGCTCATGACCGCACTCGGCACTGACGAGTTCCACGTAATGAGGGATGACGAACGCGATCTCTACCCGACGATAACCCCTGGATACACGGGGCCCGTCGGGCTCGAAGGAGTTAGGGTGCTTTTCGACGCGGAGGCAAGGGGTGCCCGCGGTCTCGTGTGTGGCGCAAACAAGTTGGATTATCACTATACCGGTGTCGAGGAAGGCCGCGACTTTACGGCGGAGCCCGTCGCCGATATCGCGGGTGCGGTCGAGGGCGACCTTTGCCCGAGGTGCGATGGGATCCTCAAGATCGCCCGCGGCATCGAGATAGGGCACATCTTCAAGCTCGGGACAAAGTACACCGACCCGCTCAAAGTCGAGTTTACGGGCGAAGACGGTGCGCTTCACCCGGTGATTATGGGCACGTACGGCATCGGTACGTCGCGGATGCTTCAGACCATCGTCGAGCAGCACAACGACGAAGGCGGTATCAGTTGGCCGAAAGCCGTCGCACCGCTGCCGGTCCAGATAGTGGTAGTTGGGCCGGGGAGACCAGACCAGGCCGAGGCGGCCGACAGGCTCGAAAGGGAGCTTGCCGCGCGAGGTTACCAGGCGCTCGTGGACGACCGCGAGGTGAGCCCCGGGGTTAAGTTCAACGACGCCGACCTCATCGGGCTCCCGGTGCAGATAGTGGTAGGCAAGAAGCTGGCCGATGGAAAAGTCGACCTCAAGACGCGCCATACGGGCGAGAGGAGGGACGTCGCCCTTGAGGAGGCACTCGAAGGATTCGAAAGGGCCCTCGCGGAAGCCCCGTGAGCCTCGCCCCTTGCCAGGATTATTTTCCGACGGTAAACCCGAAGGTTGGGTAGAGATCGCGACCGCGCCTAACCAGATCGCCGTCGGCATGCTCGAATCGGTGCTCAAGGCGGAGGTCATACCCGTCATTATTAACAGGCCTTGGACGTTCGCGATCACCGGCGGCGGAGGCATTCACGGCATCATGGTTCCGGAGGACCGCGCCGAAGAAGCGCGCGAGATTCTCCGCGACATCTGGGACGTCGACGAGTAGCGGGTCAGTAACTTCCTCGTTCGGCCTGAAGTGAATAGAATACAACTCGACCCCGAGGATACGCGGTGGAGGTGGCATGGAAGGCGATACGACTGTGGATGATGCTCTTGGGACGTCGACCGGTGGGGCGGTCCCTTCGCGTGGACAGAAGATGGATGAGGGCCTGAGGTGGTTCTCGGACTTCTTCTTCCGCCCGTTCACCTGGTTTTTTGGAAAGCTCGGCATCTCACCTAACATCATCACCTTGCTGGGAATCGCACTGGCATTTGCGAGCGCTTACTTCCTCACGGTGAAAAACGTGCCCTTGGCCGCGGTATTCTGGGTGCTGTCCGGCATATTCGACATCATCGACGGCTATGTCGCGAAGAAGCTCGAGAAGACGACCGCGTTCGGGTCGTTCCTCGACTCTTTCTCGGACCGGATCAGCGACGCGGCGATATATCTGGGCCTCGCTATCTACTTCCTGAGGTCGTCCGAGGGCGTGTACGTCGGCCTGTCCCTGGCCATCCTTGTCATGACGTTCCTCGTCAGCTACGTGCGGGCAAAGGCCGAGTCGCTCGATGTCCACTGCAAGGCGGGCCTCATGGCGAGGGCGCCGCGCATCATCCTCCTCGCAATCGGTCTGTTCTTCAACGGCCTGTCGCCGTGGGTCCTCAAGATCGTCGTATGGATAATGGCGGTGCTCCTCTTCGAGACCGTCTTTGAGAGACTGATAGAGGTATGGAAGGCGCTGGCCGAATGAAGCCCGCATATTACCTGTTCCTGTTCGCGGACAAGGTCATAGGCTGGCTGCCCATAAGCTTCACACGCGCGGTCGCGCACGCGGGAGCGAATATCTACTACTATGCGTTCCCGGGCAAGCGCAGGATGATAAAGCGCAACATGCGTCGAGCGCTCGGCCATGAGGCGAGCGAGAAAGAGGTCAGGAGCACTGCCCGCCGCGCGTGTCGCTACTACGCGGATTACTGGGTAGATATCTTCTGGCTTCCCACCATGTCGAGGGAGTACGTGCTCGAGCGTTTCAGCAGGGTGAACGAGTCGGTCCTCATATCGGCGATAAACGCGGGTAAGGGCGTGCTGGTAGTGTTACCGCACTATGGTTCGTGGGAGGCCGGGGCTGTTTTCCTCTCCAGTCTCGGGCCGTTCGCAGCCGTCGCCGAGATCCTCAAGCCCGTGGAGCTGTTCGACCTGTTCTGCAAGCTCCGCAAGGCAGTCGGAATCGATATCTTCCCGTATGACAAAAAGCCGGAGACCCGTGACGCCATGGTCGAGTCCCTCGAGAGCGGGGTCATGCTCGCCTTGTTGAGCGACCGCGACCTCAAGGGCAAGGGGGTCGAGGTGGAGTTCTTCGGAGAACGGACGACGCTGCCTCCGGGCCCCGCGGCACTCGCACTGCGCAGTGGTTCCCCGATCCTCGTCGTTAGCGTGAGGAACACCAGGGATGGATGGGTAGGGCACGCCATGGACCCGATCGGGGTGAGCACCTCGGACGGGCGCGACAGGGACGAAGTTATCCGCGAGACCATGCAGCTGGTCGCACGACAGCTCGAGGTGTTGATCCGCGAAGACCCGGCCCAGTGGCACATGTTCATGCCTGCATGGCCTTCCGACAGGGAGTGATCAGGCGAGCGCCGCCAGCACTTCCTCGATCGCCTCTTTCGAGTCAGTAAGCGATGAATGAGTCCCAACGAGCATCTTCGTGCTGTCCGAACCGATGGAGGCGGCAAACGCCTCCAGTGCAGGGGGCCGGTTGAGCCATCTCTCGTAAGTGCCGAGCACCGTTACGCTGCCGGATGAGATCTGTTCGGGTGGAGGCAGCATGCGCAGCAGCCTTGAAAGGCTTGATCTCTTTCCATCAGAGCCCCTGGCAGGCGGCTTGAAAAAGGCAGTGACAATACGGATGGGAGAAGACTCCCTCATCGCATTTGTCTCACCGTAACCTTCCGCGTCCCTCGCGGGAGGGTCGATAGCGACCACCCTGGAGGCGGCGCCCCTTCTCGCGAGCTCGATTGCGAGGTGACCTCCGAAACCGGCGCCGACCGCGTTGACGGGCCCACCGTCGGTACGTTTCCGCAGCTCGGCCGCGGCGGCATCCAGAAGCTCATCCATCGACGCCGAAGTTATTTCCCTGGGGCTATTACCGTGGCCGTCGAGTTCGACGGCAAGCGCACAGTGCCCGGCTTGGGCGAGCGCCGCGGCGATCGCGTCGAGGTCGGCGATTGTACCGCCGAAATCGTGGAGGAGGAGAACGCCACCACCCGCCCGCGCCTTCCCTGTAGCGGGGACGAACCTGGACGGTACGCAAGCACCCGCGACTTCGAGCTCAAAATCCTCGGCCGCCAGGGGGGCGCCGGCATCATATGTACGCTTTCGGCGGAGTAGAATGGCGACAGACGCCAGGATAGCCTGGGCCACCGTGGCTACGATGAGTCCCCCCGTCAGGACGATAAAGGTCTCTATCCCCTCGGTATCGGGTGAGGCGAAATGACCGGGACGCGAAAAGTACCACGCGCAGGCACCCGCCACCAGCATGCCGCCCAGCAGCCCGCTCAACCATTTGCGGTCCGGGTAGCCGGTGAGCGAAAGGCCGTTCAGGTGGAAAGACGCCACGACGAACTGCCATGCTCCGAGGAAGGCGATGACAAAGAAAATGAACATCCCCGCCAGGTCACCACGCATGTGGATGATCTTGCTCATTTGCTCTCACCGCCCCCTGACACGGCACGTTGTGGACCCTGCCACGAAGCCAGCAGCCTGTCTGTAACCCTGTTGAGGGCGACCGCGAGCGGGCGGTACAGGGGTTCGGCGGCGCGCGTCAGGAAGGCGCTTCCTAACCCGAGCATCGCTCCTGAGACAATATCCAGCGGATAGTGGACCCCGCAAAACACGCGGGCGAGACCCACATAGACAGCGAGCGCCAACATCACGCTTCCGACCTTGCGGTAGTACATGAAGACCGATATCGCCATGACGAAGGCCATCGTCGCCGCGTTGGAAGGGAACGAGCTATCGGTGTTATGGTAGAAAAGCAGGTGCACGTTTGACATGCTCGTGTATGGACGAGGCCGGAAGAACGCGCCGTTGAGGATGAAAAGGATGACCATTGACATGACGAATGCGATGACGGTGCAGAGGAAGCAGGTGAAAGCTACCTCTCGAGCTTGCCTGTCTCTTGCAAGCAGGATGACCAGGAACACCAGAAGTGTGAGAACGACTGGTATGATGTGGTCGTCGGCTCCAACCCTGGCAAGCCAGTTAAGCACGGATGACTTGCCGGCGAGTGAGTTGATAGCCTTGAACACCGATTGATCTAGACTTATTAAGAACTGGATAATGGCAGTCACTGACTTTTTGCCTCCTCGCTCCCGGTATTTCTGGAGCGCGCGAAGAATACTATCCGATTTCAGGGGTTCGTGCATGGTGAGCTTGTTATGAAGATAGCGATAATATCCCCTTACTCGTGGGCCCACCCGGGCGGTGTGAACAACCACATAGAAGGGCTATCTGCCGAGCTGGCCCGTCACGGCCACGATGTAACAGTGGTCGCACCTGACGGAGGTCCCCCGCCCGATGGTGCGCGCTTCGTCACCGCAGGCCGCTCGGTGCCGATCCCGGCGAACGGCTCGACCGCCAGGCTCGCGCTTGCACCCGGGACGGGAGCGCGCATCAGGCGCATCCTCAAAGAAGGGGCATACGATGTCGTCCATGTCCATGAGCCCTTGGTGCCTTTCGTCTCGACGTCCGCCGTTATGGGTACGCCCGCGCGGGTGGTCGGGACTTTCCACGCGGCCGGCGAGGACGGCTCGTCACTACACGGTCTTGCACGAATTTTGTTCAAGAGAGTCCATGCGCGGATCGACGTCCTTATCGCCGTTTCCGAACCGGCACGCATGCTCGCTTCGCGGTACTTTCCTGGAGAGTACGAGATAGTCCCAAATGGCGTGGACCTGATCCGGTTCACTCCGGGGGGTGATCGGCCTCATTCATTCCCGAAAGCCGGGCCGGTCGTGCTGTTTGTCGGTCGAAACGAGCCTCGCAAGGGAATCGAAGTCCTGTTGAGCGCATTTCCAGTCGTCGCCCGCGAAATACCGGGGTGCTCGCTCGTGATAGCGGGGTCCGGTTTTGAGGATGAGAAGGTCAAGCGTGAGCTTGCACCCGAACTGTGGGAAAGGGTAAGAGTCGTGGGGTTCGTGAACAACGAGGACCTGCCGGCTTACTACTCCGCCGCGGATGTATTCTGCGCTCCCGCGCTGGGTGGAGAGAGCTTCGGCATGATTCTTCTTGAAGCGAACGCTTCGGGAACGTCCGTCGTCGCTTCGGACATCCCCGGATACGCGGGCGTGCTCGCCAGCACCGGTGGTGGAACCCTTTTCGCCAACGGCGATTCCACCGACCTTGCCCACGCCCTCTGTGAGATGCTCCTCGATGAAACCCGGCGAGCTGACCTGGTCGCCGCCGGCCTGGCAGGGGTCAACCAGTTTTCCTGGGAACACCTCGCATCCCGCCTCGAAAGTCTATATTTCCCTCCCCATTGAGGGCACAGGGTTAATGTGTCTTCATGACCCGGGCCTGGAGAGACCCGGCTCATGAAGGGAAAACCACTGTTTAGTCGTCGAGCGGTATGCCGCTGCCAGGGAGGATACGAGGCATGTCCTCGTCGACATCGCGTTTGTTCGAGCGAGGCAGGCGAGAACGTTTCTTCTTCTTATCCGCTGACCTGGGAGCAGGCGTCGGGGCGGGTTCTTCGCGTCTAACTACGAGTTCGGCTCTCTGCTGTGCAGCGTTGATATCTTCTATTGCGGGCTTCTGTACCGCAGGTATATCTATTACGGGTCTTTGCTCCTCAACCCTCTTCTCTTCGACTACGCTCGTCGGGGTCGGGGGTGCCGCGTAGACCTGGTGTTGCGGTGTGGGAGCGGGAGCCTCGGCGGCATGTGGTGCCGGGGTCGGGGTCACCGCACGTTCAACTGGCTCTGCCTCGACAGGCCTGGTGGTCTCCGTCTTGGCCACGGGCCCGGCTTTCTCGGCGGTCACGCCGGTTTCGGCATCCGGTTTGACAGCGGGCTCGCGCGGGACCTGTGGCGGCACTCGCGGAGCCTCCAATGGAGGAGGCGTGGCCTGGCGTACTTCCGCCTCGGTCCCAAGAACCGCGCTATCAACCTGATCGGAGGGCTGGTCCGCGATCGCCGGCCACGCGGCCTCGGCTGCGGGTATCTGATGTGTGCGTACCGAATCCATGACCGCCGGGATTTCGACCCGCGCGTCTTCAGGTTCCACAACGACAGGGCGCTGCGCGGCAGGAGCCCTGCGAGTTCTTGCCGTTCGTGGCTTTTCAACCTTCGCCGTTCGTGGTTCTTCGTTGGCGGAAGGAGATGTATCGCCCTGATGCACAACCGGGGCAGTGGGGAGAGTGACCGACTTGTGCGACTCGCCGGCCGGCGCTGAGGTCGGCGCAGTGAGCTGTCTCTGTGCCATGGGCTCAGGCGCCGCGGGTAGGGCGTCTGTAGTCGGTGGCATGTGCGATGTCAGAGGAACTTCGGCTTCCAATAAGGCCGGAGGCTCAGCCTCCGGTTTCCGCTGTGCCTGAGTGGCTTCCGCCGTCGGTTCCACGGCTTTTCCTGGTATCTCAGGCGGCTTGACCTCGGGCGGTATAGCCGGAGTCACATCGGGCGTCGCCGGCGCTGCTGCCCGGGTTACCATGCTTTCACGCACTTCAACAGGCCCTCGCTCCGCCGCCGGTGGGACTTCAGGCGCTTGGGCGGCGGCAGGTGTGACCTCTGGATATGGCTCTATCCGTTGCCGTTCCATCCGTGGTGGTTCCATTGACGGTGGCTGGACTCGCTCCGCCACCGAGAATCCCCCCGGTGGAGTCTGTTGCGGGTCGACGGCGGGTTTCACCCTGGGCTTACCGGAAACCCGCTTCCTGGAAGCCGGTTTCCGGGTCTTCGCATCCGTCCCGGCTTGTGGACCTGCCATCTGTTCGCTACCAGGCTCGGGCAGGCCTTTGATCTTTTTCTTTTTTTTCTTGCCCTTCGCTGAAGGCTCGTATCCAACATGGCCCATCATCATAGCGTGGGCGTCGGAGGGAGGTGGTCCTTGAGGAACCGAACTCGGGACCCCACCCGTCCTGTAGCCGCCCACCTCGAAGTAAGACCTCTTCTCGAAATCGGCGTTCAGGTCGGGCTCTTGCGGCTCGGGGACGTCGGATAGCCAACTGGGAGGAGTGTCGAGGTAATCGGACTCCCTGCTGGAACCATTGGCGGGTTCCTGGCCTTCCCGCACCGGTCCGGTATCTTTTGCGGGCTGCTCATCGTAAACCCTCGTCAGCAGAAACCTGCACCTGATACAGTTTTTCGCGCTATCCGGATTTCGGAATGAACATTTCGGGCATTCCCTCAAGATGAGACTCCGTTCGTACCGGTCAGAGCCTTCGGGCGACTCCACGGTGGTCAAATATCATCTAATCGCATAGTAGTAAAACTAGCACCCGTGGCACAAGTCTAAACACTTTTTATCTCTTATGACGAATTTGGAGCAAAACTGTACCATTGGTATACTTGCCGCGTGGAAGGCGCGGTCCATCAAAGCGCGACCTGGTTCGAGAAAGGACCGTTCAACTGGCACGCGATAACGTCTGGAAAGAAAACGAGGAAATAACACACACCGTCTCCGAGCTCTGCTCCGAAGTGCGCTCTGCAGTGCGCCCGCAACTAGGCAAAGCTTCGGCGAAGGGGCACGAGGGGCGTGGCGCTTCCGGCGATACCACATTCTCAATCGACGAGGTTGCCGAGGAGAAAGTCGGTGGCATACTGGACCGGCGGGACGACATCGCATACTACACTGAGGACCGTGGTCTCGTTGCCGACGGCAACGCCCGGTGGCTGCTCATAATCGATCCGATCGACGGCACCAGGCCGGCGGCGGCGGGGCTCGAATCCTGCTGTGTTTCTGTCGCGGTGGCGCCCTTCAGGCCTGACACCGGGTCGCTGACCATGGGAGATGTCTTCCTCGGCGCGGTGCTCGAGATAAAGAACGAGGCATCTTTCACCGCGGTGCGCGGCGGTGGGGTCCGGATCGATATCGATGGCTCGCTGTTAGAGCCGTGCCTCTCACAGAAGTCTTCACTGAATGATATCTTCTGGACCGCGGGATACCGCGGAAGGCCGGCAGAGCCATTGACGACCGTAATCGCGGAGCTGATCGATCTATCTTCGGTCGATGGGGGGTACTTCGACCTGGGGAGCGCTACCTACAGCATCACGCGCGTGGTGACAGGGCAGATGGATCTGTACGTCGACGCGGGCCAGAGGATGGCCGAGCAGAACGAGCTGGTTCGCGACATGTTCCTCGAGATCGGCCACGGAGCGATCCTCAACAACTACCCTTACGACCTCGCGGCTGCCGCGCTCATAGCTTCCGAGGCCGGAGCCGCCGTCTCCGACGCATATGGACGCCCGCTCGACAGTTACCCGCTCATTCCCTGTGGCGGGGGAGGTCAACTCTCGTCGGTGGTCAGCGCCAACAGCGCCCTGCACGAAGCAGTGCTCGATCGTCTCGACATGGGCATGATACGGCTTGCCGCGCGGTACCGCCGGGGCGGCGCAGGCGACGGCGCCCCGTGCGCGGGCGAGGCGGGAGAGCCCGCCGGTAGAGGCTAGGTGGCCGCGTGCTCGAGCTTATAGGCATCTTCTTCTCCTCGATGGGGATAGGTTTTTCCGGCGCACTGATGCCGGGCCCCATGCTCTCGGTGACCATCGCGGAGTCTTACAAGAAAGGGTTCTGGGCCGGGCCGCTGATAGTACTGGGGCACGCGATACCCGAATTCGTGCTGATGGTGCTCTTCAGCCTGGGCCTCAACAGCCTGATAAAGAACCACATGGCGCAGGGGATAATCGGCATCGTTGGAGGAGTATTCCTCGCGTGGCTCGGCGTTCGAATCTTCCTCGAGGTCAGACAAGGAATCACCATCGACCTCACGGCCAAGACCGAGGTCGGGTGGGGCCCCGTCGGCGCGGGCGTTTGGACCAGCGTCAGCAATCCCGGTTGGATCATCTGGTGGGCGACCATCGGAGCCAAGTACATCATGATATCCCTGCAACATGGCGTAGTTGGGCTGGCCTTCTTCTTCGTCGGCCACGAGATGGCCGATCTAATCTGGTATTCGATGGTCAGCTTCTTCGTATCCCGCGGCCGCGGCCGCATCAGCGACCGCGTCTACCACGTCGTCCTGTACATCTGCTCCCTCATGGTTATTGGCTTCGCCCTTCTCTTTATCACAAACGGCATCCTCACCCTCCTGAAGACTTGAAAGCGGGGTTGTTGACTCAAGGCTTGTTTTACCGAGGTCGATGGTGATGGTGGTCGGCAATGTTGGTTGATTTTCGCCATATTAAAGAGGAACGAAGTTGCTATAATATGTGAATCGCCCGGATAAAAAGGAGGACAATCTATGGTCTGGGTCATTGTGGCAATCGTAGTTGTGGTTTTATTGTTCATTGGGTTCTTGATCGCTCATTTCAACAGGTTGGTCAGATACCGGAACCGAGTTGATAACGCCTGGCACCAGATCGACGTACAGTTGAACAGGCGAGCTGACCTGATCCCGAACCTCGTCGAGACGGTCAAGGGATACGCGGCACACGAACGAGGGACGTTCGAGGCTGTGACACAGGCGCGTTCCGCGATCATGAACGCCAAGAGCGTAGGTGAGAGCGCGCAGGCCGAGGGAATGATGGGCCAGGCTCTCAAGTCCCTGTTCGCGGTTGCTGAGGCGTACCCCGATCTCAAGGCCAACCAGAACTTCCTCGCTCTGCAGGAAGAGCTCTCGGGGACCGAGAACAAGATCGCCTACGCGCGCCAGTTCTATAACGACTCCGTGATGGCGTACGATATCGCTCGCCAGAAGTTTCCCGCGAATATTATTGCCGGGATGTTCAACTTCAAGGAGCAACGCGAGTACTTCGAGCCAGAAACGCCCGCGGCCCGCGAAGTCCCCAAGGTGTCATTCACCTAGGTTCTTTCGAGCAACGAGAAAGACGGGTGGGTTTCAACTAACGATCTGTCGTGCGATGGACCGCGAGAGTGTCCGCGCGCGAACGGAGGTAATTTGATTTGTACGAACAGATAAGCGCGAACAAGTGGAAGTCGGGCCTGATGATGGCCTTCTTCTTCGCCTTCGTGGTGGCTCTTGGCTACATCATCGGGTTGGCCATGGGCGGTACGGACCACCCGCAGTATGCCCTGATCGGGCTTGGTATTGCGTTTGCCATTGCGATGCTGATGAACGTCTTCTCTTACTATCGCAGTGACAAGGTCGCACTTTCGATATCCGGAGCGCAGCCACTGGAAGCGTACCTGAACGATCCCAGTTGGCGGCATATCGCCATGAGGTTCGATAATACGGTCGAGGGTCTTGCGATTGCCGCCGGGGTGCCGAAGCCGGTGCCGTACATAATCTTCGATCCAGCGCCGAACGCATTTGCGACGGGCAGGAACCCGGAGCACTCCGCGGTAGCCGCGACCACGGGCCTGCTCACCATGATGAACGACCAGGAGCTCGAGGGCGTCGTCGGCCACGAGATGTCCCACATCAAGAACTACGACATCCTCCTGCAGACCATGACCATTGTCCTGGTGGGCACGGTCATAATGCTTTCCGACATATTCCTGAGGACGTTCTGGTTGGGTGACCACGACTCCGGCGGGAACGGAGAGGGACAACTCATAATGATGGTGATCGCCATAGTGTTTGCCATCCTGGCGCCGATAATCGCCATGCTCATCCAGCTGGCGATCAGCCGCCGCCGCGAGTACCTCGCTGATGCCAACGGGGCATTGCTGACGCGATATCCACCCGGATTGGCGAGCGCCCTGCAGAAAATCGGTGGAGACGCGCACCAGCTACGCAGGGCCAACAAAGCCACGGCGCACATGTATATCGCACAACCGCTGAACAGGGATAAGGGGAAGCGGGGGAGCAGGCTCAACGGCCTGTTCGATACCCATCCCCCCATCGAGGACCGCATCCGCAGGCTCGACCAGATGACCGGCAACTTCCAGGAAGTCCAACCCGGTTCCGTCCCTGCCCAGTAATCGCGCAAGCGGGGGTCAAACACACTCATAAGTTTCCTGGTGTGTCGAGACATCAAGACGGTTTAGTCCTTATAGCGGTGTAGTCCTCGAGGCGGAGGACACCCCCCGAATGGCCTATACGGATAGTTAAATATTTGCCAGGTGCAGGTCTCCTGCGCCTGGCTATTTCCGTTACAATATTGCAAATGGACAAAGAAGTTTCGCAAAACACCATCTGGACTGCCTTCCGACGACACCGAATCCCGCTCTTCGCGGCGCTGATGGCGTTACTCGTTTTCGCCATGCTGTTGCCGGGCTGTTCCTGGTTCGGCGGCACCAAGAAGGCAGTGGCCAAGAAGAAGGTGGCTGTCGAAGAGGAAAAGACACTTACCTGCCCGCTGTGTGGCCTCCCGGTGTCGGGATTGCCCGCGATAGATCGAAGGCCGGTGGCCGTCAAGGTTGAAAACGACCCTTCGGCCCGCCCGCAGTCCGGGCTGGATAAAGCGGACATCATCTACGAGGAAGACACCGAGGGGGGCATAACCCGGTTCATGGCTATTTACCTGTGCCGCGATGTCGCAACAATAGGCCCGGTCCGTAGCGCAAGGCCCGCGGACATCGACCTTGTGTTCCCCTATGATGCCCTGTTCTGCCATTGCGGAGGCGGCGCCCCGGTCCTGGCGACGATAAAGCAGGCCGGCATACCCGACCTTGACCAGATGGCGTGGCCTGGAGCGTACTGGCGCGCGAGCGACCGCCGGGCTCCGCACAACCTCTACACGTCAACCGACCGCCTGCGTACCGCCGGCAACCAGGCGTTCCCGTACCACGGGCAGGTGGCCCAACCATTCGTTTTTCTCACCGACGAGGAACAGGCAACGATGGAGAACGAGCGCGCCCAGGAGATCAGGCGCGACATCGCAAACCAGTCAAAGCCGTCACCCACGTTCAAGCCCAAGCTGACCGTTATAAACAACGTGTACGTGCCATATCAGGGAGCCTGCAGGGTCCGTTACTCGTACGCTCCCAACTCGGGCAGGTTCATGCGCTTCGTCGCCGATATGCCAAACGTCGACCGCACCACCGGCGCCCAACTCGCCGCAGATAATGTCATAGTGCAGTATGTGACCGAGACCGCATCCGGCATCGTGGACGTCAACGGCGTTGAGTCTCCCGACCTTGGCGTAGTCGGCTATGGGAAAGCTCAGGTCTTTGTCCGCGGGCGACTCATCGAGGGTGACTGGGCCAAGAGCGCGCGCAACTCCCACACCCAGTACACCGACAGCAACGGAAATGCCATCAAGTTCAAACCGGGCACGACCTGGATAGAGCTGGTTTCCACCACCACCCCCGCCACCATGAATTGATGTTCTCCTCCCCGCTGGCCGGTAAAAGAATGACCCGGGCTTGAGAGACCCGGATCAAAGGGAGGCGGCGGGGGACAAAGACCGCCCATGGGACCTTCGAGGAGCCTTGTTCCTGGTTCGTGAAATTGGGGGTTGCGTTGGTTGACAATTACTGTAATAAATTTCACTCGCAGTTTGTGATACGGGCTGGGTGTCAAATTGCCAAACGTCCTTGCACCCAGCTAAGGGTCAACGCGTGCCTCGAGACAATGATGAGGTTTAACGGGCGCGAGAGATTTTCGCAAGGATGATTTGTCGCTCAACCTGATGCAGTGAAAGGGGTTGATCTTGGAGATGGCACATGGTACCTCCTACGAGCGGATCGAAGCAGCAGTCAAGCTGGAGAAGCTGCCGGACCGGGTTCCGTTCGTGCCGCTACTCGACATGTTCGCTTGCCGCTATGCGGGGGTCTCCCAGCACGACTTATTCTTCAGCGTCCGCAAAGCGGACCAGGCGGTTCAAAAGACCCTTGACGACATGGGTCGAATCGACGGCTTCAGCCTTTCCTACGCGGGGCTCGCAAGCCTCCTGGGGCTCATGGCCCCGGCCCCCCCGATAATTCCAGGCCTCAACGGGGTAGACGAGGACGCAACATGGCAGTTCGTCGAGGTCTCCGTCATGGAGCCGCACGAGTATCGCGAGATCGGCGAGCGCGGAGCCATCCGCTGGATACTCGACAAGTCGAAAGAATCGCGCCCCGAGCTCAATACTATTCCCGGCCTTGCAAAGGTGGGCATCGGCGTCGCGTGGGATGTACTCAGGGTCCTGAAGTCCGTCCGGACCTGGAGGTGGAAGGGCATCGAGCCCCTCGTCGGCATCAACATCTCTTTCACGCCGATGGAGTATATCGCGATAATGCTGCGGTCGTTCAACGAGTTCATGCTCGACCTCTACCGTTATCCCGACGACCTCAAGGAAGCCAGCAAGGCCCTCACGCCGATGTGGCGGCTCATGGGATTGGCGCTCGTTGCCGCCACCGGCGTCAAGCGCGTTTTTCTTGGCGGCGCAAGGACCAGCTCCGGCATCATCGGACCAAAGCAGTTCGAAGACATAGCCTTGCCCGAGTGGCGTGACATGAGCGAGTATTTCATCAGTTTCGGCATCACACCGCTGCTGCACCTGGACGGCGACTGGACCGACTTCCTTCCTTACTTCAAGGATTTCCCCCGCGGCAAGTGCATCCTCAATCTCGATGGCGCGACCGACATCTTCAAAGCCAAGGAGATACTCGGAGACCACATGTGTATCATGGGCGACGTACCCGCGACATTGCTGAAGCTTGGCGAGCCCGATGAGGTAGACGATTACTGTAAGCGCCTCATGGACGAGGTAGGCGCCGGCGGAGGTTTCATCCTCGGAACGGGCTGCGCTCTCCCCATTGATGCGAGGCCCGAGAACGTTGCCGCCATGTTCGCGGCCGCCCAGCGCTACGGCAAGTACTAGAAGTCGGTATGGATTGAGAATCGAGTCCAAAGTGCCTCCATGCCGCTTTTGTTCGGTACAACATGTGCCGCTTAGCCACCGCGTGCCAGGCGCATCACAGGCGAGGTCGGCGCCGGTCAAGCGCAAGATTTGTGTGACCCCAATCCATTCTGTGGAGATACCTCCAAAGTTGTCTTAATATGAGTATTGACGATCGTTGTACACGGTTGTGAGGATATTTGCCTTGAAGCCATGGTGGGACATTCTCGGCAGAGAATGGATCGAATGCTCAGAACCCGGGTGGGAGGGATACGCATAGGTGGTAAAGAATGTGCTTGACCGGACTTCCCGGGGGAGATGGAGCCTTGACGACAAGTACGATCTGTACGCGCTTGCCGCCATAACCGTTCTTGGAGCGGCCATCAGGGTTGCCTACCTGTTCCAGCCGCTCAAGCTCGACGAAATATCCACGTTCTTCGCTTATACGCGGGGACCGCTTCTGCTGGCGCTGACCAAGAATACCCCTCCCAACAACCAGCTTCTGCATACCTTGTTGGTCAAGCTCTCAATCTCACTTTTCGGTTTGCACGACTGGTCTATACGCTTTCCGGCATTTCTCGCCGGCGTGCTGTTGATACCGCTCACCTATTATTTGTTCAAGCAAATGTTCAACCGGTGGTCAGGGCTCATCGCCGCCGGCCTGGTCGCAGCTTCATCTCCGCTGATCGATTACTCCACGAACGCAAGGGGCTATACCTTGCAGGCGATGCTCTTCATGATTCTGATAATCATAGCAATCCATCTGAAGAGAGCGAGGAGCACGTGGGGGTGGGCCGGCTTTGCCCTGGTCGGTACGCTGTGCTTCTTTGCGCTCCCCACAACACTCTATTTCTTCGGAGCCGTGGCGATCTGGCTGGGGCTTTCGGCAATCTTCCGCGACGTCTCCGAAAGCCACCTGAGATTCCTTGCGAAACTGGCGGTCTCAGCGGTGGCGACCGCGGTCATGACCGTCTTGCTCTATCTGCCGTTGGTGTTTCGGTCAGGTCTCCAGTCAGTCACCTCGAACCCGATGGTGCAGTCTCTCCCGTACCGTTACTTCTTCGAGGGCACCTGGAAGCTCGCTCTCGACACATGGAAGTCGTGGAACATCGCCCTCAACCCGGTGATAACCATAGTGCTCCTCGCGGGTTTCATCGTTGCCGTCGTCTTTCACCGGAAGATATCCGACGATAAGGTTGATCTCGCGCTCGTGATCGTCGGGTGGGTCGCCATCGCGTTGATTGCCCAGCACTCCGTATCCTTCATCCGGACGTGGCTGCCACTGCTACCGGTCTATTTCGGATTCGCGGCCGCGGGTTTGTATTACGCCGGGTCACGGCTCGCGGGTCTAATGAGAAGGAAAGAGCGGAAACTGACGCTCGGCGCGGGATTTGCCCGGCTTGTCATTGTCCTCTTCGCCGTTTTCCTCGCGGCTATGGTAGTCGGGCTGGATTCTCCAGATCAGAGCAATCTGCTGGGAGTGCCTTCCCGCGAGACCTCCTTCCTGGATGCGAAGAAGGTCGCAAGTGCCCTCAAGCAAATCCTCAAACCCGGGGACATCGTGTACGTCGATAACTTCATAGTGCCCACAACCGAGTACTACCTCGAGCAGGAGGGCGTCCCCGCCGGCTATCTCTACTCCAACAACCAGGGTGCTGAGAACGTGAGCACACCGAAGAGGATCATCATTGTGGAAGCCTTCAGTGAAGGTCACACGATCGACCTCGCCACCGGGAACCTGGTCAGCTCGGAGGAACTGCAGCGAGCCAGGATCATCAAGACGCTGGGACACTCGAAGATATATGCCATAGAGAAGGGGTCATGAGAAAAGCTGCACTGGCTGTCGCAATCCTGGTGACGATATTCTCGCTGTGTGGCTGCTCTACCGGCAACTCCGGAAAGATGTCCTGGACCGGGGATTGCCGCGACAAGCTCTTCGCGGTGTCCACCACCGGGGGGGGAGAAGCATGGAGCGTCGGTGCCGCAGGGGTGATTTTGCACTATGCAGGCCCGGGCAGCAGCACCAGTCAGGATGCGGGTGCCTGGAACCTGCAACAGAGCGGCACCACCATCGACTTGAAAGGGATTTCGGCTCTCGACCCTTCGCACGTCTGGGCGGTAGGCGGAAACGGGACGATTCTGTTCTATAACGGGCATCAGTGGCTGCGACAGGACAGCGGCACCGACGTGGAGCTCTGTGGAGTATGCGCACTCAACACAAGCCATGTCTGGGCCTGCGGGTGGGGCGAGACAATCCTCTTCTTTGACGGCACCAGGTGGGCGCGACAGCGATCAGGGGAAGCCGTTCTTCGCGGTATCACCGCTGCTGACGCGAACAGCGTGTGGGCGGTGGGCTCCAACGGGGTCATACTCCATTTCGACGGCTCGCGCTGGGCTGGACAGGACAGTGGCACAGATTCCGAACTAACGTCCGTATCCGCGGTGAACCGGGGAGATGCATGGGCTTGCGGTCTGAACGGGACAGTATTGCGATTCAGCGGAGAATGGCACGAGCAACGTTCCGGTGACGAGATGTTGAGGGGGATATCGGTGGCCGGGAAAAACGATGTATGGGTCGTAGGGTACCTGACCCAGGCTCTTGCTACCACGCCGGGGTCGGTCGTACTGCGCTTTGACGGAAGATGGCAGGAGCAGGCGGTCGACCCCCGTCTTTATCCCACAGGGGTATCCGCGCAAAAAGCCATCTGGGTCGCCGGGCTCGGCGGTGTGGCGAGGGGTGAGCCGAGATGACAAGGAAGCTCGTTCTTCTGGTGTCAGCCGCCTTGCTCCTTCTGACGGTTTCGGGTTGCCGGTACGCGATTCTGGAAAAGACGCTCATCAACGATACTTACAAACTGAATGATGTCTGCGCGGTAGACGCTGATAACGTCTGGGCCGTGGGCAGCCAGGGCAAGATACTTTTCTACGACGGCACCAGGTGGGTGAACGAAGAATCAGATACAGGCAATACGCTGTTCGGCGTGGACGCATCCAGCAGCCACGACGTCTGGGCCGTGGGCAGAAACGGCACCGTAGTGCATTTTGATGGCTCGCGGTGGCAACAGCAGAAGAAGATCACCACTTCAGACCTCTTCGACGTCTCGGTCATCGATTCGGGACATGTCTATGCCGTTGGCGCAAAGGGCACAGTGCTTTCACTGGATGGCTCCGCGTGGAAGTTGCAATCGCTCGGCACGAGTTACCTGCTCGGTGTCGCCGCCGCAAGCCAGCGGTGCATCTGGGCGGTTGGCGTCGACGGCGTATGGTTCTGTGATGGTGAATGGAAAAAGCAGTACGACCCGGGTTTTCCGGTCCATTCCGTCTCGGCGACCGATGAGGGGCATGCTTATGCAGTGGGGTATGGATCGGGTTCGAATCCCGTTGTTGTATCGACGATTCTTTCTTTCACGGGCAACTGGTCACAGGTCAAGCAGGTTCCGGATTGTGCCCTGGATGCTGTATGCATGACAGGTGCTTCAAACGTATGGGCCGCTGGAAGTACGGGGACCACAGTCCATCTCGATAGCAAAGGCTGGACCAGCACAACCAACCAGTACGAGAATTATGCCGGGATCTCCTGTGCTGGCGGAAACGACATCTGGGAAGTTGGCAGCGAGATCGGCGCCAAGTGGGTCAGCGTTCCCTTGATAAAGCGGTATGACGGTAGCTGGAAAAAAGAAGACATTCCCCTCTTCGAAAAACCCCGGTGAGAGATCAGTGCCGAGACAACCTTACGACGCCCAAGACGCTTGGCCCAGCCAGGCGCAAGGTTTCGCGCAACATCACGAAGTCTCATTTCATTTCCTGGTCTTGTGGTCGAATGTTACTTGGAGTTTGAGACCTTCATGTAGCCTGGCAGGGTGGCAAAGAGCCTGTTGCCCATCAGCGGGGCTACGAGAGGATATGCCTTCATCACCGACCAGGTGGCTCGTTTCAGCAGGGGCATCGGAGTTTTCCTGTGCAACTTGGTGATGAGCAGACCGGCGTTATAGGCCCTGTTGATCTTGCGGAACTCTTCGACGCCTTTCTGGCGGTCCATTACCGTCATTGCGGCTACTTTTCCCGAGACCAGGGCACCGTGGACTCCAAAGGAAAGGAACGGATCAATGCTGCCCGAAAGGCTGCCGGTGAGGATGAAGTTCCTGGCGAAGAGCCTCGGGTAGCTCCAGGTAAGGGGTGGCGAAAGATACGAACCCATCTCGTGCCATCTGTCGAAGAGTATTCCGTGGGTGTCCGCAAGATACTCACGGAACCTGTCCTTGCTTTTCTGCCGGAGCGGCTCGCCTCGCGCAAAGAGCACCGCGCCCCGCACGCCGTTGACCTGGGAGTAAAAAGCGTAATCGCGTGTAAACTCATCGAAATAAGTGATGACCTTTGCGGTGTGATCGTGCTCGATCGTGCCCATTGCCTGGTAGTTGAACGCAGGCAGGGACGGTAGCCCGAGTTTCTTCCACAGCTCGCCGGAAAACCCGGTTGCGATGATGGTATCCGGAGGGAAATCCTCGCAATCACGGACCGTTTCATTGAACTGGAACTCGATGCCTTCGTCGGCGGCGATCTTGTACAGGTGCCTGTCGATCGACAGCTCTCCCGGACCGCGCTCCACGAGGTAAGTCGGTTCTCCCACATTGAAGTCCAGGTGGAAAGTTTTGCCGTAGAGATAGTTTTCGACCGACCCGAGGTTGACGGCTACGGGAGAAAAATCGATGCCGGTATATTTGAACATCCGCTCGAGGTTCATCGGTGTGCCGTCCCCGATGTTGATTATCTCGTCTTCGGATCCGGGTATGTTCAATTTGCCACCGACCGCCGGCCGGCGGTCCTTGATGGTAACCTTGTAGCCCTCCCTGGTAAGGTTGATCCCCGCGACGAGCCCCGATAGCCCCGCGCCGACAATAAGCTGTTCTTTCATGTGATTCCTCCGAGTACGTGGAAAAAGCATGGTCACCCAACCATGCCGCGCCAACACAAAGAAGCCTATCAAAAACCGGTGGAGTAGCCTAACGCCGGCGGAATCGTGGTCAGAGTATTGGATGATGTTGGACACCTGACCTTGTTTTCACATCTTGAACGGCGGAGCGACCTCAATATGCATATTAATGACTATCTACGTTGCAGCCCACACCCCTATTGGCTATGATGAAATTACAAGCCGATATGAAAGGAGGATCGTGGAAAATCTAAGTGAAAAAGGCACGGATAAGGTAAAGAGGGGCATGGCCCAGATGCTCAAGGGCGGGGTCATCATGGACGTAACGTGCGTCGAGCACGCGAAGATAGCCGAGGATGCTGGGGCCGTCGCGGTGATGGCGCTCGAGCGCGTCCCGGCCGATATTCGCGCGGCGGGGGGTGTTGCACGAATGGCGGACCCCGACGTCATCACCGGCATCATGGAGACCGTCACGATCCCGGTCATGGCAAAGTGTCGTATCGGCCATTTCGTTGAAGCGCAGGCACTCGAGGCGCTGGGCGTTGATTATGTCGACGAGAGCGAGGTGTTGACGCCGGCCGACGAGGCGCATCACGTCAACAAGCGCGATTTCACCGTCCCGTTCGTATGTGGGGCGATCAACCTGGGCGAAGCGCTCAGGCGCCTCGGCGAGGGCGCGGCCATGATACGCACCAAGGGCGAGGCCGGTACCGGCAACGTAGTCGAGGCGGTCCGGCATATGCGCACCATCATGGGCGAGATTGCGAGGCTCACGGTGCTTCGCGAGGAGGAGCTCATGGCTGCCGCAAAAGAGATGAGTGCCCCTTACGACCTGGTGGTAGAGGTTGCACGTCTTGGTGAACTTCCAGTGGTCAACTTCTCCGCCGGAGGGATAGCGACCCCTGCTGACGCGGCTCTCATGATGCAGCTTGGCGCCGACGGCGTATTCGTGGGCTCGGGCATCTTCAAG
>PMDX01000032.1 GCA_003154635.1 Actinomycetota bacterium | reverse complement strand
TCGGCCGTAAGCGCAACCGGACAGATCACCTTCAAGCCTCGAGCCTCGAAGAATTTGGCGCGGTTGGGGTCGAACACGCGCACGACCACGCATGGGATGTGGAACTGCTCCCGGGCGATCTGGGCGACCACCAGGTTCGTGTTGTCGCCGTCCGTGGCGACAAGGCAGACTTCGGTATCTTCAATACCGGCGTCACGGAGAACTCTCACGTCGAGGCCCACTCCCTTGAAGAAGCTCCCCCGGAACTCCGGTTCGAGGCGCATCGCGGCTCCCTCGTCCTCATCGACGACGCTGACCTCGTGACCCGTCTTATCATAAAGATTGGCCAGGGTTGAGCCCACCCTGCCGCAACCGACGATCAACATCTTCATGGGCAACAACCTCCATCCTTACTCACTCTGCTGGCCCGATACCACTATTACATTACAGGTGGCGTGCTTCTGCACATACTCGGCCACCTTGCGGCCCTGCCTGCCCGACCTGTTGCTCAAACGAACGTCCAGAACCACGGCGTCAAACGCCTCCTCCCTCTGAATCTCGACTATCGTCTTGCTCCCGAGCCGGGACCTCTCGAGCCTGGGAAGGGGGCGAACGCCGAGCTTCTTGGCTATCCTTGCGGATTCCTCGAGCTCCTCCATCCCGGCGGAAAGTTCCTGTTCCGCTCCCGACTCGAGCGGCCGATTGAGCGGTATCTCCGCGATGTAGAGCGTCTGCACCAGGCCTTCTTGCGCAACCACGCGAGCCGCGACACTGATCGCGTTCTCGTCGAAGGGACGCCCGATAGTTGCCACCAGCACCTTCCTGTAGCCCGCATACCTCTGGCTGACAAAGAACCCGAGGATACCTCCCGTCTTCGCGTAAGAGATGAGCAGCATGACCAGCGCCGCCAGGATCACTCCCGCGGCCAATCCGATCAAGAAGCCGGTCATGACTTCCCCTCCTGGCCGAGCCCGGCGTCCTCATCGTTCATGACGAACACATCAACCTTACTAGTCTTCTGAAGAACCTGCAAAAGAAGCGGTTCGCGCAAGAACCGGACGAGCCCACTGCTCCGCGGCCGCCCCATGACGATCAGGCCGACCTTCTTATCCAGGGCGGTTTGCACTATGCCGGTCGCTGCCTCGTCCTCGTCAATCTCCACGAACTCGACGTCGAGTACCGCGGCAAGCTGGCGGAGGGCCTCCATCCAGGATTCTTCTTCGGGTGATTCAGACGGCCCCTCCGCAAACCATCCTGGCGACTTCCTCATGTATGCCACGGTGAGGTCCGTGTTAAACCTCTTGGCCAGACGCCAGCTCCTGCGGATTATGCGCTGGGCGTTGGTCTCGGGACCGACACAGACCATGATCCTCCGGATGACCGCGCGCTGGGCCTCCTCCGGACTGACGGCCTCCTCTACCTCATCGGCCACCTCGCGAAGCGAAAGCTCCCTGAGCGCGGTCAGGTTACTCTTCTGGAAAAAGCTGGAGAGCGCCCTCTCGATCTTACCTGGTGGGTAGACCTTCCCGGCCTTGAGCCGCTCGATCAAGGCCTCCGGGCTGATGTCGATCAGTCGGATCTCGTCCGCGCGCGCCAGAATGTAATCCGGGAAGGTCTCCCGGACCTTGACTCCCGTCAGCTCATAGACCATGACGTTAAGGCTTTCGAGGTGCTGGATGTTGACCGTTGACCACACATCGATTCCGTGGCCCAGTACTTCCATGATGTCATCGTAGCGCTTCCTGTGCCGCTCCCCAGGGATGTTTGTGTGCGCCAGTTCGTCTATGAGCACCAACTGGGGGTGGTCCGCGATAATCGCGTCCAGGTCCATCTCCTCGAATATTGACCCACGGTACTCGATATTCTTCTTCGGGATTACCGGTAGCTCCCCGATCATCGCCGCCGTTTCAGCCCGTCCGTGAGTCTCGACGAAGCCGACTCTTACGTCCAGGCCCTGGTTGAGTTGCGCCTTCGCCTCCGAGAGCATGGTATAGGTCTTGCCTACCCCGGCCGCCGCTCCCAGGAAAATCGTGAACTTGGCCCTGGCCTCATCGTTCAAGAGCTATCCCCTTACAACCTCAAAGGTCTTGAGGATGATGTCCGCTGCCTGCTCGACCGTCATCTCGGTGGTGTTGATGACGAGCTCGTACAGATTTGGGTCATTCCAGTCCGAGTCAAAGAGGTAATTATAGTATGCGGTCCTCGAGTAATCCGAATCCAGTACCATCGTCCTGGCCTCCTGGAGCCCCTTCTTCCCTTTGAGCCGTTCCATAGTGGCCGTGCGCTCGATCCGGGTCTCAAGGTCAGCGACGATGTGTACGCGGAAGAGCCTGGGGTCATCGGCCAGGATGACGTTGGCGCCACGCCCCAGGAGAACGACGTTGCCCCTCTCAGCATACTCCCGGATTACCTTGCTGATGGCGTCCAGGTATTTGCCTAACTTCGCCTGCATGGTTGTTCGGTCCTGCAGATTGGGGCGGTGGTCCAACGCGCTTTCTATCTTCAGGAAATCAACGCCAGCCTGATTGGCGGCCTCGGTCACCATCTCGCGGCGCACCAGCGGCCAACCCAACCTATCCGCGACAATACCTGCTATGACGGTCCCGCCGCTCCCTTTCTGCCGGGACATCGCGATGACGTTCTTCATCTGCCAGCCTCCTTGGGCAGCCGTATGATCTCCAGGTTCAACTCGAGCACGTTCACCCTCGGCTCGCCGAAGATGCCCAGGGTTCGGCCACTGGTGTGCTTGCGTATCAGCTCCCTGAGCTTCGAGGTCGGAATGCCAGTCGCCCCGGAAATCCTCTTGACCTGCAGGGACGCCGACTCGACGCTTATGTCCGGGTCGAGACCCGAGGCCGACCCCGTGACGAGCTCCACCGGTATGTCCTTGACCTTCAGTCCCGGGTTTTCTTTGAGTAGCTCCGCTATGCGGGCTTTGGCGTCCCTGATTAGCTGAGGGTTCTCTGGACCGAGGTTGGACGCGCCGCTGTGCATGGCATCGTAGCCGTTCCCCGCCGCCGAGGGCCTTCCGTGGAAGAATCCTTTCGAATCGAACTTCTGGCCGATGTTCTTTGCCCCCACAGGCTTCCCGTTGAGGTAAATTATCTGGCCGTCGGCGGACTTGCCGTCCAGGCGGCCGACGAGCGCCGTGAAAAGCGGATAGGCCAGTCCCACCAGCAGCACCAGCACTATCACGATTATGACTATCCTTGCCAGGTCTTTCATGAACAACCCTAGACTATGTGCATCGCGTGCAAGAGCATGTCGATCAACTTGATCCCTATGAACGGAGCAATGAGCCCACCGATACCGTAGATGAGTATGTTGCGTCGCAGAATCCCCAGAGCGCCGACAGGCCGGTACTTGACCCCCCTCAGGGCCAGGGGTATCAATGCGACGAGTATCAGCGCGTTGAATATTACCGCCGACAGGATGGCGCTGTTGGGGCTGGAGAGCCGCATGATGTTAAGAGACGCCAGGCCCGGAAGGACGACCATGAACATCGCCGGTATGATCGCGAAGTACTTGGAAACGTCGTTGGCAACGCTGAACGTAGTCAGGCTCCCTCGGGTGATGAGGAGCTGCTTGCCGATCTCAACGACCTCG
>PMDX01000184.1 GCA_003154635.1 Actinomycetota bacterium | reverse complement strand
TCGCGATCATCGGCGAAGAGCTCGGACTGCTTGGAACACTGACGGTCCTGGTTCTCGTCGGGCTTCTCGCGTACGGGGGATTGAGGATCGCCGGCAGGGCTCCAGACGAAATGGGAAAGTTGCTTGCAGCCGGCATAACGGCGCTCATCGTGATACAGGCCCTTGTAAACATGGGCGGTGTCACCGGACTGCTTCCGATAACCGGTGTGCCGCTTCCGCTCGTGAGTTCCGGTGGCTCGAGCCTGTGTATATGCATGGGCTGCATCGGTGNNGGCGGCACTGGCGGGCACATCTATCCCGCTATCGCAATCGCGAGATATTTCAAGAGTGTCCCGGGGACCCGGATGGTATTTATCGGCTCCACTAGAGGGCCCGAAGGTGAGGCGGCGCAAAGCGCGGGACTCCAGTTTGTCGGCCTCGAGCTTTCGGGTGTTGCGGGAAAGAATCCGATCGCCGCTGCAACGGCATTGGCCAGGTTCTCAAGAGCGACGCTCGAGTGCCGGAAGATGTTCAAGGCTCAAAGACCGGATTGCGTGATCGGCACCGGGGGATACGCTTCGGCGCCGGCGTGCTTCGCCGCCGCCTGGACCGATGTCCCCTTCATACTCCACGATCTGAATCTCAGGCCTGGGCTCGTGACCAGGGTGTTGAGTCGAAAGGCAGCCGCTGTCTCGATTGCGTTCGAGGGAACCATTCCTTTACTGAAAAAAGGTGCTCGCGCCGTGGTTACCGGAGTACCAGTCCGTGAAGAGATAGAAGAACTCGCGGTGGACGATTCGCGCGACCGTGCACGCGTGAAGGCGCTGGAGTTCTTCGGCTTGAAGACACGGAGAAAGACCATGCTGATCTTTGGAGGGAGCCAGGGGGCGCAGGCTATGAACAACGCGACCTGGTCGGCGCTGGAGAAACGTGGGAACGACCCGGGGATGCAGATCTTGCACGTCACGGGTAAAGCTGGATTCGACCAGCCGCGAAGAGAGGCCGCCCAGGGCCGAAGCGCTGAAAGGATATTTTACAGATCTCTGCCATACTGCGACCGCATGGACCTGGCGTATGCCGTAGCGGACCTGGCAGTGACCAGGGCAGGCGCAGGCACGATAGCGGAGCTTGCCGCCGCGGCCCTGCCAGCCGTACTCGTTCCATACCCTTACGCATCAGCTCACCAGGAGGAGAACGCAAGGGAGCACGCCCGGGGCGGAGGCGCGGTCGTGGCACGCCAGGAAGGAGATTCCGCGGACAATGCTCTCAGGGAGGCTTTCGAATTGCTGGAGGACACCGAGCGGCTTTCGGGCATGAGGGAGGCGATGAAGGCCGGCGGGCGTCATGGTGGCACGGAAGGGATAGCCGCCCTCGTAGAAGAACTGACATTAAGATAAGTTTCAGATAACAAGCCGTAAGACAGGAACGTCAGAAAATGAAGTTTGCTCTTTCTCAGTTAGACAAAGGTGACACCGTGCACTTTGTTGGGATCGGTGGGGCGGGGATGAGCGCCATAGCGACCGTGCTGCTCGAGATGGGCTTCGCCGTAGAGGGTTCGGACCTCAAAGAGTCATCGTATGTTCGCAGGCTCAGGCAGTCCGGAGCGCTGATCGGTCTCGGTCACCGTGCGGAGAATCTGGGAAAAGCTAGAGTGGTGGTGAGATCTTCCGCGGTATCACCCGATAACCCGGAACTCGTCGAGGCAAGGCGACTGGATGTACCGGTCATCAACAGGGCCGAGATGCTGGCGGCCATCATGGAGACCAGAAAAGCCATAGCCGTCGCTGGAACGCATGGCAAGACTACCACCTCTTCGCTCGTTACGCAGATGCTGCTGGGCTGTGGCGCGGATCCTTCATTTCTTATCGGCGGCGAGCTTAACGAGATAGGCGGCAACGCGCACTACGGAGGTGGCGAGTATCTTGTCGCCGAGGCTGATGAGAGTGACGGTTCGCTGCTATGCCTCAGTCCGCGGTACGCAATCGTTACGAACATCGACCTCGATCACCTCGATTACTACGAGAGCCTCGAACAGACCGCGGAGGTATTTCGCGAGTTCATCGGGCTCATACCCGATGACGGATTCGTTGTCACATGTGGGGACGACCCGCTCGCGAAGAGCGTAGGCGCGGATTTCGCGAAGAGCGGGGGCCGGGTATTCTACTACGGCCGTGGAACCGGTAACGACTACAGGTTCGCATCCGAGCAGAGCCTGACCGAAGGATGCGGCTACGATGCATATTTCGGGAAAGAGAAGCTGGGCCCTGTCGTGACGAGAGTCGCGGGCCTGCACAACATCTATAACAGCCTCGCGGCCCTGGCGCTCGGACATCAACTGGGGTTCCCGTTTGAGGACGCGGCCAGGGGTATAGCGATGTTTAAGGGCGTACGACGCAGGTTCGAGTTGATAGGGGCCTACGACGGCATAAAGGTCATTGATGATTACGCGCATCATCCGACGGAAGTCCGCGCCGTCATAGACATGGCGTGCTCACTCGCGCCCTCCCGCGTGGTGGTCGTCTTCCAGCCCCATCGATACTCCCGCACCCGCATGCTGGCGGGCGCGTTCGGCGAGAGCTTCACTGGCGCGGACCTCGTAGTGGTGACAGACGTCTACGGAGCCGGCGAGGAGCCGGAGCCGGGAGTCACCGGAAGGTTGATCGCCGACAGCATCATCGAAAAGCACCCGGGCCGGCAGCTCGAATACGTACCTTCGAGGACCGACCTTGCAAAGAGCGTCGTTCCGATGCTTCGCGAGGGAGACACGGTCATCACCATGGGCGCTGGCGACATAACACGCTGCGCACGGGAGATACTGGAGATTCTCGCGGGAAAAGATTCTTGAGGGGGCTCACATGCCCGATCCTCTTGCAGCGCTAGCGGATATCGATGACGCGGAGGTTGACCGTGACGTCCCACTGTCGCGCTTCACAACCTGGAAAGTCGGGGGCCCCGCACGTTATTTCATCGAAGTGAGAACACAGCGTGCTCTCGTCCAGGCGCTCGGGGTCTGTGCGAGCGCCGGACTTCCCGTCAGGACCCTTGGCAACGGCTCCAACGTCCTGTTCTCCGATAGCGGTTATCGGGGTGTTGTGCTGAGGCTCACGGGAGAGCTCGCTCTCGTTGAGACCGGGGTGCTGAAGATAGCGGCTGGAGGCGGGGCCGGCCTCGGCGTGCTTGTCGCTGGAGCGTCGCGTACCGGCTTGGCGGGGCTCGAGTTCGCTGTCGGGATTCCCGGAACGGTGGGCGGAGCGGTAATGACCAATGCCGGTGCTTTCTCGGGTAGCTGCGCGTCGCTTCTTGAACGGGTCGAGACGATCGACCTCCGGGGGGAGTCGCGCGTGCATGAGGGCTTCAAGAATGAGTACAGGTCGCACCTGGTCCCAGAGGATGAGATAGTGACATCGGCGACGTTTGTGATGGCGCAGGCGCCCAAAGAGGAGATCCGAGAGCGCGCGGACAGTTTCATGAGACTCAGGCGCCAGACCCAACCTCTCGGTAAGGCTACCGCTGGGTCGGTGTTCAAGAACCCGGCGGGAGCTTCGGCGGGAAGGCTCATAGACGAGTGCGGTCTTAAAGGCAGAAGCCTGGGAGCGGCGCGCATCTCCGAGATTCACGCGAACTTCATCGTCAACGAGGGGGGCGCGACCGCGGCCGATATCCACGCCCTGGTCGAGCACTGCCGCGACGAAGTCCTGAGGCAGTTCGGTGTCGGGCTTCGCGACGAGGTCGTCCATCTCGGCGAACCGATTGTCACCACTCAGCGCTAGCACGCTCATGTCCACACTCCGCATTGAGGGAGGCCGACGTCTGTCCGGCGCGGTCTCGGTCGAGGGCAACAAGAACGCGGCGCTGCCGCTGCTGGCGGCGTGCCTGCTGACGGCCGAGCCGTGCGTGCTCACGAACGTGCCGCGCATCCGTGACGTCGGCGTGATGATCGATCTCCTGCGCGACCTGGGCGGCGTCGTCGAGGGGGACGGCACGTCCACGATTCAGGTGTGCTGCCGGTCGGTGACGAAGGACGAGCCCGACGCCGGGCTCGTCGGCCGGCTGCGCGGGTCCGTGCTGCTGCTCGGGCCACTGCTGGCGAGGCGGGGACGGGCGAGGCTCGCGGCCCCTGGCGGGGACTTCCCGACGCGCCGGACGCTGGCGACGCACCTGCAGGCGCTGACGGCAATGGGCGCGCGCCTCGGCGAGGGAGGGGAGCACGACCTCGATGCGCCCGACGGGCTTCGGCCCGTGTCGATCTACCTGGACGAGGCGTCGGTCACGGGCACCGAGACCGCGTTGCTCGCGGCGGCGGCCGCGGACGGCTGGACGGAACTCCGCCACGCGGCCTGCGAGCCGCACGTCGCGGAACTCTGCGCGTTTCTGACCGCGATGGGGGCTGGCGTGACGGGTGGCGGCACATCGACGATTCGCATCGAAGGCGGCGGGGTGCTGCACGGCGCCGAACACCGCCTGCGCGGTGACTACATCGAAGCCGGCAGCTGGGCGGTGGTCGCTGCCGTGACCGGCGGCGAGATCGAGGTCAACGGCGCGCGCGCCGAGGACATGGAGGTCGTGGCGGCGGTGCTCACGCGCATGAACATCGAGTGCGCGATGCACGGTGACCTGTTTCGCGTCGAGCAGTCGAACCCCCGCGCGGCGGGCCGCATCACCACGGGCTTGTGGCCGGGGTTTCCGAGCGACCTCGTCAGCCTCGTGACCGTGCTCGCCACGCAGGCCGAGGGGCAGACCCTGATCCACGACTGGCTGTACGAACTGCGCCTCTTCGCCCTCGAAC
>PMDX01000042.1 GCA_003154635.1 Actinomycetota bacterium | reverse complement strand
CCTGCCGCATCCGATATCCAGGACGTTATCGCAGCCGACGAAATATTCCAGGTACGGCTGCTGGCGCCTCTTGATGAGCGCGCGATCGCCGCGGTGGATGCTTTCGAACCAGTAGTAATCGAAGTGGAGGGCATGGGCGTAGCCACCGGCCGGGACCCTGTCCCTGCCAACCGTTCTCGCGATCGACTCCCCCTCATCTATATCATCACGCACGAGGGCCTCAACGTTGGAAGAGTGCTCGTCGGCGCTTTCCCGCCAGGCCCTCTCGAGACGCCGGATGCGTTCGTCGAACCTCTCCCCTTCCAGCGATTTTACGCGGCCTTCGAGGTTTTCTTTTTCGAGTACCTCGAGGTGGTCGTTGACACTCTTGAGCTGATCGGCGACCTCGCGCATGGCGCGCGCGGTGGCCGTGTGCATGCTGTGAAGCTGAGCGACAACAGGGTTGACATACCAGTAGACGGACTTCTGGATTATCCGCTTCACGAACCCCTTTGCCGTACTGGCAACGCCGTCCCCGATGCCGGCTTTTCCGTCGGGGAACACATTGTCCAGCGGAGCGAGACTCTGATCGAGCGATACCAGGCTGTTCGAAATGTTCTGCCACGCGCCGGGCAGGAGGTATATTACGTCCTCGATCTCGCGCATCTCCGAGCGGTACGCCTGGCTCCGGCCCGTCTCGCGCTCCTCGAGGACGCAAGCGACGTCCTGGAGCACGTTCTCTATGTCGACATCAACCGGGTTCATGCGTCACCTCTCCGGGCCTGGACATCTCAACCTCAGACGGTATGTAGATGAGGCCGGCGTCGTTGAAATCGCTGTGCATATCGAACATCTCGCGCCGGTCCATCCAGTGATAAGTGGTCTGTTCGTCGCGCGAGTGTATCGCAAGGCTGACGAGATACCTGCCCTCGAGCATCGGGAGCGATCTGAGGTTGAACGTGACGAAACCTTCTCCGGCGATCGTGCCGAGCTCCATGCCCTTGAGGCTGGTGTTGGTGCCGTACGCGGTGAAACCCCTGTAATCCTCAATTGAAAGGCCGAAGACCGGATCTTCGACCGGTTCGTTTGCCCTGTATGCCACACGTATCTTCAGGGAGTCACCGGTCCGGAATTCGCTGGACGGTTCGTCGTGCTCGTTGAGGATCGCCGCGTTGAGGATCTCGATGGCGCGATTCCCACGCTCGGTACCCTCCCCCGCCGACTCCATCATCTCGTGATAGTAGTTGACCACTTCGCGCGGCTCGCCCTCTTTTACGACGACGCCGTGGTCGAGCATTACCACTTCCGTGCAGATCTCCCTGGTAATCTCTACGTTGTGGGTCACGAATATTATCGTCTTGCCGGCCTCCTGAATCTCCTCTATACGCTCGAGGCACTTACGCTGGAACGCCTCGTCTCCAACCGCCAGCACCTCGTCGATTATCAGGATATCGGGATCCACGCTGATCGCCACGGCAAAACCGAGCCTTATGTACATGCCGCTCGAGTAGTTGCGGACGTGGTTGTCGATGAACCGCTCGAGCTCCGAGAAAGCAACGATTTCGTCGAACCGCTTGTCCACCTCTTTCTTCGAGAAGCCCAGTATGGAGGCGTTCAAGTAGATGTTCTCGCGCCCCGTGAGATCCGGCTGAAAGCCGGCACCGAGTTCAAGAAGCGCCGCGATGCTCCCGTTTGTCACCACCTTGCCGGTCGTGGGGTATAGTATTTTCGTGATGCATTTGAGAAGGGTGGATTTGCCGGAACCGTTCGCCCCGATGATTCCAAGCGTCTCCCCCGGCTTCACCTTGAAGTCGATGTCCTTGAGCGCCCAGAACTCCTCATAGCCGCGCTTGTTGAAGAAGCCGCGCAGCAGGAAGTTGTGCTTCATCGCGTCGGCGTCGTCATGCAGCGAAGTCACGCTGGCCGCGGCCTGTTTATAGAGCGTCGAATCGTTGATCAGCTTGCCGACGGTTCCGTGCCCGCTGTTGATCTTCCCGCTGATCATGTTGATGTTGTCGGTCGCGCCCAGGATGTTCTCGAGTGCGCCCTGGCTCGTATCCAGAATGTGATTCGCCTTGGCGAACAGATCCGACATATCGAACGGCGGCTCGCTCTCGATCGTCTCGCCGCCCTTTAGCCACACGGCATCCACCGATCCGAAGGAGATCTCGATGAACTTATCGCCGAGCAGGCCGGCGGACTGGATCGACGCGACCGAGTCCTGGCGGATGATGGACCGCGTCTCCGTGTCCAGGTCCATGGTTACGGTCACTTTGCCGTCGGGCGAGCTGGGGAGCCGGATCGACTGGACAACGCCCTTTCGGGTACCGCCCACGCGAACGTCGGCGCCTTTGCCCAGTCCGGCGACGCTGTCGAATTGGCTGCGGACCCGATAGGTCGAGCCGAACTTCAATCCCTGGCGACCGACAAAGAACACGGCAGCCGCGAGGATCCCCAGCGTGACCAACATGAACAGGCCTACACGAATACTTCGGGACATGCTTTCACCTCAAGCCGCATCTTCCAGATATTGGGTAATGAATGGTTCGTCACTCCGCTTGAGGTCCTCGAAAGTACCGTCGAACAGAGTCTTCCCGAGATTCAGCACAATCAGACGGTCAGCGATCATCCGCGCCGTATGCAGGTCGTGCGTAACCACGATGGAGGCAATGTGCCGCCGCTCCCGCTGCTCGACGATCAGCGTCGCGATTTCCACCGCCGTGATCGGGTCGAGTCNNCCGAGATATCGGAGGGCATCTTGTCAAGGTGCTTGTCCATTCCGACGCTTGCCAGCAATTCATGCACCCGGTCGCTGCGATCCGCGCACGAGAGCTTCGAGTGCCGGTTCAGCGGAAATGCGACGTTGTCTCCGATCGACATCGAATCGTATAGCGCGGCCTGTTGAAACAGGAATCCGACTTTCAAGCGCGCTGCGTTCAACTCCTCCGGCGAGGCGCCGGAAATGTCATGGCCTTCCAGCAGGACCGAACCGGCGTCCGGGACTTCCAGGCCGATCAGCAGCTTCAGCAGAACGCTTTTGCCGGTGCCGCTACGCCCCAGCNNTGCCGACGCCGTTGCGCCCCAGCACACAGGTCACCTTGCCGCTTTCGAGCTGGAAGCTAATGCCGTCGAGGACCGTTTGATCGCCAAAAGACTTCTTCAGTCCGTTGACGGCAATCGGCGGCGCGGTTACGGTAGTTGGTTGCATTTAGAAGATCTCGATAATCAACTGCACCAGCAGCACG
>PMDX01000074.1 GCA_003154635.1 Actinomycetota bacterium | reverse complement strand
CCGAGATACCCTACCAGGTAAACAAGTCCAAGCTCAGTCAAAAGATCGCCGAGCTTGTAAAAAGCAAGACTCTTCTCGGCATATCGGACCTCCGGGACGAGTCGGACCGCAGCGGCATGAGGCTCGTCATCGAGCTCAAACGTGAGGCCGACCCCGAGGTCGTACTCAACCAGCTATACAAGCACACCCAGATGCAGAGCTCGTTCGGCATCATAATGCTGGCGCTTGTGGACAGGGTCCCTCGGACCCTGCCACTCAAAGAGTTCCTGAAAAAACACACGGAGCATCGGCAGGAGGTAATCACCAGGCGGACCAGGTTCGACCTGAGAAAAGCCGAGGAGCGAGCCCATATCCTCGAGGGACTCCTCATCGCCATCGACAACATAGACGAGACAATCGCGCTGATCAGAGGGTCCAAGACGGTCGAGGAGGCGCGCGAGAAACTCACCGAGCGCTTCAAGCTGACCGAGATCCAGGCGCAGGCGATACTCGACATGAGGCTCCAGAGGCTAACCGGTCTCGAGCGGCAGAAAGTCAAGGACGAGCTCAAAGAGCTCCAGGCGAAGATAAAAGAGCTCCAGGCGATCCTCGATGACCCCGGAAAGGTGCTCGCAATAATCAAAGACGAGCTCGAAGAGATACGTCGCAAGTTCTCCGACGAGCGCCGCACCGAGATTGGCGGAGACGCCGAGGACCTATCGGTCGAAGACCTCATCGCCGAGGAAGAGATGGTCATCAGTATCACCCACTCCGGCTACGCAAAGCGCGTGCCGGTGACGACGTTTCGCAAGCAGAAGCGAGGTGGGCGCGGCGTCATGGGGATGGACCTCAAAGAGGGCGATTTTGTCGAGCACCTGTTCATCACGACTACCCACCACTTCATCCTGTTCTTCTCGAACAAGGGCAAGGTCTATCGGCTCAAGGTGTACGAGTTGCCGACCGGCAGCCGGACCTCCAAAGGGAAGGCGATGGTCAACCTGTTGCCGCTCGAGCCGAACGAAAAGATTGTCGAAGTCATCGCTACGAAAGACTTTGAGGGCGACAGGTTCCTCGTCACCGCGACAAAGAACGGAATAGTCAAGAAGACGGCTTTTAAGTTGTATGATTCGGCTCGCAAGGATGGGATAATAGCATTGAGGCTATTCCCGGGCGACGAAATGATAAGGGCAAGGCTTACCGGCGGTGACCAGGAGCTGCTGCTGGTGTCCGAAAAGGGTCAGGCCATCAAGTTCAACGAGAAGGACTGCCGGGCCATGGGAAGGGTTGCGGCCGGCGTCAAAGGGATGGCCCTCGGCCGTGGCGATCGCGTTCTGACCATGGAGGTCCTCGAAGACGGCAAAGATGTCTTCGTCATCACGTCGAACGGTTTCGGCAAACGCACTTCCGCGGGGCTTTACCCGCTTCACAGGCGGGGAGGCAAGGGGGTCCGCACCATAAAACTTACCGAGACCAAGGGGAGGCTCGCTGGAGCACGGGTCGTAATGGACAACCAGGAGTTGGTAGTGGTGTCCCAGGAAGGCATCATCATCCGGGTCCCGGTTAACGGCATACCCAGAACTGGAAGAGCGACCCAGGGTGTAAAAGTGATGCGGGTCAAAGAGAACGACAGAGTAAGCGCTGTTGCTCTCCATATCTCCGGGGACGACGGGGCGGATGAGGAGTTCGAGGGCGAGGAAGAAGAAGCCTGACGCCCCTCGACGCCGAGGGGCGAAATGCCCGGCCTGGTTCGAGGAGAAGAATGTTTCGTCTGAGAAAGAGCCAACCCGAAAACACGCCCTTCAACCTCGAGACGATTCAGAAGTTTCTTAACGCCGCCGAGGCGGCACTTGTCCTAGTCACGCCCGAGTACACCATCGGTTATATGAACAGCGCGGCCGAACGCCAGTGGGGAAAGGCCGGGGGCAGATGTTGTTTCGAAGTCCTCAGAAAAGAGGGAGCGCCGTGCAAAGATTGTCCGCTCCCTGAGGTTCTCAACGACAAGACGATGGTCAAGCGAATAATCAGGATGACTTCCGGCGATACATGGTGCGACCGGGAGAACCTCTACATGTACGTCACCGGGCCGGTCACCAAAACCCCGTTCATGGCCATAGTCAGCACTGACATGCCAGAGAGAAAAATTCTGGCTCGCGAGGTGCGAAGAGAGCGCGAGATCTCGAGAGCTCTGCTCGAGTCCGTGAATGCGCTGGTAATCGGGCTGGACGATGACGGCGAGGTCATGTTCGTCAACCGGGCGCTCGAAAAGCTAAGCGAATACGGCGAAGCCGAGATAAAAGACGGAGGCGGGATAAGCCTCCTCATCCCTCACGAGTATCAGGACCTCGCCCATGCTTATTTCGGGTCACCGCCATCAGAGCGGAGGTCGACAGAGGCGGTGCTCATCCCCCTGATAAAGAAATCCGGGGCCAGGCGGATGCTGTCGTGGACCTACTCCCCCCTGGTGATAGGTGACGGCGGTACTGATGGGGCGATCGCTCTGGGCCAGGACGTAACAGAGAGATTCGCAAGGCGGCGCGAAGCGGAGAAGACGGCCGAGGAACTCCTGGTAGTAAACACGATACTCTCCAAGGCGGGAGCTTCCCAGGACATAGACGAGATGCTTACAGTGGCGCTTGATTCCCTATTGACGCTTCCCGGGTATCGTTGCGGAGTCGTCTACCACCTGGAGAGCGGTGGCTCCGTCGGCCGGCGTGTGGCGATGAAAGGATTCGAGAAGAGCGAGCCCGCGCGCGTGGTTCAGGGCAAGCCGAACGCCTTCCCCGGGAACGCGGTGATGAAGAAGAGGATTGAGACGGCGGTGCCTACGGCGCAGGGCATCCATCCCCATATCAGAGAGATCGCGATGGCGGAGGGAGTCAAGGGCGTTGTGAGCGTACCGCTATACGTCGCTGGACGCCCGGTGGGGCTTCTGCTGCTCTGCCACGACCTCGAGCCCGAGAAGGCCGAGGCGGGGTTCAACCTGTTACGGGCCGCAGCCGACGCATTGGAGCTCGGAGCCGAGAACGCGTTCCTGCGGATGAGAGCCGAGGAGAGGGCGCGCGAGGCGACCTCACTGTTTAACGTAGCACAGAGCCTCACGGGTACCCTCGATTTGACGTCCGCTCTGGCAAGAGTGGCCGCCGAAGCGGCCGAGCTTCTCGACGTTGATGCATGCAACATCTGGCTTTTCGATGAGGAAAGCGAGATGTTGCACCCTGAAGCGGGTCACAACTGGACGAAGTTCGACAAGCAGCCCGCGAGCATCACCCTCTCGGCGAGCGGGATAGCATCCGAGGTGAGGGCGACCTTGAAGCCGGTCATGGTAGACGACGCTGCGCGGGACGAGCGGAGCTTCGACGGTGAGTTCCGGAAGCGCGGCGTCAAGTCGGCCCTCGTCGTGCCGCTGGTCACAGAGGGCAAGTTCACGGGTGCGCTCTCACTCGAGACACTTTCGCGCAAACGCCGGTTCCTGGCTCGCGAGGCGGAGCTGATGGAGAGCTTCGCCCGGCAGGCATCCATCGCCATACACAACGCCTCCCTCGTGAAAGAGCTCAGGGAGTCAGAAGAACGGTACCGCGCCCTGGCCGACGGCAGCCTTTTCGGCCTCATGGTCCACGACGGGGAGAACATCCTGTATGCAAACGACAGGATCTTCAAGATGTCCGGGTACGACCGTAAAGAGCTCCAGGCCATGACGGACGTGTTCGCCGCTCTCGAGCCCGATGAGCGGCCGGAAGCAACGACCTTGATGCAGGAGTTGATCGACAGCGGTGACGCTCCCCAGTTCTACAACATCCGAATCCGACGCAGAGACGGAAGCGTTCTCGTGGCCGAGACTCTAAACACGATCATCACGGTAGGCGGCAGGCAGGTGGTCATGGTGACCATCATAGATGTCACACAGCGCGTTGTCGTCGAAGAAGCGCTGAAGACCTCAGAGGAGAGGTACCGAATCCTCGTAGAGTCGTCACGTGATGCCATCTTCATCTCCGACCCGAAAGGCAACGTGCTCTTTGCGAACTCGGCAAGTTGCGAGCTTACGGGCATGAGCTCGGACGAGATAATCGACCGCAACATCTACAGCATTGTTCACCCGGACGAACGGCGGCAAGTGATAAGGAAATTCGCTGAAGGCTGGGACAGCGGCAAAGGAGTCGCGCGTTACCCGATAAGAGTGGTCGTGAACGGACAGGAGAAATACTTCGAGACCACGACCGCCGTCCTTGGAGAGCCTGGCCCGAGCGCAAATGCCATGGTGATAGTCAGCGACATAACCGGACGGGTCAAAGCCCAGAGGATGCTCGAAGAGTCGGAGGAGCGATACCGGACGATCGTCGAGAACAGCAGGGACCTCATCGTGATGTCGAACCGGGCGGGCGAGATACTGTATGCCAACCCTTCAGCGGTCGACGTCTTCGGTAATCCGCCAGAAGGCATGCCCGGTCGATACCTGTTCGAGTTTGTTCATCCGGACGACAAGGCGCGCGTCTCAAAAGACTTCCTCAACGACTGGAAAACGGGCAGGACTATCCCCAACTACCCACTGAGACTGATCTGCCCCGGCGGCAAGATCCTGGATATCGAGGCCAACTCAGGCCTGGTCGGCTGGCCAGGTGAGGACACAATCCAGATCTTCGTCCTGAGGGATGTCACAGAGAGAAAGCAACAAGAGGCCGAAAAAGAGCTTCAGCTCCGCGTCGAAGAGGCTCTGGCGGCAATCGCCACGAGGTTTGTCGACCCCCCTGATGTGTACGAGGCGATCAGAGAAACACTTGAAAAGGCAGGCGAGTTGCTCGCTATCGACAGGGCGTTCTACTTCGAGCTCTCAGAGGAGGGAGAGGCAACGTCAAATCTNNGTGGGTCTCCGGTGAGACCAACCAGATGGAGGTCGGCCTCAGCGAGCTGAAGACAGAAGATTTTTCCTGGTGGGCCGCGGCGATGCATAGCCGAAAAGAGATCGCGTTCGAGAGCATGCAGGACTTACCGCCTGGCGCGGACAACGAGACCATCGCCCGGTACGGCATCCACGCCATGGCGGTCGTGCCAGTGTTCGTCAGGGACAAGCTTGACGGCGCCATCGGCTTCAACTCGAACGACGACCCCCACCGCTGGTCGTCCCAGGAGCTCAATTTACTGAGAGAGATAGCTCAGACCGTCTCAAGGGCGCTCGAGCGAAAGCGATGGATCGAGCAACTCGGCAGGTCGGAGAGGTTCCGAACGCGCATCACTGAAAGCATCGGCGAAGGCCTCTACGTGATTACGAACGGAGAGATCACCTGGGTCAACCGTCAGATAAGTGAGATCCTGGGGTACGATCGCAACGAGCTCCTCGGAACCAATGGCGAGTTTCTGCTACCACGGGACCGTACTCTCCAGGAGTTCGCCAGCGCGCTGGTCGGCGGCCTCATGGAGGAGGGCATCTACGTCTCCGAAGACAGGATCGGGCGTAAGGACGGCACTTTGATAGACGTCGTCACGTCGTTCACTTCCCTGGGGGTGCGCGAAGACGGCGCGGGGGAGATCCTTTGCGCGGTCCGCGATATCACCGAGTCCAAGAAGATGCAGGAGGCCGTGGCTGCGGCAGCCGAGGCGTACGCCACCCTGTTCTCGGCTGCGGGTGACGGCATGCTGGTGCATACCGTCGAAGGCGTGATCATGAACGCTAACGAAAGGGCGAGCCTATATACCGGACACAAGCTGGAAGAGCTGGTCGGGATGAGCCTCAGCGAGCTGCTGTCACCTGACGCGCACCAGATCTATATCGAAAGCATCGACGAGATGATGCGCGGTGGCGTAGTGACTTTCGAAGCGGACCTCAGGCGGAAGGACGGCAAGTTCACGCCCGCCGAAGTCACCGCGAGGCGCACGAGGATCTGGGGGGAGAGCGTAGTCCTTTCAGCGTTCAGGGACGTGACCGAGAGACACAAAGCCGAGGAAGAGACAAAGAGGCGCGCAATGCAGCTTGTCTCGTTGAACGAGATCGTCAAAGCCGCAACGAGCTCTCTGAACCTCGAGACAGTAGCCGAGACGATCCTCCAGGTCACGAGCGTCGTAACCGGTGCTGAATTCGGAATGATAATGCTAGAAGCTTCTCCAGGAAAAGAAGAGTACATCCAACTAGCAGCAGTGGGCCAGGCTCTCGAGATGAAGAACGTAGTCGGCCCTCAGATAGAGCGCGCCTTCGTCACGGATGTAATGGCGGCGCGGGACGATTCCATCATCCTGGACCTCACCAGGGAGACCTCCATCATGCCTAAGGAAGTCGCCGAGGCCTTGAGGAAGTCCGGTTTCGCCGAGGCCCTCCTCATTCCATTGAGAAGCGGCGAGAAGACCATGGGATTCATCGGGCTCGGCTCCAGCAAACCAAACGTCTTCAAACCACAGGACAGGCGTTTCTACGACGCCGCCGGGGCGGAGATCGGAGTCGCGGTGGAAAACGCGCTCATCTACAGAGAGCTCGCCGCCGAACACGAAAGATTGTCACTGCTATACCGTAGCGCACAGGCGATCTCGGGCGAGCTCGAGCTCGAAGCGCTTCTAAACCGGACCGCCGCCGAGGCTGCGCGTGCGGTCGGCGCCGAGTATGCGCTCATCGCACTGGCGGGGCCGGACTCTGAGAATTTCAACTGGAGCGCCGCCTATGGCATCGAACTCAACCTGCTCGACGGGGCGTCGCTATCGCTCAATAGCGGCATAGGCGGTTACATCATGAGGTCCAAGAGGGCCCTGATAGTGCCGGGCGAAGACGAGATCACACCCGAACAACTATCCCTCCTGCAGCAAGACCCTGTGGCGAGCGTGCTGGGTGTCCTTCATGGAGCGGTGGTGCCCCTGGTCGCAGGAGACAGAGTCCTCGGCGTGCTCATACTTCAGATGGACAGGGAGCGCCGCGGGTTCTCCAGAGAAGACGTACTCCTGCTCGAGGCGATCGGGCGCCAGGCAGGTGTCGCTATCCAGAACGCCCGCCTCTTCGAAGAGACGAGGCGACACCTCGAGGCCCTTGAAAAAGCGCACCAGGAATTAATGGCTCTCGACAGGATGAAGTCCGACTTCGTGTCCACCGTTTCGCACGAGCTCCGCTCTCCTCTTGCCGTCATCGAGGGTTTCGCCAAGACCATGGTGGAGCACTTCGACCAGATCGACAGGGAGACGGAGAGGGAGTCTCTCGAGATCATCCTCAAGAAATCCATTGCACTCGAAGGACTCATCGAGAACATCCTGGACATGTCACGAATAGAGGAGGGGCGCCTCGAAGTCGCACGAGACCGGTTTGAGCTCGTGGGGCTCTGCGAGCACGTGCGCACCGACCAGGAGACCGTCGACGAGTCTTACGAAGTACAACTCGAGGCCGAACGCAAGCCGATCATGGTTGTCGCCGACAGGGAAAAGACCGAGATGGCCCTTGGCAACCTGATAAGGAACGCGGTTAAGTTTTCTCCTAATGGTGGGACGGTACTCATCAGGGCAAGCCATAGCGGTAAAATGGCCGAGGTGCGCGTCGAAGACAATGGGATCGGCATCCCCCCCGAAGAGCTCGAGCGCATATTCGACAGGTTCTACCAGGTGGACAGCGGCGAACGCCGGTCTTTCCCGGGGTCGGGACTCGGCCTCTACATCACCAAGGAGCTGGTCCAGGCGATGGGCGGCACCATCGCGGTGACCAGCGAGCCCGGACGCGGGTCAGTCTTTACCTTCACCCTGCCGCTCGCGGGCTGAGCACCGGGGAGTCCAGGCGTGAAGAAATACAGGGTTATCGAACACACTGCGGATATCGGAATTGAAGCAGAGGCCGATTCCCTCGAGGAGCTGTTCGAGGTAGCAGCGGAAGGCATGTTCTCCTTCATCATCGACCCCTCGCTGGTATCGGAAGTCGAACGTCGCCACGTGGAAATCGACGCCGCGGACCTTGAAGAGCTTATGTTCTCGTGGCTCAACGAGCTGGCCTACATGCTTGGGGCAGATGGGCTGCTGCTGTCGAGGTTCGATATTGAGAGGGTTGCCACCACGCGCCTTGAAGCAATGGTGTGGGGGGAACCGATCGACCCGGACAGGCATCGCGACGCCGAAGAGGTGAAGGCTGCGACCTACCACCAGATGGCAGTTGAGAAGCGGGAGGGCACGTGGCTCGCGCGGATCATCTTCGACGTTTGACTGCAACACTCCTTAGAGGCACGAAATGGAAAACCTGAAACAAGTATCTGAGTACAAGTGGGAAATGAACCGCGATTACAAACCCGGGATGCGCGTGCCGGGCACGATTTACGCCGACATGGAGCTGGTGCGACTCGCGGAGCGCGACAGGGCCCTGGAGCAGGTGGCGAACGTCGCGTTCCTGCCGGGCATAGTCGACAGGTCGCTCGCCATGCCGGACATCCACTGGGGGTACGGGTTCCCGATCGGGGGCGTGGCCGCATTCGGCAAGGACGGTGTCGTGTCACCCGGGGGAGTGGGCTTTGACATTTCCTGTGGGGTCAGGCTGGTCAAGACAAACCTCGACGAGGCCGACGTCAAGCCCAGCCTTGGAGAGCTCGTGGCGGCCATGGCGGCGAACATACCGAAAGGCCTGGGTGTACGGGGGAGGATCCACTCGCCGGAGGGCGTGCTCCGCAAGGTATTCACCGGCGGCGTCAAAGCCGTGGTGTCCATGGGATACGGCAGGGAAAGCGACCTCGAGTACCTGGAGAGAGGCGGCGTCTGCCGTGAGGCCGATCCCGGCAAGGTAAGCGCGCGCGCGTACGAGCGCGGCAAAGACCAGCTCGGGACGCTGGGATCCGGGAACCATTTCCTGGAGGTCCAGGTGGTCGAAAGGATCTTCCTTCCCGAGGTCGCGCGCGCGTTCGGCCTTCATGAAGGCCAGGTGGTGGTCATGATCCACTCGGGGTCCCGTGGAGTAGGCCACCAGATATGCACGGATCACCTCAAGGTCATGGACGCCGTAGTAAGGCGAACCGGACTCGAGCTCCCCGACAGGCAGCTCGGGTGCGCGCCGCTGGGCTCGAGAGAGGCCGATGACTACATGGCGGCAATGGCATGCGCGTGCAACTATGCCATGGGAAACAGGCAGGCGCTGATGCACTGGACGAGGCATTCTTTCGAGCGGCACTTCAAATCGTCCGAGCGCAAGCTGGGGATGGATCTAATGTTCGATGTCTCGCACAACATAGCAAGGATGGAGACCCACGAGAGCAACGGAAAGCGCACGGAACTGTGCGTCCACCGAAAGGGGGCCACGGCTTCGTTCCCGCCCGGACACCCCGAGGTCCCCCGCGCTTACGCCCAAACCGGGCAGCCCGTGATAATACCGGGAGACGTGGGGACCCACTCGTACGTGCTGGTCGGAACCCCGGAGGCGATGACCGAGAGCTTCGGGTCGACGTGCCACGGCGCCGGCCGCACAATGAGCCGCTCAAAAGCGAAAAAAACGATTAGCGGGAGCGAGCTGCGCGAGCGCCTGAAGGCGCAGGGCATCATAGTCATGGCCGGCAAGGACTCGCAACTGGCGGAGGAAGCGCCGGAGGCGTACAAGGACGTCAGCCGGGTGGTGGACGTCTGCCAGGGGGCGGGCCTTTCGAGCAAGGTGGCGATGCTGCGGCCGATGGGCGTGCTGAAGGGTTGACCTGGTGGGCCTAGTTGGATTCGAACC
>PMDX01000116.1 GCA_003154635.1 Actinomycetota bacterium | reverse complement strand
TTTTCAAACGCAACTCCGGTATCAACAACGGCAACTACCAGGTTGGGGTCACCTTCCGTGGTGTCCCAGGCAGTCTGCGCATCGATCCCACCCTCGCTGAAGCCGTGCATGTTCCACTGGTTCGGATAAAGGGGATCGTTGGGGGTCATGTTGATATGGTCGATGTAGTTGGGCTCCGCATACTCGACCATTGGGTTAGCGGCAAGCTTCTTCGCTACCTCCAGGACAGACGCACCCGCCGGAATCTTCACCGTCTTCAAACGAAGTGGTACGCTTTCGTAAACTACGGACAGGTTGTCCGTGGCGAAGAGCTTCATTTTCTGATGCGTGGAAACAGACTCCTTGAACTTGACGTTCAACTCGCCCGGCACGTACTCCGCCGAATCCGCCGCCCCGCCTCCAACAACACTCGCGCCGCTCGACGAGCCCGATGCCACCGCAAATCCACCGCCAAACCCCGAAAATATCCAGACAAAGGCCAGGAATGCCGCAGCCAGAACCAGGGTCTTGCTTCTCATCTCTCTTACATACCTCGCAGGTTTCTACACTACTCCTTGTCGTAATCGATTCGCTCTCACCTTAGACGATATCATCAATACATATAACGAAAACTTCCCCGGTCATGACTATCAATCTTTTGATCATTCAACGGTTGCATTCGCCGGACAGGCGTCGGCGAAACGACGTCTCAAGGCTGGGGAGCCAAGTCTTTTTTGCCATTGACCAGAAAAGCATACTGAGAAACCAGAGAGAAAAGAATAAACAATAAAAGACCTGACCCCACTCAAAAGAGGCGGGGAGGGAACCTGCTATCATTAGGCTTGCGACTGGTTGCCATCACCTTCGGGAGGAGACTGTCATGAGCGCCGCCAAGAAGAAACAGTACTTCATGAAGCACGAGCAGATGGACTTCGAGACGCAGGCTGTTCTCGGGGGCTGTTACTACGGCGCCGCCGATGCCGGCGAGATACTCTCCACCGTGGACCGCATCAAGAGCGGCGACTTCGAGGCGTGGTTCCAGTCGTGGACCGACACGGCGCGCCGGGTGCGCGGCTTTGCCGAGGAGTGCGCCGGTAAGGGAAACGATGTCAGCGCGCGCGAGGCTTACCTGCGAGCGGCCAACTACTTTGCGGCCTCCATCAGCATGATCGACGGCACCGCCGACCCCTCCAGGGGCGTCCCGGCGTGGAAGGAGCACCTTGCCTGCTGGGACGAGTTCTGTGCGCGCCTGACACCACCGGCAGATAAGGTCGACCTCCCGTACGAGGACACGCCGATGCCGGGCTATTTCTTCAAACCCGAGGATTCGCCCGGCCCGTTCGCAACGATAATCTTCAACAACGGCAGCGACGGCCCGCTGTGCGGCATGTGGGGTTTCGGCATCGCCGGGGCTCTCAGGCGCGGCTATGCGGCGCTCGCTTTCGACGGCCCGGGGCAGAACGGGATGCTGTGGCTGCACGACGTAGGGTTCAGGCACGACTGGGAGAAAGTCATCACGCCCGTCGTGGATTTCCTTCTCGCGCGTGCAGACGTGGACCCCGGGCGCATCGCTCTCTCCGGCGTCAGCCAGGGCGGGTACTGGATACTTCGCGCTCTCGCCTTCGAGCACCGCATCGCCGCGGGCATTGCCGACCCGGCGGTCATGGACGTCTCAACGGCAACGACCGGGCAATTCCCCAAGCGGATGTTGAAGCTGCTCGAGGAGGGCAACGAGGAGGAGTTCAACAAGGAGATGAGGCTCGGCATGAAGATGGCCGGCCACGAGATGCGCCAGCAGGTCGAGTGGCGGATGAAGCCTTACAGGACCGACAGCTACTACAAGTGGGCGAAGATGTCCCAGCAGTATCACCTTCGAGACGTCATCAAGCAAATCGAATGTCCGGTATTCATCGCCGACCCCGAGGACGAGCAGTTCTGGCCCTACCAGGCGCGCGAGGTCTACGACGCGCTCGAGTGCCCCAAGACTATCGTAAAGTTCACCGCAGAGGAGGGCGCCAACTGGCACTGCGAGCCAAAGGCGCGCAGCCTCTACGACCAGAGGATGCTCGACTGGCTTTCCACGGTGATGCCGGCGGGATGACGGAAGGAGCCGGTCCTGAGAGACCCGGCTCAAGAAGTGGGGGAGGCCGCTCGGAGAATGGGAGTGATTGTTATGAAGGGGACAGTAGTTTACCAGAGCAAGTTCGGCAGCTCGAGGCAGGTGGCCGAGGCGATCGTTAAAGGGCTCGAGTATGCGGGTCTGGAGGTCGAGCTGGTGCGCGTGGCCGACGCCGGCAACCTGGACCCGGGCATCGACCTTCTCGTCATCGGGGGCCCGACCCGCATTGGAAGGGCATACGGCCCGATAAAACGGCTGGCCAAGCGCAAGTTCAAGGAAGGCTGGGCTGGCAAGCTTTTTGCGACGTTCAGCACGGGCGCTTCCATCGGCACCGAGAAGGAAAGCCCCCAGGCTTCAGACGTGCTCCAGGAGCTGCTCAAGGAAAACGGCCTGGAACCAATAGCTCCTCCGTTCAAAGCGGGGGTCGATGACATGCACGGCCCACTCCGGGAGGGCGAAGTGGAGCGGGCCGAGCAATACGGCAGGGAGTTGGGGAGCAAGCTTTCCGGCGACGCGGCCGGTTAGAACAGCTTGGTCACAAAGCCTCCCAGCCCTGATGGACTGAATGGCGACGGCTCTCTTCAGCCCCACTCCTGTTTCATGATCTCGGAGACGGACTCGTTGCCGGGGTTGTCTCCTCTTGCCACACAAACAGAGACATCAGGCCCTACCACCTCGTCGATCTCGGCGATGTCCGTATTCGTAAAACCGGGACAGAGCAGGATCGAGTGGACGCCCTCCTGCGCGACGAGCGCGCCGGATACCTCAACCGCCTGTTCCTGGTTTCGCACCAGCACCACGAATAGCTTATACATGGACGTCTCCACCACGCAGCCGTGCTTCTCGGGGTCGGCGTCCGGAGCATGGGCTACAAAAGCTGCCTTGAATGCCATTCTCATCACCCCGATACGGCTTTCACTGGTGCCGCCGCCGGCACCGATAGAAATTCCATTACTGCCTCCGCGGAATCGTCAGAAACCCGTTCGCTCGAGTTAATATGTCTGTCCGGAACTATTCTGTCCGGAGCCCTGGCCGGAGGGCATTCCCTGCGGCATGTCACCTATCATGATGACCGTTCCACCTTTGCTCTGAGAACTCTTGCGGATCATGACGTTCTTGGTGGTGCTGCCGGACGTGAACGAGAACGAGGTCCCACCCGTGCCGGTGCCCGACGTCGTTGCCCCGGACCCCGTGGATTCCTTGAATCCGGTCTTTCCCTTGAGTTGATTCCTATACCAGGATACGACCTTGTCGAGGGAATCCTTTGTCCACAGGGCGGTCATCTGCAGGCCGGAACCGCCCTGACCGCCGGTCGGTGCGCTCTGCCCGTTCANNCGTTCATGGAAGGCGGAGTCTGGCCGCCTGACGACCGCTCGGCGGAGATGTCAACCTGGGTTGCCCCCGGATATATCGGTGCTCCGAGCGATGCTTCTGTCACCTTGCTCGATGTTGTCGATTTGCCGCTCGACCCGCCGCAACCCGCGATGGCCACGATCGCCACGAGCAATACGGCTACTGGAACCAGCCACAATGCTTTTTTCATCACCAGCCCTTTCGTTATAACCGCCGCCGCTGCGACGCAAGCCGAAATCCCTACAGTATGATCTCGCTCAACTGGCCGTCCACCATATGGAAAGCCCTGTCCGAAACCGCGAGGATGCTCTCGTCGTGCGTCACCATGAGCACGCATTTGTCGTTCTCGCGCGCCAGGCTGGACAGGATGTCGATCACCGTACTGCCCGTCGCGGTATCGAGGTTGCCGGTCGGCTCATCCGCGAGAATGATGTCCGGGTCGTTGGCCAACGCTCTCGCGATGGCCACTCGCTGGTTCTCGCCTCCGCTCATCTTGGTGGGCTTCGCCTTCAGCAACCGGTCTTTTACTCCCATCCTGTCAAGAAGCTCCGTCGCGCGTCTGCGCTGTTCGTCCGGCCGGATGCCAGCGAGGTCCATCGGGAGCATCACGTTCTCGAGCGCGGTCAGGGTAGGGACCAGGTTAAAGAACTGGAACACGAACCCGATGTTCTCCCGCCGGTATCGGACAAGGTTGGTCCCCGAGTCGAGGATGTCGCGTCCCGCAACCTCGATAGACCCCGATTCGGGTTTCTCGAGCGAGCCCACCACATATAGCAGGGTTGTCTTGCCCGAGCCCGACGGCCCTACGATCGTGGTAACCTCGCCCCTGTTCGCGGTGAAGCTCACGGAGTTGATCGCGTTCACCTCGCCAGCCTTCACCTGGAACGTCTTGTTGACGTCCGTGGCGTTTATGATCACTTGCTCTGACATTTCTAAGACCTCATTCCATGCTCAGGACCCTGGCGGGCCTTAACCTGATTATCCAGAACACCGGTATCGCCATTCCTACCAGGCTTATCCCCACCAGGATCAGGATCCCGTAGAGGAACAGCGTCCCCCGGTAGACGACGTTCAGCTTGACGGCCTTCTGGGTGGATGAGCTGGTTGTGAAACTGCTGCCTTCCTTGTACAACTGGTTCTGGTTGCCCATCATGCCGCCGGGCGCGCCGCCGGGCGTGCTGGAACTGCTCTGGGTGGTGGTCTTCGTCGTCGTCTTGGGAAGCAGCCAGTTGCCCATGCTCTGTCCAATGAGCGCTGTCGCTCCCATCGCCAGGATGATAGCCACCATGCAGACGCACAGTATCTCCACAGCGAACTGGCTTATAACCTGCCTGTCGGTTGAGCCTATCGCCTTGAGGATACCGAGCTCTCGCGTGCGGTTGCTGATTATGATGACCATCGCCAGCAGTATGATGAGCGCGCAGGCTCCCAGTGCGCCGGAGAGGCCGATTACCGATGTGTTCCTTGCCTTGAGAAGCGGGTCTGCTATCGACGAGTAATCGGAAAGGTCCGTCGAGAGCTGGTACTTGCTGGTGGTGCCGGTGGCGTCTTTCTTATACGCAGCCTTGATCGCCGCGGTGTTGTCGACCGAGTCGAAGTAGTAGGAGCCCAGCGTGACATACCCCGCGGTGTTGTTCAACTTTTGAACGACGGAGAGCGGTGCGTAGAACGTGCTGCCCGCCGGGTTGAAGTCGGCCTGCGAACTACTGGAGCTGGAGCTGCTCTTGCTCTGGGACTCCGACTCAACGGTCTTGTAGATCCCGATTATCTTGAGCTCCATCGTGGAGCCGACACCGCTCACGCCGCTCACGGTGGCTTCGATCGTATCGCCGATTTTCAGGCTGTTCTGGGACGCGAGGTTCTTCTCTATCATCACCACCGGGTTTGAGTTGGTGTAATCCGCGTATGTGAAGTACCTGCCTTTGATGAGCTTCTTGGCACCGGTCGTGAAGTCGGAAGCAGACGCCCCGTTGGTGTTGCCGGAGAAGAAGAAGCTGTTCGACGTCATACCACCGGTTCCGAGGCCTCCTCCTCCGCCTGCCCCGCCCGCGCTCTGCCCGTTGTTCTCGCGGATCTGGAAGAGCTGCTGGATATTCGTGTTGGTGATGTCCGACAGCGTCACACTGGTCGAGAGGACCTTGTCGTAAGTCTTTACGTACTGGTCCTTGGCGAATGCATCGGTCAGCTTCTCGGGCACGAGGCTCGCTACCCTGTCGGCCTGTTCCTGCGCGGTGGTCAAGCTGCGGGCCTCCGCTGAACGCTCAGCCGCGGTCTTTGTGCGCTCCGCCTCGAACTGTTTCATCTGGTATGCGGAGCTGATCTTTATCTCGGCGTAGTTACCGACGGTCTGCTTGATCGTCTGCACCTGGCTGTCCGCGGCCAGCTTGACCGCGAGCATCGACATGGAGAAGGTGAGGCACACGAACAGCAGAACTACCACTATCAAGTTCCTGACGAGGTTGCGCCGGAAACTCCTGAATCCTCTTTGAAATACTCTCATCTGCCTGACCTGCCTCTCAGTCCGGGTATCCAGTCAACGGTATCGACACCTTCTCGCCGTAGTCCGTGCCGCTGACCTTCTTGATGATGAGGGAGGTGTTGTCCTTGGTCACACCGGCGTTCTTGGCCACGTTCAGCGGGTTGAGGTCGTAGAACAGGAACACCTTATCGACCTCCTCGCCGATCTTGACCTTGTATGCGACCGCGGCGAGGCTCGTATAATCCATGAGCGTTCCAGAAATAGTGTTGGTGGTAACGTACGCTCCATATGTTGTGGTTGTGCCGTAGTAGTCGGAATAGGAGTCCGCATCTATTCCGGGGCTGTACAGCCTGAAGGAGTACTCCGACAGGTCGACGAGCCCGGTGCCGACGTTCTGGACCTTGAGCTCTACGTTGAGGTAATCACCCGCGACCTCGCGGCTGCTGGAGGAGATCACGCTCTTGTTAGTGGTGAGCCTCGTCGCGCTCACAACTGTGAAGCGAGCTCCGACGAGATCCGCCGATGTGGACGGTGTTGTTGCCGTGGTCGTTGTCGCCGTCGAGCTCGTCCCGCTCGTGCTGCTGGAAGAAGCCTGCGAGCTTTGCGCCTGTGAGGTGGTAGTCGACGCTCCTTTCACCTGCGATTCCGTGGTCCCCGGCGGGAGCTTGGTCGATTTGGAGCTCGTGGTGGTCTTCTTGGAGCTCGTCCCACTGCACGACGCCAGGTAGACCGTCATCAAAGCCAGCGCCAGTAGAACGACCAATCCAATCCCGACTCGACCCCGCCTGTGCTTACCCATTTTCATACTGGTTTCCTTTCTTTTGTCTTTCGTTACCGTTCAATCGGTCAGTGCCTCGTCTATCAACGTCAACATGGTCAGGAACGCATCGCGCTCTCTCCAACTTGCGCCTTCAAAGGCCCCCGCCACCGCATGTGTGTACTCTTGCAACAGCTCTTCTGCGAGCTCTCTGCCCGCGGCGGTCGGGGTAAAATGGATGACGCGCCTGTCGTCCCAGTCCCTGGTCCTGTTTGCGAGGCCTTTCCTCACCAGCTTCTTCGCGAAGCGGTCTCGAACCGGCTGCGGCTCGCCCGCCCTCGCGCCCCGTTTTCGGATGGTTATCGTTCCGGCTCGTGCCAGCTCGATGAGAAAGAATGCCTGTTCCAGTGAGATCCTGCTGCCCGCCCGCGTGCGGTAGCCCAGGTCCTGCAATCTTCTCGAGAGGCCTATCAAAACCAGGCCCACCTGGCGGAAATGTAGCTCTCCTTCCGAACCCGTCTCGTATAATGATGTACTTTCCATTTCAATCACTTCTCTCGATGACATCATGAGGATTGTCGTTCGGACCGATTAATATGAACTGGGTTTTCTGTTAAAGAGTCGTTAAAAAGGGCAAGGGCTTCCCGGACGCCGGCGAATGCAATGTCACGGAGACAGTTGATATAATTATTGCCACGGCAAAACAGGCAACTGTTTCGGGTTCTGAAACGCGGGGAGCATGGCAATGGACAAGCGGCGGCGTTTTACTTCTGTTGTCGTGGGTAAACCCGCCCTCCTTGCCTTGCCTCCGCTTTTCGCCCTGTACCTGGTCACCCGCACCGTGAACATCAAGGGTGTTCCGATCTTCATTGACGAGGCGATCTACCTCAAGTGGGCGAGAGACGCGCAGTCGGGGCACATGTGGGCTTCGCTCCTGTGGGATGGCAAGCCACCTCTCCATTCCTGGTCGATGGTGCCGTTGCTCGGCGTTTTCAGGGACCCGCTCCTCGCCGGGCGCCTGACGTCGGTGTTCTTCGGAGCTCTCACGATGGTCGGGATGATCCTCATCGGTAAAGAGCTGATGAACCTCGAGTTCGGTGTGTTCACCGGATTCCTATACGCGATCTGCCCGTTCGCGTTGTTTTACGACAGGCTGGCGATAGCGGAGTGCATGCTGCAGGCGCTCTTTGTGTTTGCGATCTACTTCGCGGTCAAGGCGGCAAGGTCGGGCAAGCTCGTCTACCTCGTTGGAACAAGCATCGCCACCGGCATGGCACTCCTGACAAAGGGAACCGCGACGCTGCTCTTTGTGATCGTGCCGTTCGCCTATCTCGTCAGGGGGCCAAAAGAAAGGGACGGTGACGGCCGGCTGCCCATGCTGAGATGGGGTCTGACGGTGGGACTGTCGCTCCTGCTCGGCTTTGCGATCCTCAATCTTCTCAGGCTATCGCCGAAATACGCCGCACGGAGCCATTACATCGCCACGCGCTCCAAGGGGATAACCGCGGCCCTGGCCACCCCACTGAAGACGTTCTTCAGGTTCAACGCCTCGATACTGCTTTCGATGGTCAGGTATCTCACGCCGGTTCTTTTCGCCGTCGCGGTATTCGGCCTGGTCCTGGGGCTCGCAAAGCGTTGGAGGCCCGGGGACTTCCTCTGGGCCTGGGTCATCATCGGAGCATCTGTCATCTCTCTCGTCGGCAGGTTCACATGGGCCAGGTTCTATCTTGTGCTCGTCCCTCCGCTTCTTCTGGCCGCCGCATACGCGCTCCACGAAGCTTCCGTCTTCATCTTACGGGCATGGCGACGCAGGCAGCGGCCGGGCCGCGTGCCCGTTGCTGCGGTTTCCGCGATCGCACTGCTCGCACTGATGTTAGCGGTGCTCGTGCCTGCCGCCAGCCTGTCCGCCGGGATGATCCGGGGTACGCAGGGAGAAGCCGACTACCTCAAGGGTCGAGATGCCGGAATAGGCATGATCGAGACCGCCGGCATGATCAAGGACCTGAGCCGGAACCGCGCGGTCAACGTCGTCGTCAACGACTACTTTGTCCAACTGGTGCTGCAACTCTATACCGGCAACGACACCAACCTTCACATCGTGACGCTTCAGCTCGAGTATAGAAAAGGGTTCACCGACTTTCTAAGGAACACTTGCGAAAAGGCGGCTTCGGAACGGCCCACGTTCCTCATCATAAACGGCGCATCGACCGGCATTCCCTCCTCGTGGCCTCTCCAGGTCATACGTGAGTTCAAAAAGGACGAAGGCGGCAAGATGGATTCCATGTTCGTAACGCGGGTCAAGCCCGACACGACAACAAACACGGCTCCCGGGAAAGCGAAGATGGGCTCTTGATCAAGCATCAACCGTGAGATGAACGGAGCCATAGGCCGGTCAGGGGGCCTGGTTGGTGCCTCGGATCCCGACAGATGAAGTGCCTCCCGCACGGCCGTCAAAACCGGAACCCGTGAAACCCTCGGGAACGTACCACTCGGTATCGGGAGAGGGGGACCCGATGGAGGTATGGCCGTCGCTACGGTTGTTCCAGTACATGGCCCGCTCGGCCACGTTCAGATTGTTCTGTCGGTGCGTCTGCACGGTTGTCTGCTGGCGCAATGGACTCCTCAACCTATAAGATACGAATGACAAGTCTCGACGGGAGGGGGGCACATGAAAGTCACCGACTTCGAAGGCAAGACCGTCTACATCGTGGGAGGCTCCAGCGGCATCGGCCTCTCAGCGGCGACGCTGCTGGCGGGCTACGGCTCCAACGTCTTCATCTTCGCCAGGGGTAAGGAGCGGCTCGAGGATGCCCTCGCAAAGATCGACAACAGCAAGAAGAGCGGCGTACAGCGTTCGGGATTCAAACAACTCGACGTGACCGACCACGACCAGGTCAACAAGGTCATGAATGAAGCCGTCGAGGAGTTCGGAGCCCCCGATATCCTGATCAACTCCCAGGGCCGTGCGTATCCAAATTACTTCGAGAAGATCACGTACAAGCAGTTCGACGAGACGATGAAAGTCCATATCTACGGCGACTGGAACACGGTCACCGCCCTCTTGCCACACATGAAGGAGCGAGGCGGGTACGTTGTTAACGTCACTTCCGTCCTCGGGTTCATGGGTGCTTTCGGTTACTCTGATTATTGCCCGTCGAAATATGCGATCATCGGTTTCAGCGAAGTGCTCAGGAGCGAGCTGAAGCGTTACGGGATAGGCGTCTCAATACTGTGCCCGCCCGACACCGACACCCCCGGTTTCAAGGTCGAGAACCTGACCAAGCCGCCGGAGACGGTGGCCGTCAGCGAGGGTGGCGGGCTCATGCAGCCCGATGAAGTCGCCGCCGCGCTTGTCCAGGGCATCAAGAAAGGCAAGTTCTTCATAGGACCGGGTTCGGTGCGCGTACTCTGGCTGGCAAAGAGGCTCGTTCCCTGGCTCGTAGACCTCTACATGGACCATCAGGTCAAGAAAGTCCGCAAGGACTCCACCCTCTAGAAATATCCCCGAGTGCAGGGCGAGGGGTACTTTTTTCCGTGGAACTCCGCAGCGGACCTGCATTTGACCAATATCGCTCTTTCCGCGAGGACCTCGAGGAATAACCATATCCCGAGAGACCCGGCTCAAGCAGTGAGAACGCAACAGCCTCTTGACCCCGGTTTGCGTGATTGCCTCAAAGTGCAGGGCTCAAGAAGGTGTTTTCTCATCTGGAATTGAAGAAAACTCCATGATGCGTGGATGACCATGTGGTTGACGGATTTTAGCCATGTAGCCGAAGCGGAGGAACCTGATCCTGATGTATGCTTCTACCGTTGTGGTCAGAAGCGCCTGAGATGCAGCCACATCAGGGGGAGCCGGAACTCCTTTAGACGTGTGACTGACAGCGTATTTCCACAAGCATCCGGGAGAGTCACGGATGGCTCGCGCACCCCGGCGGGCCTCCATGAGCAAGTGGGAGCATGTGTTTATATGGAGACCAAGGAGCAGGAAGAGGCGATCGGCGAACAGCGGCCGATCTTATGCACGCCGATTGGAAGGATCAGCCTCGAAGACGGCGTAGCCGTAATCGAGCTCGACAAGGAAGTGCTGCTTCCCCAACACATAGAAGACCATGTCTCTATCATGCTCGGATTCTCCCAGCAGACTGGCGATATAGCCATCCCCGTCATGATGGACTTCGGAAACCTCAGGTGGGTCGGTTGGGAGAGCAGGGTCTGCGCCGCGGAGATCACCAGGCCTGAATGGACTACCAGGTTCGCAATCCTTTACAGAAATCCTGTTCAAAAAGTCCTTGCCGCGTTCTTTGCCGGGATAGATCACGCCCAGGTCCCAATAATGATAACCGGCGACCGCGAAGCTGCCCTCAAGTGGCTGAAAGACCCGGAAGACAACTCGTTCAGGTTATTCGATGACGGGCATGACAGAGATGACAGGGCCGCGGAAGCCGCCAATGCAATTGCGCAGATCGGCCTCGGCATGCTCTCAACCAGGACGGTAATCTCCAAGGAAATGGACGATCTTGACGCCGTGTCCTGTGGTCTCAACATGATAGCCGAAGAGATGTACGGTCTATTCGCCGGGCGCGACCGCGTTGAGCGTGAAGCGTCCAAGTATCGCGTGAGGCTCGAAAAGATCGTCGGGGAGAGGACTTCGGAGGTAAAAGAGGTCAACGAGTCCCTGAAGCGCGAGATAGAGGTCCGCGCGCTGGCGGAGGAGCGTCTCGCACGCATCAATGGGGAGTTGGAAGGCTTCGCCCATACCGTCTCCCACGACTTGAAGAACCCCCTGGCCGCAATCGAGACGGCGAGCGAGGCTCTGCGCAGAATGGTGGTTCCATCCGTGGAAGATTACGGCCCTGAGGTGGTGGAGGTATTCGACCTCATCGAGCGAAACGTCGACAAGGCAAACCGCCTCATCGAGGATCTCCTCACGCTTGCCCGGGCCGGCCAGTTCCCGGAGCGCATGAGCGACATAGATATAAGAGGCGTGGTGCTCAAGATCATCGAAGAGCGGGCGGATCACATTGAGGAAGGCGGTGTAGCCGTCAACGTCGGGAAAGACCTCGGCGTGTTGCCCGCCAACGAAACGCACATGTACCAGGTCTTCTCTAACCTCATCGAAAACGCGATAAAGCACAATCCGGAAAACGGCCTTACAATATCAGTTTCTTCACCAGGCACAGTCGATGGAAAGCGTCGATACCTGGTTCGCGATTCCGGCCGCGGCCTCCAGGAGAGCGACCTCGACAAGCTTTTCATCCCGTTCTTCAAAGGCGCCGATGGACAGACGGGCATAGGCCTCTCGATAGTCGAAAAGATAGTAAAGCTGTACGGCGGATGCATACGCGCTTATAACGACGGAGGAGCCTGTTTCGAATTCACCATCGGAGCCCTCCAGGCCGACTGACCCGGAATGCGGTTACTCGACAGTGTGGAGGTTGATCATGTTGGTGGTCCCGATCTTTTCTTCGAGGAAGCCACCGACCACGACGACCAGGTCACCGCTTGATATGTAGCCTTCTTTCTTGCACGCGTCTACGACGATCAGGATGTTCTCGGTGAGGTCCTCAACAAGGGGCATGACGATGCCTCGCACCCCCCAGAGCGGCGAGAGCCTGTGCATGACCTTCTCAACGGGGCTGATCGCTATTATCCGGGAGGCAGGCCTGTATCGAGCGAGAAGGTGCGCTGTGTATCCGAAGCGCGTGATACCTATGATCGCCGAGGCTCCGAGGTCGCTGGCTATCTTGCAGGCGGCAAAACCAAGAGCGTCCGGAGCGCTGCAATGCGCCCACCTGCCGCCCTCTTCGAGGTAATCGCTGTAATCGATAGCCCCCTCGGTCATCGCGGCTATGCGCGACATCATCTCGACTGCCTGCACCGGGTGGGCGCCCGCCGCGGTCTCGGCCGAGAGCANNTCGCTCGCCTCGGCGCGCGTAGGCCTGGGGTTCACGATCATCGACTCGAGCATCTGCGTGGCCGTCACGACAGGCTTTGCCGCGAGCAGGGCTTTTGCAATGATCTGCTTCTGGACCAGGGGAACCTCCTCGGCGAGCATCTCCACACCGAGGTCGCCCCTGGCGACCATGATGCCGTCAGCCATCTCCAGCACATCATCGATATTGGCGACAGCCTCACTCTTCTCGATCTTGGCCATTATCGGAGTGTTGTATCCCATCTCCGCTATGGTTTCGCGAAGGGCCCTGACATCGTATCCGTCTCGAACGAACGACTGCGAAATCCAGTCGACGCCGACCTCCAGGCCGACCTCGAGGAAGCTACGGTCGCGGTCCGTGAACGATGGGAGCCTGATCGGCACGCCCGGGAAGTTCATACCCTTGCCCTGCCTGAGCACTCCCCCTTCGATAACGGTACAAGTTATCTCGGTGCCCTTCGTCCCGTTGACCTCCAGCCTTATGAGGCCATCGTCGATCAGCACGGTATCGCCGGCGGAGAGATCGGAGGTAAGTGCTCGGTGGGAAACGGAGATGCGGCTGACGTTGCCCATCTCCTGCTCGGTGGAGAGGGTGATGGCCTGGCCCGAAGTCAGCTCCACCTGCGACCCTTCGATCTGTCCGACGCGCAGTCGCGGGCCCTGCAGGTCGAGCATGATGCCTACGTGTTTTCCGGTCTTCGCCTCGAGGTCGCGAAGGAGTTCGATATAGTCACGCACCCCGTTGGGTTCGCAATGGCTGGAGTTGATGCGGGCGACGTCCATCCCCGCTTCGACCATCTTGCGCAACGTTTCCGGATCGCGCGAGGCGGGGCCAAGCGTGCACACGATCTTTGTCTTGATGTTTTCCGGCTTGGCCGGTTTCGAATCGCCGCTCCCGCGTGCCACGCGCCTGGCAGCGGGAAGTCCGTCTTTCTCGCGGTCAGTGTAACAGACCGTGTCGCTATTCAGTTTCATATCCACCCCTTGGTATTGGACCGACTCGTGGCCCGAAGCGCTGGCACACCCCGGTCCTGCATCGTCCCGGCGCCTATGTCCATCTATTCACCCAGATTTATTCTCTCCGAAGTCCGCACATAGTTCACCCACCGATTGTCTACTTTCGGTCAACTGTCTTTACGGTGGGCCGACCTGTCCGCAATGCGCCCAAAACAGTTGATTTGTCTCGAGTACGACCAACGGACAGTAAAGCATTCAAAGGCCTCCGGGAACCGTGCAGGATGACCCGGCGGCTCGAAGGGCGCAAACTTCAACCCCCTTTCCAAGCATGGGAGGCGCGGGCGTTTCCGCATGCACCCTGTCGGCCGGCGCGCCGTGGCTCATGGCTTTAGGCAGGCCGGCTCGGAGGTATCCAATCAGTATGTTATTCTACATAATGGTGGCTTTTGGCTTCAAGCTTCACGATTCCGATGACAGATGTCTCTGACGCCGGGGTCGTTCTGTATCGGATCGAGAGAGGATACGATCGGCTTTCCGAGAAGAGCAAGGACATCGGGCTGCAATTTTACCGAAGACGTTGAATGGCGACGGGGGTTCCTGTTGGATATCTGTCACAGGAAGTGCCGTGTCGGGAATGGGATTTGAGGGAATACCTGTTCTATCTGATGTCGGAGAAAGACTATTTATCGGGGGGTAATCGTGGGTGATGCGGCCATCATGGTCGAGGGGCTGCGCAAGAACTATGGGGAAGTCGTGGCCCTGCAGGGCGTGGACTTCGAGGTGCCGGTAGGCACCATCTTCGGGCTGCTGGGGCCCAACGGGGCGGGTAAGACGACCACGGTGAGGATACTGAGCACGATCATCCGTGCCGATGGGGGCCACGCCGAGGTGATGGGCCACGACGTGTCCGCGGACCCGGTGGGCGCCCGTTTCCAGATAGGCCTTGCCGGGCAGTCCGCGTCGGTTGACGCCAACCTCACGGGGCTAGAGAACCTGGTGCTGGTTGGGATGCTGGCACAGATCCCAAAGCGCCTGGCACGCTCCCGAGCAAACGAGCTTCTGGAGCGGTTCTTTCTCTCTGATGCGGCTGGCAGGCCACTCCGTACCTACTCAGGAGGCATGCGCCGCAGGCTGGACGTGGCCGCAGCCTTGATAGCAAGACCTCCGGTGCTCTTCCTGGATGAGCCGACCACGGGACTCGACATCCAGAGCCGCACCGAGCTGTGGGAGGTGATCCGCGAGCTTGTGCGCGACGGTTCTACCGTACTGCTGACGACGCAGTACCTTGAGGAGGCCGACAGGCTTGCCGGCAGGATAGCCGTGATCGACAAGGGGACCGTGGTGGCCAACGATACCACGACGGCCCTGAAGGCCCGCCTCGGGAGCACGACCATAGAGCTGGAGATGGGGAGTGAAGAGGAAGCAATACGATCGGATGCACTGGTCGGTCACGTCTGCACGTTGGCGAACGAGGTCGAGGGGAAGACGGTACGAATGGGCTGCGTGCAGGGGCCGCAGGCTCTTATCGAGACCCTGCGCGTACTGGGGGAGAACGGCCTCGAGCCCGTCAACCTGGAGGTCCGCGAACCGACCCTCGACGAGGTCTTCCTGGCGCTCACCGGCGAGCACCCCCTCGACGGAGGCTCCGGCCCGGCTTCAAAGGATGGAGGTTGAGTCGATGGAGGCCAACACGGCTGTCGAGGTGGGCAGGCTGTCACGGGGCCCGGCCAGGGTCATCGGCGTTGCCCGGGACACCCTGGCGATAACCAGGCGGAACCTGACGGGGTTGATCCGGGTGCCGCGGTTCTTCGTGTTCACGATTATCCAGCCCATCATCTTCGTGCTCCTCTTCCGCTACGTGTTCGGCGGGGCGATATCCGTCACGACGACAGGCGTACCGTATGTCGACTACCTGATGCCCGGGATATTCGTGCAGACAGTTGCGTTTGGGTCCATAACCACGGGAATCAGCATGGCCACCGACGTCCAGAGCGGTATGCTGGAGAGGTTTCGCTCCCTTCCCATGGCGAGATCCGCGGTCCTTGCGGGCCGCACAGTGGCCGACCTTGCTCGTACCACGGTGGTCCTGGTGATAATCTCCGCGGTAGGCTTCGCTGTAGGTTTCAGGATAAACACGAACGTCGCGTCTTTCGTCGGCTCGTTGCTGATAGTGCTGCTGTTCGCGTATGCCCTTCTGTGGGTGTTCTCAGCCGTCGGGCTCGCGCTGAAAGACCCGGAAAGCGCCCAGGCGGCTTCTTTCCCGGTGATAGCCCCGCTGGTGTTTGCCTCGTCAGTCTTTGTGCCGGTGAGCACCATGCCTTCCTGGCTCCGGGGGTTCGCGACCTACCAGCCGGTCTCCGTGACGGCGTCAGCTGCCAGAGCCCTGTGTAACGGCGGGCCGACACTGTCCTGGGTCCTTCAGTCTATCGCGTGGACTATCGGGATATTATTGGTCTGCGCGCCGCTGGCCGTCTGGAGCTACCGTCGCGCGGTGTAAAAAGAGGAGCTCTCCCGCTATTCCGCAACCCGCTTTCCGTCGGGTGCTACCGCCGCACCTGATTGCACACCGGATGAACGCTCGGGCCGGACCCCGGCACCGGCACTGACAATTCGCACTCCGGCAAGTAAAATGGGACTATCTTCATGTGACATGTCCGAAACCGCTATGATTTCCTTTGGTAGAAGAGCGACGATCGGAGGATAGATGTTCTGCAGGCAGTGCGGTAAAGTGCTGGAGGAAGGGCGTAGGTTCTGCGTCTTCTGCGGCGCCGACCAGGCAGCCGCCGCAACCGGTACCGGTATTCAGCAACAGTATGCGACCCCACAACCCGGGCAGACCCCGGCACCTCAAAAGCGACGGATGGAGACCTGGGCGATCGTTCTTATCGCCGTGGCCGCCGTCCTTATCCTCGCGGGGGCGGGCGTTGGCATTTACTTCGCGGCCAGCGGTTCATCCAAAAACAAACCCGTAACCTCCCAGCCGTCAACGATCAAGACCCCCAAGGTAGTGCTACCTGAGATCAAGAGCGAGAGGCTCGCCTACATCAGCAGCAAGGACATCTACTCCGTCAACATGAACGGCAACGGGACGCGAAAGGTCACCAGCCGGGGCGACATTGTCGACTTCGCGGTCTCCCCTGATGGGACCTGGATAGCGTTCGTCGCACACCCCGGCGACCAGAGCATCGTCTTCAAGATGCACGCCGACGGAAGCAACGTCTCGCANNGCTGCCCGAAAAAGGCAGCGCGGATAACCCCGCGTTCGACCCGACCGGCAAGTACCTGTACTTCACCAGGGTCACCACTGCCGAGCAGGCCAACATAGAAGCCGGGCAACCGTTCGCGGAGGACTTCAACCGCTACGACATTGCGGCTAACAGCGTGAGTCTCCTCTACACTTACAGCGGCCTTCAGGAACAGTCCATCCAGGGGCTCTGGGCTGACCCCGCGGGTGGCGACCTCTACTTCAACCTTTTGGGTTCCGACTATCCATCGTCTGTGCCACATATGCTTACGCTGGGCCCACCGGTTACCGATTCGGTCTACCTGCCGATGGAGAGGGACACCGGCAAGTACAGCGCGGTAGCGTTCCAGATGACCGGCTTCTCGAGGAATGGAGCTTTCGCCTCATACTTCAAGCAGATGCTTTTCGCCGAGCAGGACACGGCGACGACCCAGGGCCAGCAGGTTGATGCCGCGTTCAGAAATGCGTCCTCGGGAAGCGAAACCTCGGTCGCCGATTATGTGCCGGGGACATCGCAGGTCGGCGAGGTGTCAGGCATGGAGTTCTCTAGGATCGCGGACGCCACCTACTATTACTCGATGGTGGCCGCGGGCGATTCGGCGAACTCGCTGACGCTGAACTTCTACAAGGGCACTACCAGAGGGTCCCCCGCGCTCGCCGGGCTGAACGTGACGGTGCCGGTCGACCAGCAGCAATACACAACGCTCGTCTGGCACCTGGTCCCTGTGCATTAGCCCGTTCCGGTCGCCGTCAGCCAGGCCCTTTAACACAATTTTCATGTTCTCTCCATAAGAGGTTCACGCACCGGGGCCAGTCTTGGCAAAGGACCGCGAGGCAGGGGGACGGCATTGCGTGAGAAAGCACGGATACTCATAGTCGATGACGAGAAGAGGATCGTCAATACCATCAGGAAATATCTGGAGAACGACGGGTATGAAACCCTGGTTGCTTACGATGGCACCGCGGCGCTCGAGACATGGAAACGGGAGCAACCCGACCTGGTGGTCCTCGACATACTTATGCCGAAGATGGATGGGCTCGGCTTCTGCCGAGAGGTCCGAAAAGAATCCACCACCCCGATAATCGTGCTTTCGGCAAAGTCTTCCGAATTTGACAAACTCCGTGGTCTCGACCTGGGCGCGGACGATTACGTGACAAAGCCCTTCAGCCCCCGAGAGCTTGTTTCCCGTGTCCATGCGGTCCTTCGGAGGGTCGACGCGCCGCAGACTGCTGACGAGCGACCGATCGTCGAAGGTCCGCTCATCATCGACAAGGACAAGCACAAGGTCGAGCTGCTGGAAGTTGTGGTCCCCCTCACCGCGACCGAGTTCGGCATCCTCCGGTTCCTTGCGTCGCAACCTGGATGTGTCTTTTCGAGGGAGCGCCTTCTCGAGGCGGTGGAGCGCGACTCGGGTGAGACCTACGACGGCACGATATACTCACATATTAAGAACCTTCGCAAGAAGCTCGCGCAAATAGCGAACGAGTGGTCCTTCATCGAGACGGTGCACGGCGCCGGGTACAGGTTCAATGCGAAAGAAAAGGACAAACACAAGTAAGAAGCGCAGGAAGTTCGGCCTGGGGTCCAAACTCTTCCTTGCGATAATGGCGGTTGCGATCGTATGCGTCGTGACTTCCGCCGTGCTTGCGCTCGTCCTGGCCTCTCGAGAGGTACAGCACCGCCTCGAATACTCGACACCTCCCGGTCAGCCTCCACCGCTTATACGGCCACCTGTAAGGGGAGTGCCACCGTGGCTCTGGATATGTTTCCTCGTCGCAGGCATTGCGGGGTTGGTGCTGGCCATGGGGCTCAGCCTTTTCATGGCGAACCGGATCTCCAAGCCCCTGGGTGCCCTGACCGCGGCAACCAGCAGCATCGCCGACGGTGAGTACGGCAAGACCGTCGACGTGGCCGGCGGCCGAGAGATCGAGGAGCTCGCGACCGCATTCAACCAACTCTCAGGGAAGCTGGCGAAAAACGAGGTCCTGAGGCAGAACATGGTGGCGGATATCGCGCACGAGCTCAGGACTCCGCTGACGACCCTGCGAGGCGATTTCGAAGCACTGCAGGACGGCCTCCTCGAACCCGACTCTGAAGTGCTCGATAATCTCATGGGAGACGTTCTCATGCTCTCCCGGCTTGTCGAAGACCTGCAGCAACTGACGCTCGCCGACGCGGGCCAGCTCGCCCTCCAGTGCGAAAGCATCGACCCGAAAGCCCTCGTCGATGATGTCACATCGCGCTTCGAGAACGAGCTGTCTAGAAAAAGTGTCTCGCTCGACGTGCACCTGGAAGACGACCTGGAGCGCGTTGACGCCGATCGTTTCCGCCTGACACAGGTTTTAAGCAACCTGGTCAAGAACTCCCTTCAGCACATTCCCGAGGGTGGCGTCATTACCGTTAGTGCCACTCCGACGGAAAGCGGGCTCGTCTTCGCTGTCTCGGACAACGGACCCGGAATCGACCGCGAGGATCTGCCCTTCATCTTCGAGCGCTTCTACAGGACCGACAAATCAAGGACAAGGTCAACCGGTGGGACGGGGCTCGGCCTCGCCATCGCGCGGACACTGGTCAATGCGGGCGGCGGCCGTATCTGGGCGGAAAGCGAAGCGGGCGAGGGAACGACCATCTCGTTCACCGTCCCGACGTCACCCTCAAACTCCGTATAGACATCCCGCCTCAGCGGTTTCCACAAGCTTTGTCTTTGTCGTGTCTGTGCCATCCGGCACGTCAAGAATAATTAACAGGAAATCCAAATCCCTTCCAATCGTGCTTAATCGACCCTCGCGAAAATACGGATAAGAGACACGGCAACAACGCCGCGTCGGAAGATCGAAACGGGTTAACAGACGATGGAACGACAGACAACAAGAAAGCTCCTCGAGAACCGACCTGACAACCAGAGCGGAGGTGATGCGCTGGGGATGGCAGCCACGAGGGCGTTGGCGCGCGAACTCGACGTCATCCTCGAAGATGAACCAACCGGAAACCCGGGCAGCAACCTGAAACGTGACGTCGTGGAATTCCTCACCAGGCCCGCGGATGAAAGCGGCGGGCGCGTAGACATGGCGTTACATGACGAGAGCATTCTCGACGTCACGTATCAGGCGTTCCGAGCGACCGGATGGTTCCCAGGCGACACCACGCGCAGGCCGGTTTTGAAGCTCATAGATTTCACAGATTCGCTTGAAGGGAAAACGCTGCGATGAACAGGATCCGAAGGGCGATCGCCAGGTTGGACCTGTATGACTGGCTGGCCTTCGCGGTCATGGCTTTCATACTGGCCATGGCGATCACTTACTGGCACAAGTTCCCCGTCCATATGGACATGTACTACCACGTGGGCGTTACCTCGGGTTATTCCAGCGCGGGCGGCATCGCCCTTCATTCATTCTGGGAATTCGCGCCGGCTGGAAGAGCCCAGCTATACCCGCCGTTGCTCCACGTCCTGATGTTCACCCTGACGAAGTTCGGGCTCTCGATCGTTACCGTCGCCAGGCTCGTCAGCTTCGCGGCTTTCCCGCTCCTCATGCTCAGCAGCTGGTACGGGGTGAGAAAGATCTTCTCGACGAGAGCCGCTTTCTACTGCACCATACTGCTGTCATCGATCTATCTTCTGTTCTGGCACTCCGCCGTCGAGAGCGCTGCTTCTCTCGTCTTGATACTCACGCCACTTATCTTCGTGGCCGTCGACAGGAACAAGAAAGTCGCGGCCGCTGTGCTTCTCGCCCTGGCGTTGTACAGCCACCTCACGCTGGGGCATCTCGTCGCCCTCGGCCTTCTCCTCTACACCGTCCACAGGCGCCAGATGTTCAAGGAGATCATCGAAGTGCTGGCGGGGGCGTACCTGCTGTGGCTGCCATGGGGCATACACATCCTTATGCATTACAAGTCGCTCGGATTCGATAGCAGCAGCGGGGCGGGCGTCACCGTGCACATACTGATATGGGCCGTAGCGCTGGCGGGTTTCGTGTACTGCTACTTCAAGAAAGGCAAGTACTACCTGCTGCCGTGCTTCCTGCTCGGGTTCATTCCCATAGTGTTCTTCTATCCCGACCGTTTCTGGAACGCCCACGTGTTCGTGCCGCTGGCGATGCTTGGCGCAGTGGCCCTGTCGGGCCTCCACGGGTTCCTCGCGGAGCGCATGACGGACATCGTTCACAGCCGGGCTGTGCGCGTGGCTCTCGTCACTGTGGCGATGGCCGTTCCTGTTGCCCTCTTCCTGCTGGTCGACCCGGTCTATTCGAGTGGCGGTGGAGGCATGCAGGGTGGCGGCCCCGCTTTCACGGGCCCCGGTCCCGGGCAGCAACAGACGCAGCAGCAGTCCTCCAAGCAGTACGGGACCAGCACACAGAACCAGACGATGCAGATCTCAACAAACAAATCCGGTACTAGCGCCTCCAGCACCACAACGGCACAGGCTCAGAACGGCGGAACGAACGGCAACGGCATGCCGCAACCGCCATCGGGCGGAACCATGCAGCCCCCCGGCCAGCAGAACGGCACCGGCGGACCTCCGGGCGCCCAGGGGATGAACGGCGGCGGTCCCGGTGGCTCCAGCAGCGGCCTGTCCAGGGCTGACACGACACTGCTCAGCCTTCTCAAAGGCAGTGGTGCCAGGGGCTCGCAATCCCTCTCTGGTGAATCCGTAATATCCTCCGACCTGGTCAAGCTCGCGAAGATCGTCAAGGCAAATACGACCAAAGACCAGATCGTGTACGTCACCGATGGCGGACTGGGCAACTGCATCACCGGCCTCACAGGCCGCGCCTCTACCAGCGGGATGTTCCACGAAGTGAAGTCGGACGGGTCGAGCGGCAGCTCCGCAAGCAACGCCACGCTGGTCATCGTGTCGACCGGGCAGGGCGGCGGCGGCATGTCGATGGGCGGATCGGGGATGCAGAGCCAGAGCATCGATACTTCCAACTATAAGCTGGTCGGCACCGCGGGCGGCAACAGCGTCTATCTCAACTCGTCGGCGACGGCCAGGGTCACGTCTCACGGGACGGTGATCCCCTGGTACGTCGTGTATCTTCTTCTCTTCCTTGCGCTGTCCACGGTCCTCATCGACTGGTTCAGGCCCGGTGGAAAGAAAGCCGACCCGGACGAAGGCGCCTGGGACATCGGCAGCCCACCGAGTCCCGAAGTCCCGACCGACGGAACGGACGCCTACCTGGACACCATCGATGCCGAACCTCCTGCCGAAGGCAGCGTGCTGGCTATCGTACCGTGCTACAACGAGGTAGAGAATGTCGGTGAAGTCGTGGCCGAACTCCGGCGCGTGGCGCCGTTCATCGACGTGCTGGTGGTCGACGACGGCTCCGTGGATTGTACCGCCGACGCGGCCTCGCGGGCTGGCGCAACCGTCATGTCCCACAGGGGAAATGCGGGGGTGGGAGCGGCCGTACGCACGGGGATGGCCTACGCGCTGGGGCGTGGCTATTCATACGCCGTCCAGGTCGACGGTGACCGGCAGCACGACCCCTCCTACATCCTTCCTCTTCTCGAACCTCTGCAAGCGGGCACTGCCGACGTCGCCATCGGCTCGCGCTTTCTGGGCACCGATGGCTACAAGCCGCCATTCCTCAGGCGAATGGGGACGACCCTTCTTTCCAATGTCGTAACGCGGAACACGGGCCAGTTGACCTGGGATACAACATCCGGGTTCAGGGCGATGAACGTGCGTGCCCTCGAGTTCCTCGTCCACCATTACCCGAACGGCTACGCGGAGACCGAGTCCCTGGTGCTCATGCACATGAACGGAATAAGGTGGGTAGAGGTCCCCGTCGTGATGAGGGAACGCACGCACGGCGCATCATCCATAAAAGGCTTCCGTTCTCTCGCCTTTATGGCGAAGGTAATGCTGTGCATCGCGCTCGATGTCACCGGTATCCGGTTTCCGAACAGGAGCACCCCGGCCGACCCGGTTCCGGAATTCGCATCGACTGACCCGTGAACGAAGGCAACCGCGGACAGGGATACGAGACCGCGCGGTCATCTGAATCGATGGACGAGATAGAGGTGGCTCCAGGGCCTCAGGCCTCAGGGGTCACCTCTACCCGAAGGTCGCCCTCTTCGGTGAGCTCCCACTCGATATCCGACTCTACGCCGTAAGACATCTCGAAGAGACCCTGGACCATACCCGCCACCATCAGGTGCATGCAGACGTTTTCGAGTTCGAGGCGAAGCCTACGCGCGTTCATCTCGAACTCCGTCAGGTTGCCCATACCGCGCAGGGCGAGGTGGTCCGCGAAGCGCGTGCTGTCGGCTATCTCGTCGATTGTAAAGAACCCGCTCCTCGTAATCTGGCGTTGCGCCTCGATCACCACGTGCGGAATCTCTTCGCCGAGTTCCGCTTCGAGCTCCTCGAACACCGGGTCGATAACTGACGGGTGGACGATCGACATACGCCGTCCGTTCAACGCGCTTGTTATCGTCCCTCTGTCGAGGTCCCACTTGAACTCATGCAATGCGGAGGGGCACCCGCATGTCGCGCACCTCTCGAGGGCGACATCGCCCTTTCTGAGGTGGTACTCCTTACGCTCCAGCCGGTCCCGAAGCTCCACCGGTACACCTGACACGGCGGCGGTCATCTCGTAGACTCCGGCCGTCACTTCCTTGTGGGAGAGCTTGCTGTACTCGCGCTCGACGACGGCCTCGCACCCACCCGCCATGTCCCCGAGTGCGAGCGGCACGGAATAGGCGTTGTAGCTGACGACCGTGATGTAGTCGTCGTTGTCGAGCTCGTAGCGATAGCTGACGAGATCGTAGTTGCCGAGTCCGTTTATCCTGTTGGTCATTATCAGGGCATCGATGATCGGGTCGAGGCCGATCGCGTGCGACTTCAACATGTCCTTGACCTCGCGAGGTATCAGGGGGTTGAAGTAATCGCGCGTGCCTTTGCGCTCGATGTCTATCAGGAGATGCTCAATAGGGATCCCGATGAGTTCTTCGACGACGTCGAAAAGGTAGTCGAGGTTCTCGCTCTCGGCGAACGCCATCCTCAAATGCGGATCGTTCTTCAAGATGATCACGCCGCTGTCCAACCACTGGTGCTCGTCGGCGACCTGCCTCGGAACGTCACATTCGCTGCATCGTTCCACCTCGATCATGTCCCCTCCAGTGAATCGAGCTACGGAGTGCTGACTAAACAACCTTAACTGACATCTTGTTCTTTTATCGACATTATAGACCATATCATTGACTTTCTAAGCCGGGCCTGAGAGACCCGACTCAATTGGGAGGAGGGAAGACCCCGGGTTGACAATTGGGATGGAAAAAGAAATATCATGCGTTGTCTGCCAGTGTAGTTTTTGTTGCGGTCAGAGTCTTCTGTGCTTTTCCAACCGGCAGTCAAAATGGTCTGAAAAATGACGCTTGAGTATGTTATTTTGGAAATCGCGGCTGATTTGCTTGTTTCTGATTATCTTTAGTTGCTTAATCGTTTGACCTCGTTGCGACTGCTGATTCGCGACGATGGGAAGCTCGCGAAAAGAGCCAGGGCTTGAGTCAACGACGGATAGGAGATAAGTATGACATCAATGCTTGAAGGCATAAGGGTGGTCGATCTCACGCAGTCGATATCCGGACCGTTCTGCACCTTGTGCCTTGCCGACATGGGGGCCGAGGTCATCAAGATCGAGAAGCCCGATCGCGGCGAAGACGTCCGTTATTTCCCACCGGTCGTGGGAGAGACCTCGGGAGCGTTCGTTCAGTTCAACCACAGCAAGAAAGGGGTCACTCTAAACCTCAAGAGCCCAGAGGGCGTGGGGCTGTTCAAGGAGCTCGTCAGGGCCGCGGACATCGTCGTCGAGAACTTCACTCCCGGCGCCATGGCGAAGCTGGGAATCGCGTACGGCGACCTCAAGGAGATCAACCCTAAGCTCATCATGTGCTCGATATCGGGCTTCGGGCAAACCGGGCCTCTCGCCCCACTGCCGGGTTACGACACAGTTATCCAGGCGCTGAGCGGGCTGATGAGCACGACCGGGTTTCACGATGGGCCGCCGGTTCGCACCGGCAGCATCGTGGTTGACGTCAGCACTGGCATGGTTGCGGCGACCGCCATCTGCGCTTCCCTCTTCAGGCGCGAGCGCACGGGCGAGGGAGATTATCTCGACATAGCCATGTTCGATGTCGCGCTGAACCTGCTCGAGGTCAAGTTCGTCGAGTACACCGCCACCGGGGAGATCCCCGGCCGTTTCGGCAACAGGTATCCTCCCGTAACGCCGTTCGATGCTTTCCGGACAAGAGATGAGGACGCGTTGATATGCTGCGCTGGAGACAACACCTTCCGGAACCTCTGCAAGGCGATGGAGATGCCCGAGCTCGCCGAGGACGAGCGCTTCCGCGGAAACCTCGACCGCAACC
>PMDX01000080.1 GCA_003154635.1 Actinomycetota bacterium | reverse complement strand
CGGTCTGTACTATATCTTCGCCGAGAGGCCTGACATGCTGCCACGGGGCGGCGGGCTTGATTATCTCGTAAGTGCCCTCCGAGACCTCGTTCAGTTCCTCGACCATTATGACCGCGTCAAACCCTTCGGGCAGCGGCTCTCCCGTGTCGATGAGCTCTGTGTCGGTACCGAGGCGAAGTGTCACCGGGGGTATCTCCGATGCGCCGTAAGTGGCTTCGGCACGGACCGCCACGCCGTCCATCGCGGAGGAGTGGAACGGCGGGGACGAAACGCGCGCGAACAGTGGCTTAGCCGTCACCATGCCCAGCGCGTTTCCAGTAGCCACTATCGCAGTCGGCAAAGGAAACTGAACGCCTTCTTTACGACACAGCTCCAGCCATCGCTCCAACGCCTCACCCAGCGGCACATTATCAAGATATATGTTACGTTCCATCCACTGCTCTCTGTTTCTCTTCTCCCCCCACCTCGAGGGGAGGGTTCTTATCTTCTTGAGCCGGGTCTCTCAAAGCCCGGTTCCGGGCGTCCTAAGAGACCGCCCTCAAGTGTTTGGGTTCAGGTCCGGGTCCGGATTTTCTCTGCCGCCTATTCCAGAAGTTCAACATCCACGCTCTGGCCTTGTTCGAGGCCTTCTACGCCAATGGGAACCCTTACCTGGCCACGTGCCCTGGCAAGAGTTCCGATCAGGTTTGATTTGCCGAGAATGGGGGAGGCGATGAGCCCGTCACCCTCGAGGTGCAGGGATACAGGCACGAGCTCCAACCTTCCGGCCGCCGATGATACCGAACGATCCATCAGGGCTTCGACCTTGCGCGGCACGCCTGTTCCGGGTCCCGGCGCCTCTCCCTTGAGCTTCCGCAGAAGCGGAACCATGAGCTCCCTGAAGACCGCCAGCGCCGAAGCGGGATTGCCCGGAAACCCGAGCGCCGGCTTGCCGTCGCAAACAGCTATGAGCGTTGGCTTACCGGGCTTGAGATATATACCGTGAGCCAGGACCCCCGGTCTCCCCATGGCCGCGAGCACGCCGGCGGTCATGTCGCGCACTCCGGCTGAGCTCCCCCCGCTTATTATCACCGCGTCGCAGTCGCTCAAAGCCTGCGCCGAAGTCGTGAGCAATCGGTCGAAGTCGTCCCCTGTGATGCCGTAAGCGCGGGCCTCGCACCCCGCCTGCCTGACGGCTGCGACCAGGGCGGCCGAGTTTACGTCCCGGACCTGGCCCGGCCCCGGTACCTGGCCGGGGGGCACTATCTCGTCGCCGGTGGATATCACGCCCACTACGGGGATGCGAAATACGTCGACCCGGTCAATCCCCAACCCCGCAAGCGCGCCGATCTGCGGGGGCCCGAGCACGAGCCCCTTCTCAAAGAGAAGCGAGCCGCGCGCCACATCCTCATCGGGGCGGAGCACGTTATCGCCGGGAGCCACACCTTTGACCAGCTCGACGGTGTTTCCGGAGAGCTCGGTGTTCTCGACCATCACGACAGCGTCCGCCCCCGCCGGCATCACGCCACCCGTCGAGATCCGGACCGCCTGGCCGCGAACGACCCGCATATCGGCGGGTCTGCCCATCAGGACCTCGCCGACAACCTCCAGGTAGGCCGGCAGGCCCTCGCCGGCCCCGAACGTGTCGGCGGCCCGGACCGCGTAGCCATCCATGGTCGAGCGTTCGAACCCCGGAAGGTCCTCGGGAGCGACAAGGTCACGAGCAAGCACCCGCCCGTGCGCTTCTTCGGAAGATACTGTCTCGACTTCGTCGTCGACATCGGGCAGTGACCCGAGCAGCAGCTCCACGGCTTGCGGCAGGTGTATGAGTCTCAAGAAATCATCGGCCAATTCCGGCTCCCAGGTACATTTTATGACCTCATGTTAATTGTATTATTTCGGTCCCTCGGCCTCATTGATATCGCGCACCAGTCTAGTATCGTCGTCGATAACCACCACGGCCACAGCCTTGAACCGGGCACCGAAACGAGCTCCGGTCTCAATATCAAGCTCCACTGCCGAACGCCACGTGATGATTGCCACCAGCTCGAAAGGACAAGCGAGCGTTACCCTGGCGATCGGCCCTCGCATCTCGATGGCTGTCACCGTACCGATGAAAGAATTCCTCGAGCTGGCGCGCGACTCGATGTCCGCGACCGGCACCAGCGTCACGTCCTCCGGCCGGATGCCGAGCGTCACACTTCTGCCGGCCTCACGGTCCGTCGTGACCTCTATCGACCCGCCGTCCACCGCGACGCGGGCGATTCCCTCGCTGGATTCCCGGATCTCACCACGGAGGATATTCTCGACACCCATGAATCGCGCGACGAACTCCGTCTCAGGCTCATGGAACATCTCCCTGGCCAGGCCCTCCTGGGCGATCTTTCCGTTGTCCATTACCAGGATGCGGTCGCCCATCCGTGCGGCTTCCTCCTGGTCGTGGGTGACGAAGATCGCCGAGATGCCCTGTTCGCGCAGTATGCTTCTTGTATCCTCCTGCAGCAAGTGGCGCGTGGGCGGGTCGAGGTTCGCGAACGGCTCGTCGAGCATCAACACCTCGGGCTTGATCACGAGCGCCCTGGCGACGGCTATCCTCTGCGCTTCACCACCCGAAAGCGTCGATACGTTCTGGCTGAGGAGATCGCCCAGCCCAACGGCATCGAGCATATCCCTGGCTCGTTGTACGCGTTCGGCGACCGGGACCTTGCGCACCTTCAGCCCGTAGCCCACGTTGTCTTCCACCGAACCGCGGAAGAGAAGAGGGTCCTGGAAGACCATCGCCATGCGGCGCGAGACATCCAGGCTCCGGTTCCCCGGGCCACCCCGTACGGGCTCTCCATGAAAGAGGATCGTGCCCGCTGTCGGCGATTCCAGGAGGTTCAGCAGGCGCAGAAGCACGCTCTTGCCGCAACCGCTCGGGCCGAGTACCGCAAGGGTCTCGCCGGACCGTACCTCCAGGCGCTCGATATCCAGCACCGTCCTGCCGCCATAGTCCTTTCTCAATCCCCCAGCCTCCAGGACCGGTTCGCTCGCGTCAGTCACTATACCCGGTCACCCTCTTCCCGATCTCACTCGCGCCTTTCCCGGCCTGCAACCGCGTCAGAAATACATTGACCAGGATTGAGATAGCGATGAGAACCAACCCCAGCAATGCGGCTGATGTGTATACGCCCAGGCGCGTCTGCTTGACGATCAGAGTCGTGATGGTATCCGTTTTGCCGGTAATAGCCCCACCGACGATCGACACCGCGCCGACCTCGGCGATGACGCGCCCGAAGCCGGCTATCACCGACGCGACCATCCCCTCGCGCGCCTGGCGTATCTTGACGATAGTCGCCTGGATCCGCGTGGCGCCAAGGCTCATCGCCTGCATGGCCAACCTCGAGTCGACCTCCGAGAGAGACGCGTGCGTGAAACCGGCGACTATCGGTGTCGCCAGGATGACCTGCACGATCACCATTACTGTGACTGTGTATTCGAGCCCGATACTGCCAAGGGGCCCTGTCCTCATGATCACGAGAAACGTGTACAGGCCGACTACGACCGGGGGTAGGCCCATGAACGCGTGAACGATAGTGAGAATGGTCTTCCGTCCAGGGAATTCGAACTCCGAAAGCAAGGCACCCAGCGGGATGCCTATGACGGCGCTGATCAGAGCCGCCGATCCCGAAACCGCCAGCGAGAGCCACAGCGCATGGAAGAACTGTGAGGCCGTGCTCATCGCGCCTTCCTTTTACGCACCTTGCCCTCCTTGACAGGACGAGAAGCCAGCTGCAACCAGTGCGATCATCGATATCCTCTTAACCAATCCGGCTCCTCAAGTTTCCGTTGCCTCGACGACAACGCACGGAAGGATTAAAAGGATATCACTTTGCGCGATCATTCGACTGGAAGTGGTTCGTCTCCGGGCTGCCCTACGCCTGACGGGGCTTCACTCGGCCGGGACCTGCTCTCCCGGCACCGCTGTCCGCGGATATCTGGAACCTGACGGGCCACGGCCTGAACGATATCAGGAACGCAACCACACCCGTGATGATAAACAGGGCCAGCCACGCGGTACCGAACGACCCGAGGAGCTCGTGGGCAGCCTGGTTAAGCAGCGTCATGAACGGGAGCTTGAGCGGCAGAATGCCGTTGAAACGCACGTCCAGTATCGAGAAGGCGAGCTGTCCAAGGCACAGACACCCACACGCGATGATGGCCGAGATAACGCCGAGCTTCCAGTTGAAATGACGGCCGGAGGCAAAGACGACCACGATCCCGACCGCGAATCCTATCACCCAGCCTAATATCCATCGTCCGGAATGGCGCCACCACTCGAAGCCGGCGTACGCGCATGCAAGGATTATGCCTGTCAGCAGGGCAAAGAGTACGGCCTTGAAATACGACGGTTGGACCGTGACCGCGCCATCATACTCCTCGGGATACTGCATGGCGACGGGCTTGCGTGCGGCCCTCTTTTCTTTCTTTGCTTTTCTCAGCCGGCCCAGCCTCGGAGCGTACTCGTCCCGGATGGGAGAATCGTCCGGGGGCAGGACGCGCTCGGCCTCCGGTTGGGCGACCGTTTGCGCAACCGGCTCGACGGTCCGTGTAACGTTTTCGTCCGCGGACGCGGCGATGAGTGGTGCCGGTGCCACTCCTCTCGCTCTTCTCTTCGATTTGCGCGACCCATCGATCTCACCCCAGAAGGAATCCCGCTCATCGGAATCGAGCGGACCCCCGCCCGGAAGGGCCGTAGCGGCCTTGAACTTCGCGCCGCTCTTCGCCGGCTTACGGAGTTTCCTGGCCTCTTTTCTGGACCTGCCAACGGGCGCCCCTATTTGTTGCGCCGTTGCGGCTGCGGGTCCGGTAATCCCGGCAGCCTGAACCGGAACCGCGGCGGGAGGCACTGGAGCAGCGGGAGCAGGCCCGGGCGGCTCGATCCTTGCACGTGTTTGCGCTATCTGTGGTTGAGCCGCGTCCACGGTCGATGGCGCGGCGGGCGCAGCCGGTTGGATTACAGGTGCCGGTGGAGGCGCATCGAACGCCGCCATCGTGCCCGTCAACCCGGCGGCGAACGGGCTCTCTTCCGGCGCGGGCGGCGCGGGGGCCGCTTGTGGCGGCGGGGCCATTCTCGCCGGGGGCGGTTGCGTCGGCGTGGGCTGTGTCGGTGCAACCTGTGGAATACCCTGTGGCGTGGGAGCCGGAGACGGAGACCCGGCAGCGAACTGTTCCACTGACGGCCTCGTGCCGGGCGCGCCAGCAGGCGATGGAGGAGCCGGCATGTCCGGATAACCGGCGATCGGCGCTTGCGGTATTGGAGCCTGGAGCCGTGGCTCTATCGGCGGAACGGGCGCTGTTGCACCCCGCTTGCCACGTGGCTCCTTCGCGGGCTTCTTCGCCTTGCCCCTGGCCGGCTTCACGCTCATCTGGGACGCGAAACGCGCGACACGCTCCCGGTGGCATTCCGGGCAATAATGCGGATCGTTTGTCTCCGCCAGACACGTGCGACAGAAACGCGTTCCGCACTGAAGGCACGTGAGGTCGGCGGTCTGTCCCGGATGCTGGTTACATTCCACCTGCTTCTCCCCCTGTTATCACTCAATTATATGTTAACGAAATCGTCCCGTCAGAGGTACGCCGCGCTCCACGGGTTCTACCTGGCGCCTATCGATTCCGTGCCGCCACTTCTATTGTTCCAGTACATCGCGCGCTCGCACATGACGGGAGTCAAGGCGGTGACTTTCGTCGAGAAACTGGTCGCGGGCACGTAGCGGGAGGCGTCGATACTCGTGCGTGAATGCGGCTTCAAGTCAACGCTGACGGGCACCGTCGTCCCGTCCTCCTTCATGAACGTGACGGTCGCCGTAGTCTTCTCCGCTCCGGGGTTATCTAGCAGCAACCACGTCTCAAACCCGTAATCGGTGCAACCCTCGGAGAGGAACCACGTGTTCGATGGCTCGCGCGCCCCGATCGTATCGGTGCCGCACCTGCGGCCTCCATGATACATCGAGCGCTCCGCGACCAGGCCCGGCACGCCCGAATCGACACGC
>PMDX01000087.1 GCA_003154635.1 Actinomycetota bacterium | reverse complement strand
CCGCCTCCGCCCGGAAGAGTTGAAACCTAGATAGACGTGCATACAAGCTCTTGATTGTCGAAAATATTATTTGAGTCGTGCTCACGCTCCCGCATCGGCAATTACCGAAATCCAAGCCACGGTGATGGAGTAATGAAGGTTCGTTATCTACAGAGCCTGAATAATTGGTGGGGAATAAAATAGTGGTAGATGCGGAGTAAACAAAGTAATGGAGGAAGCCATGACCTATCCTCAACCGTTGAAGATCGTGGGTGTCGGACACTACTTGCCAAAGCGGGTAGTGCAGAGCGCCGAAGTCGAAAAACTCTGCAATCTGGAAGAAGGTTGGATCGAAAGAAAGCAGGGAGTCCGTGAGCGTCGCTGGGTTGAAGATGAGACAACCTGCTTCATGGCGGCACAGGCGGCAATAGAGGCGGTGGCCGATGCAGGTATGGAATTCACCGACATCGACCTGCTGATGAATGCTTCCGGCACCCCCGAGCAGCTAATACCTGATACTGCTTGCCTCATTCAACGAGAGCTTGGTCTGGGAGTTTCGGGAATCTCATGCATGTCAATACACACTACGTGCCTGAGCTTTCTATCGGGCCTGGATGTTTGCTCCAACCTGCTTGCGACAGGACGTCATAAGAACATATTGCTGGTCTCCGCTGATATCTCTTCGAAGAACCTCAACTTCAAGCACCCGGAAAGCAGCACCCTTTTCGGTGACCTGGCCGCGGCGGCCGTTTTAACCCGAACGCCTGAAGGTGAATCCAGTTGTGTCCATGCGGCCCACTTCGAGACTTACGGAGATGGTGCGGTGTTTACGCAGGTTCCTGGCGGCGGAACACGCCTGAATCCCATATCCCCCGAAACCAGGAAGGAAGATTTTTACTTCCAGATGGACGGGCCGTCGGTTCTGAAATGGACGTTGAAGTACGCTGGTCAATTCCTGGAAAACCTGCAGCCCGGTTTGTCACAGGGGCTTGGTGACATCGATTTGGTCATACCCCACCAGGCCAGCAAAGTGGCGCTTGAAGCCCACAGCATTTTTGGAATGGAGCAAGACCGGATAATAAAAACAATCGAAACGACGGGCAACTGCATCGCGGCCTCACTTCCAAATGCTCTCTACGAGGCAATCAAACAGGGTCGCCTCGCTCGAGGGGACAAAGCATTGCTTATGGGCACTGGTGCAGGGCTGTCCCTGGGGGGAGTAATACTCACATATTGAAATCCACCGGGGATCGCCAAACAAAGATCACGATATCCTAACGTTCGATTATTTCCCGGATGCCTCATATATAAAGCCTTCTGTGACCATAGAATGGCGGCTTAAGCAGAGAGGATATGGAACCCAACTCTCAGCCTGAGCCATACAGAACAGCATCCCACTATCACGCAACGTTCAGGAATGCAGCGCGTGCGTTCTTAACGAGCCGCTTCCGTAAACAGGCATCAATAGAGTATCAGTTGAAAGGCTTCGCTGGTTTGCCGAAGTTACTGATGTCCACTGCGGGCGTCATCACCCTCCCGTAGATCGCCAGCATGTTGGGTGTGGTGAAATTCGACCCGAGGATGACCACAATAGGAGAGTTGTACTTCCCGGGTATCTGCTGGTCTTGAACGACCTGGGCGTTCGCAAACTCGGGGATCGCCTTTGTGATGCTCTTGAGGTTGTCCCTGGCCTCCTTACGGTAGATGATGACGGTATTCCCGTAGATCTCCTTGGACTGCCCCTGGTAGACCTTTTCGTGTCCCATGAACGTTAGCTCCTGGGCCACGGTCGGCACCGCGGAGGCAACGCCCTTGCTGCCGGCCAGCACGGTGATGACGTCGGCATTCGGGGCGTTGAGCTCCTCGACCCTCTGCGTCGGTGATTCCAGCTTCGCCTTAAGATCAGGCGAGATCCAGTTGTCTTGCTTTATCTGGGTCACCGTATCTGCGAGCAACGGCATGTCCGCCACGAAATAGCTCACCCCGCCGATGTAGGGGCTGGTGCCAGCCAACGTCACGAACTGGACGTTCGAGATCTTGAAGCCTCTCAGCTCCTCGGCAAGGTTGGTGAGCTGCCCCGCGCTGTAGTCCATCTCGCAATTGGCGGATACGATATCCACCAGTTGCTTCGCCTTCCACACGCTCTTCATCGTCTCGACCTTGTTCATGAGCGCCTTGAGGAACGCGTGCTGGCTCTGTATCCTGTCGATGTCGCCGTTCGGCAGGTTTCTGCTGCGAACCAGGACGAGCGCCTGCCAGCCGTCCAGCAGAAGGTCACCGGCGGGCAGATAGCCCGCGTGTGGATCGTTGATGGCGGTGTTCAAGTGGATCGGCACGCCCCCGATGGCGTTAACGATCTTCTCGAAACCGTTGAAGTTCATCTCGATGTAGTGGTTGACGTCGAGCCCGGTAAGAGCCTTGACCGCATCGATGGCGCCCGCCGGGCCGCCGAACGAGTGCGCGGCGTTTATCTTCTGCGTCCCGTGTCCGGGAAGCTCAACCTTCGTGTCGCGCGGTATCGACAGAACGACTGCCTTCTTCTCTTTTTCCTGCAGGCACACGAGCATCATCACATCGCTGCGGCAGTAGCCGGACTCGCCCTTGTTGCTGCCCTTGTCGTATCCGATCACAAGGGTATTGATGCTCTTGGTGGGATCCGTGGAAAGTGCCGTGAGAGACTTGGCGACCTTCTTCTTCTGGGCACCCTTTGGCTGCCACTGTCCCTGCTTGAAAGCGAGGTAGACCTCCGCGCTCAACTTCCCGATCGGCTTCGCGTAATAGCCTATCGTTCCGCCAGCCAGGATGCCGACCGTGAAGAAGGCGACGTACCACGTCCAGTTCACCGGCCCGCGCTTGCGTGCCTGAGCACCCCTTGCTCTCTTGCGAAGGTCACCGCGGCGCCTGCGAGCCTCCAGGTATGAGGTTTTCCGGCTAGAGTGCTTTCCCATGTATTCCTTATTCTAATCAACCAAACAGAAGGACAACAGCCATATATCTAATTCAGTACTACAGCGCCGATTCCCTTGACCGGCGTCCTCCAGCGTTTTGTAGCGCACGCTTATGAACCGGCCTTCGGGTCGATTCGTCCAACTTGATGTTAGACGTGAAATATTAAGAAAAGGTTAAAACCGGTCCTCCAGGATCGAGGTCTACGTTCGTTTTTCATGCGAAACGCCAGATCGGCGGTTTTGTCGCCGACAGAAGGCTTCACAACCGGTTTTGTCGTAGGTAATCTACGCACGCTCTATCAAAGGAAGGAGCCCGCAAGCGGGGCATGAACACAATGGACGATGAAGGCAGATTCCCACCGGCGCTGGAGTACTCAGAGCCGACTTTCTACAAGAGCCGGCGAAAAATGCTGCCCAGGATGCGCATCTCAAGACCGCGAAAGTCCGGGCCTCGGGTTGGAAAGTCCGGGCACCGCAGACGCTGGCCCTGGATAGTGGGCGCTTCTGTTCTTGTACTTGTTGTCATAGCCGTCTGTCTGGGTCTCTGGTTCTTTCTGGCGCTCAAGTCTAAGGAGTCACGGATGCGCGTGGCTTCCGTCGACTCGGTTTTGAAGCCGGTCGGCGGTGGCCCGGAGACCACTCTCATCATGGGCACGGACCACGGCAGCGTCCCTGGAGAGGAGGGGCCCGGCCGCTCCGACGTGATGATGCTTGTGACCGTCGCGCCGGACGGCAAATCCGCGGGCTTCATCTCGATACCACGCGACTCTCGTGTCCAGATCCCGGGTCACAAGGGCTACGACAAGATAAACGCGGCACATGCCTACGGCGGGCCGAAACTCGCGATAAAGACGGTTGAGAATGTCACCGGCCTGGACGTGAATCATTACGTCGAGATCAACTTCAACGGCTTCAAGGAGATAGTGAACGCTCTCGGCGGGGTGCGGATGAACATCCCGCACGCGATCCACGACATCTACGCCGGAGACGTGCCGGCGGGCGACGTGGTGCTGAACGGGGACCAGGCGCTTGCCCTGGTGAGGGCGCGACACGACGTCACCGCCGTGCCTAACGGCGATGTGGACAGGACGAAGAACCAGAGGGCTTTCATCGAGGCGATGCTCTCTACGGTTGCACACCAGCGCAACCCGTTCACCGTGCTGAAGGTAGCCGATGCCGTCTCGAAGAACGTGACGACCGACCTGACTTTCTGGCGGATGTTCAACCTCGGTCGCAAGCTCCAGTCGCTAAAGAAAGATGGAAAGCTCGAGACGGTGATTGCCCCCGGTCAGCCGAAAACTATCAATCGCGTATGGTACTACATCCTGGATACCCAGCAGTTCGAACAGATTCTCTCTCGTTTCAGGAGCGGCGCCCAGGCGGCCGTGCAGACAACGTCATCCGAGCAGTCCACGACAGACCCCGCCGAGGTCCGGTTGAAAGTCCTCAATGGCACGCGTACCAGGGGCGTGGCCACCAGCGTGTCAAAGAAGCTTGCCGGCAAGGGCTATGAGAGGATAACGACGGGCAACTCCATGTCCCGTTACGGCCGAACAACCGTCTACTACTCGCCCGGCTACGAACAGGCTGCCCAGAAAGTCGCTTCGGACGTTGGAGGCGCCTCGACAATCGTTCAGAACGAGGGGGTCACCACGAGCTATGAGTCTGATGTCGTTGTCGTCATAGGCTCCGATCACATCTAGTGCCTAGGAAGTTACCAGAGCTTGAATCGTCCGGGCGGTCCTACAGGCGGCGATCAGCGTGATCTGAGATGACGCAGGCTATGCTTCCGCACGACGGTCCAACGCTCTGCCACATGGCTCGGTCGAGAACTCAGCATCGGGTGTTCAGCTCTTCAGGCTGTCGAAGACCGCCAGGAGATCCTCGTCCGGGGGAAAGTCCGTCTGGATCCTGCCTATGTAGTTGTACTTGATCGTCCCGTCAGCATCGAGGATGAAGTCAGCAGGGCGGGCTATGTTGACGGACTCGAAGTTGACCCTGACGTATACCCCGTATTCCTTGGTCACCACGCGTCTGACGTCGGACAGCAGAGGGAAGGGATACTGGTGGTCTTTCAGGAACTCCTGCATGCGGGGCAGGCTTTCGGCCAGGATGACGACCGCCCGCGCGCCGCGCTTCTCGAACTCATCATAGATACCTTGTATATGACCCATATACTGTCGGCAGTGCGGTCACCATGTGCCCCGGCCGAAGATGATCATCAGCGGTTGTCCCAGCAAGTCGCCCAGGCTGACCATCTCGCCCGTTGAAGCGTCGGGCAGGGCAAAATCCGGGGCCTTGTTCCCCACAACCAGGACCTTGTTCTCCTTTGGCACTTCCACCACCCCATCTCGATCAGGTCACGTTCAGGTCTTCGCTCTTTTTTCGAGCAGCATCCTGCCGATCGTCTCCGAGGCGCGTGGCCGGATAGCCGCCCCGTGCCCGGGGTATGCGATATCCAGGTCGAGGCCCGCCAGCTTATCCTGCGCGGCGTATATCTTCTCGACGCTCTCACTCGCGGATAGCACCGGCATCCCGGCGGAGCCTCGATAGTTAGACACGAGGTCTCCAATGAAGGCACGCCTGCCCTCGGCGTCGTAGTAGCCCATGCCGCCGGTTGTGTGCCCCTGAAGTGCCAGAACCTCCAGGCCCAACTCCTCGATCGTCTCTCCGCCCGATACCGAGCGATCCACATCGACCGGATCGAATCGCTGATACCATTCGAGAATCGACCCTGGTATCCTGCCCATTATCTTGCCCGGAACGCTCAAGTTGCTCGGCCTGCGTGGCGGCTCGGTACCCTGGATGACAGCGATATCGGCTTCCCCCGCGATGATGGTGGCGCCGGAAAGCTCTTTCAGCCTTGCGAGGTTGCCGCAGTGGTCTCCGTGGTTGTGAGTGATGAGGATGAACTCGATGTCCCTCGGGGACACGCGCAGGACGGAAAGCTTCTTCTGAAACCCGCGCCAGTCCAGGGGGGTCAGCGTATCGACAAGGGCGATTCTTTCCCCCTTGATGAGATAAGCGTTCGCCATGAATGACTTTATGGGGAAGACCTCAAATTCCATCGACTGACCTCCAGATCGCTTGAGAGCACCTGGCATCAATCATATCCAATGCCGACTTATAGATACAGCTTCGTTGCCGCACGCCTCCAGGCAGGCCTTTGGGGAGCACATAAGCGACTCGGGGAGCCCGGCGGTAGACTGCGGCAGCGTATGTTACCTCACTATCACCGTGACGCTCAGGTCGCCGTCGGCGGCCAGTTCCCATTCTATGGTGGAGGTGTCTATTCTATATGCCATCTCGACCAGGGCTTGCACTGTGCCGACAAGTGGAAGGTGCAGACTGGGGTTCTCGATGGTCAAACTCAGGTGAGTCCTGTCTCCTTCGAACCCGACCATATTGCCGAGACCTGGGAGGGCAATCAGGTGCTGGAAGCTTTCGCGGTCACGGTTCCATCGCTCGCCGCCCCATGCGTTCTTTATGTATAGCCTCTGGGCTTCGATTACAGTCTCCGGTATAGCTTCACCCAGCTCCGATTCGAGGTCTTGAAAGATGGAGTCCGCGGTCATAGGCCCGAAGAAGGCCATTCTCCTGCCTGTCGAAGCGTCGATGATCGTTCCTTTTTGCGCGTTCCAGCGGTGTTGTGCCACTTCAAGGGGGATGCGGCATGCCGGGCACCGGTCCCAGTGGATGTCTCCGGGTTTGAAATCGTAGCGCTTTCCTCTCAGCCTCTCCTTCAGAGCGACGGGATGCTCGCCCGGTGACATCTTTATCTCGTACGTGTTGTCCCCGATATCCTTGTACTCGACCTTCATGCTCCTGGATTCACACGCCTCATCGGAGCCCAGGCCGTCGCCCGCGATGAACAGGAGGGAATATGGATCTCGCACCGTCAGCTCGCGCCAGGGGTATTCACCGCCTGTTTCCCATAGGTCGCTGGGCTTTTCATCCCCATATCCATAGACCCTGCTGAGTTCGATAATGCTGAATATGATCGGCTTTATCGCCGCCAGCAACGCGACTTTTTCCTCGGCTGTTATTGCCGGGCTGTCATCGTCTTCAATCGTGGCGACACGCGCGATTGCTTCGCGGACGTGGGCTGGAAATGCCCTCTCCAGGTATCTCCTGGTCTCGCGGTACCGGCTTTCGATGACAATGTGCTCGATCGGCAATCCGATCAGCTCCTCGATTCCCTTGAAGAGCAGATCGATGTTCTCGGACTCATAGAAGACAACACGATTCCTGGGCGAGCTCTTCAGGGAGATTATGCCGTTGGATTCCCAGTTGAATTCCTTGCTTATGGCGAGCGGAACGCCGCAGTTTTCACAAACGTTCATCCTGTAAGGCCCTCCCCGAACCGGTGTTTCAAAGTATGCCCTGATAGTCTTGTTGCGTATATCGGTCCGCGTAAGGCCCCGGATATCATCGATGCCCCCAACACGACTTTTTTTCACGTACTAATACGGGTCGGCTTTTTGCTCCATTTGGTTTAGACGGTATTCCGACGCTCATGATACATGAATTCCTGGACGACTGGCTAATGCCGGCGGAAGCGGGTTCGAATCATGGTCATGGAGTTCGATATCATGGATTCGGTAGCCCCGCAGTACTAGAGTGGAGACAGGCGCGGGCCGTGCGAAGCATGAAGGTGAGGCATGACGGAAGGCAAAGCGTTGATTCTCGAGGTCAAGGGAAACTCGCTTGATGACGGACCCGGCATCCGGACCGTCATCTTCTTCAAGGGTTGCCCTCTTTCCTGCGACTGGTGCCATAACCCCGAGAGCAAGAGTGCCAGAACCGAGCTATCGTTTGACGCGAAGACGTGCATCGGGTGCTGCACCTGCATGGAAATCTGCCCGGCCGGCGCCCTGTCAAACGACAACGCCTGCTTCGTGGACCGGGCCAGGTGCGACCTGTGCCTGGAGTGCGTCGAGGCCTGTCCTTCGGGGGCTCTCGAGAGGGTCGGCGTGGAGATGACGGTGGAGTCCCTGATTTCCGAGATCGCGAAAGACGAGCCGTTTTTCCGCGTATCCGGGGGCGGAGTGACGCTCTCCGGGGGAGAGCCACTCCTCAATATTGAGTTCGCCGGCACGCTGGCCGCCGCGCTCAAAGCCAGGGGGGTCCATGTCCTGGTAGAGACATGCGGCCTGTTCGATTTCGGAAGGTTCGCCGAACTCGTCCTTCCGCACGTCGATACGGTCTATCTCGACATCAAGCTGATGGACTTTGACGAGCACAGGCGGCACTGCGGGGTGTCCAACACGGCGATACTCGAGAATATATCCAGGCTCTCGCGCCTGGGCGAGAGTACTGACGTGGATCTCCTCATCCGGATGCCGCTCGTCCCCGGCATCACCGCAACGCGGGAGAACCTCACCGCCGTCGCCGGCTTCCTGAGCGAGCTGGGCCTGGACAGGGTGGCGCTGCTCCCGTACAACCCGCTCTGGCATGAGAAATGCGAGAAGATAGGCGGGCGCAGCCCGTACGAGGGTGTCCCCGGCATGACTTCATGGATGACCTCCGAAGAAGTCGCTTCCTGCGTCAAGATATTCGAGGACCGGGGCGTTCATGTAATTTGACCGGCTCCTCGTGCATTCCGCGATGGGACTCCTGCCATCTAGCCATTAAATGGTGAAAAAAGTGGGAATGAGAGCTGTACCGGCGTGCTAGAATGCAACGTGAGTTTTAGGCTGAACTAAGGTGGGGGAGATGGTGGAAGAGAAGAAAGACGTCATAGTCCTCGGCGGTGGCCCTGCGGGTTCTTTCTCGGCCATGCAGCTCGTTGCTATGCGACCGGAGCTGACCGAAAGCATCGTGCTCCTGGAGGCGAAGCGCCAGGGCCGTGACAAAGTTTGCGCCGGTGGGGTTTCGGGGCGGGTCATGAGAAGGTCGCGGGAGCAACTGGGCATCGACATCGCCTCCCTTGCGGGCAGGGATATCGACGGTCTGAATCCAAGGTTCAGGGACATGGAGGCCAAAGCCACAAAGAAAGGCTTTGGTAAGGTGATCCGCCGTCAAGTCCTCGACTCCTTTCTTCTCGACCGCGTAAGAGACGCGGGCGTGACCGTGTACACCGAGACGCCCGCGACCCGCATCCACAGGACTTCCGATGGCGTGTCCGTTGAGACGAAAGAGGGAACTTTCACCGGGAAAGTTCTCATAGCTGCGGACGGAGTCAACGGGCTCACAAAGAGGACGCTCGGGCTCGATTCGATCGGTCGCAAGGAGTTCCTCTATATGGCGAGGCTCCCGGAGCTCGACATGCCTTCCAGGCTCATAGTCGATTACACCCCGATTCTCGACGGGGTTCCGGGCTATGCGTGGTTCTTCCCCGAGGAGAAAGGGCTCAATGCCGGAATAACAGGCGGCTCTGCAGGAAATATGAAGCTGCTCAAGAGCGTCTTTTTCAAGATGATCCAGAAGAACCTCGGCGAGGACATCACGGGAGAAGAACCGATAATGCAGGTCTGGCCGGAGCGGTTTTTCTCCGTCGCTGTCCCTTCCTACTCCGAGAGGATACTGTTTGTCGGGGACAACCTGGGCGTCACGCCACTTACCGGTGAAGGGCTCGGGGTGTGCTTCGACTCGAGCAGGGCCGCCGCCCAGGAGGCATTGAGGGCCCTCGATAGAAATGACTACTCCTTCCGGACGTACCCATGGCGCCTGAAGACGTGCGAGTTCTTCCCGACCTGGTCGTTGGAGCACGTCTTCCTTATGCTGAAGTCACCCACTCTCTTCCGCCTGTTTTTCATGCTGACGACTGAGAGGAACAAGCCCATCGAGAAGACGTTGATGGACCTCTACTGTAGAATATTCGCCGGCGACATACACATTAGCTACCTTACCGCGTTACATTTGATGTGCACGATGACGCCGTCGTGGAAACTGCTGAAGTCACTGGTGCTCGGCGGCGGGCCGAAGAGGTAATCGTGAGTGAATACAACAAGACCGTGATGAAAAGAATATCGAGGGACAAGGTCAGGAGGCTGAACCACTGCCATAAGTGTTACACCCCCAGGCTGCTGTCCCTGCTCTTCCGCTGGGACGACGGTGGCGCACTCGCCCTGAGGTACATGAACCCGAACATGCGGTTCATCTTCCTGGAAAACGACCTGTTGAACGAAGTCATGGACGTGCTCGGTGCGCACTTCGGCGACGACGAGGTCTACGAGATCGCGCGAAATACGGAGAGAGCCTCGTCGGCGGGATACGTCGCGATGCTGTTCGCTTCGGATAAATGGTACCTGAGGCTCCCATCTCTCCTGGCCAGGTACACCTTCCTCGTCGAGTACGTCATGGAAATGAACATGAACCTGCTCGGGTACGGGGCCGGTACGACCGTAGACCGCAGCCTTGAGAACCCGTCACTGTACACACGCCACCCTTTCAACCCGACCCTTTTCCAGGCAGACCTCGAGGGCGTATACCTGGTCCTCCGCGAGAGAGAGGTCAACGCGTTCAAGGATGTCATCTCGGAGGAAGAGAGCATCTACATGTACCACTCCGAGCCGGTTCCGAGGGTGCCGGGCATCTACAAGAAATTCAAGCTCGAGCTGCCGCCGATAATGCCGGTTTCGCAGCCTTACGTCCAGTCGAAGTGCCCGAGATGCGGTGTACCCAAGGCGATCGGTCAGTACATATGGGACCCACGAGACGGGGTCATCATTGACAAGAATAACGGCAGGAGAATAATCCTCTGGCCGTGTTATGCCCTCGAGCAACTGCTTGGGACCCTTCGCGAGCAACTCGGTGAAGAGGCGGAGATACTTATCACAAACACCGTAAAGCGCTATCAGAGGGACAGCATCCTCAGCGGTGGTGTAGGATTCACGCCCGAAGAAGACGTCGAGTTCCTGGCAAGCGACAGGCAGGGCCAGTACGCTCTCCTGCTCCGGCATCTCGCATGCATGGGTTACGGTCACGGAGTGGCGGACCTCGAGCAGGATAACAAGGTCAGGATAACCATTACTAATCCGCTGATACCTCTGGTATCCTCCGGACTCGTTGCCGGCATGGTCGAAGCACTCGAAGGCGAACCCGTCAGGGTGTCCTGGACCGAACGCGCCGAGGCCACTGCCTATACCCTGGTCTGGTAAACCCCGTCCATCAAGCCTCTATATCGAGGTCTGTTTATGAAGCAATAGCGCCCCCGCACGTTCAGGAGTCACGGAAGTTCAGGATAGTACCAGGTTGTTGATGTGCTCGATGATGTCCTCGATCGGCGTGCCGGGGCCGAGGTTACCCGTTACGCCCATGCCTTCGAGTGCTTTCGCGTCGGCTGGGGAGATCAGACCACCCGCGATTATGGGAATGTCCGCGGCATCGAGTTTCTTGAGCTCCGCGATCACGCCTTCCGCGATGATNNACCTCCATCCCGGCGTCGCGCAGAGAGGTCACGAGGGTCAAGGCCCCTCTCTCGTGGATATCACAGCCTACTTTCGCGACCAGCACTCTTTTCTTACGCTCGTCTTTCATGATCCTTTTATCCCTCCACGATGTCCCGGACGAACCCGGGAGCCTCGATCTCCTTGAAGGGGTCGTATTCGACGCCGGAGCCCAGCCTTATGACTCCGACGCATTCGCCGATCGTCATCCCCGCCTTGGCGGCCTCGATGACCGCGCGCTGAACGTTTCGACCTTCCATGGTCGCCACGAACAGGGCCCTGGTCAGCGGTTTCAACCGCGCCATGTCGCGGGAGGCCTTGAACTTCTTCACCTCGCGGACGCGCTCCTCGCGCATGGCGATGGTGGGCGCCTTGTAGGCTACGTCCTTGATAGCTTCGTTTATCGGTCCCTCTTCCTCCTCGGAACGGAACGCGTTGACACCGACGATCAGCCTTTTGCCCTCCGCTTTCTCGCGCTGCACTTTCAGGCGGGACGACTCCATGACCTTGTTGAGCCAGCCCGATTCGAGGCATTCGAAGATGCCTCCCTGCTGCTCTATCTCGTGGAGGTACTCGTTGACCTTTCCCTCCATGGTGCTGGTCAGCCATTCCAGGTAGTAGGAGCCGCCGAGGGGGTCGGCGACGAGAGGCACGTTCGCTTCGTGCGTGATGATGTGCTGGGTATCCAGGTTGAATATGCGCGCCTCGGGAGAAGGCAGCCCGACGGCTTCGTCCATGCTTGAAGCGTCCAGTGAGTTGACGCCGCCGAGGACGCAGCTGAGGATCTGTAGCGTTATGCGCGCGGCGTTGTTCAATGGCTTCTGGTAAGTCAGCGACAGGCCTGAAGTACGGATGCCGATCTTCAGTTGCGCGGCCCGGTCCGTGGTGGCGCCGAACTTTTCCCTGGCGATCTTCGCCCACATCTTCCGGGCAAGGCGGAACTTGGCGATAGTCTCGAAGAAATCCGATTCCGCGTCGAGGGAGAAGACCATCGGCCCGTACTCGTCGAGCGAGATGCCGCGCTTCCGCAGGTCTTCCATGACGGCGGTGGCGACGGCCAGGCATCCGCCCAGCTCTCTCACGGCGTCCATCCCGCCCTGGCACGGATCGACCCCGTTCGGCGCGACGGGACGCCAGTTGGGGGTGTTGCCGACCGAGAACTCTATATGGTCGAGACAGATGCGCCGGTCGACCCTGGTGGGAAAGTCGGGGCAGCCGTAGACGAGCTTGGTCCTTATGGGGTCGTTGATGCTGTTGCCGCGCAACTGCTTTATGTCTATGCCCTTGTTCTCCATCATCGCCACCAGCAGTCCGTAGAAGTAGATAAAACTGGACATCCCCGCGTGGGCCAGCTCGAAGACAGCGTCACCCAGCGGGAGGCCATCCAGCATCTCTTCGTAGACGTTCAGGGCGTACGTGGCGACACCGCCGCACATCATGCTGTTCCACGCCGAGGGGTGGTCGGGGTCGATTCCGGCCTGGGTCGGGAGGTCGCAAAGAAGCCTGAGGTCGGTCATGCCGTTGGCAATGTACTGCCTGAACGCCTGGTTCGTCTCTTCAGCCGTCGCGTAGCTGACGATGAACGACTTCAACCACAAGCGGTCCCTGTACATGTTGGGGTAGATGCCGCGCAGGAACGGGTACTCACCCGGGTTTCCTGAATCCGCCTCGTACGACAGGTGGCTGATGTCGTCGGGGCCGTAGCCGGTCTTCAACTCGATGCCGCTTTGAGTCGCCGTCCGGACCATGTGCCCGGCAAGCCTGTCGACCTTTGTTTCCTCCGATTCCATCGGCCTCTCCCAACATCATCCAGCGTAATTCGTGGTACCTCCAGCGCCATGTATCGTTAAGTATATCTATCATACGGTCAGCCAGAAGTCGAAGATGGTTGCTCGGTCGAATCGGGGACACCGGCGAATGACTACTTCCTCGCGGAGGGGACGACCGGCTGGAGATTCACGACATACGGACTGGTCCAGAACGCGAACGTCTCGGACGTGGTGAGTTCTCCCTGTATCGCATCCGCATTCTAAACAAATGATAAGCTATTGACGGGCGACCTGGAGATTCATGAGTCGGGCGATCAGTGAGGATGCGGTGCGACTCGATAACCGGCGAAAGGTTTTCCTGAGGCTGATAACGCTCGCGGCGCTCGCGCTCGGATTCGCGGGGTGCGGGAGACTCGCGCAACGCGGATTCGGTGGTACGCGAGGTACGGCCGGAACTGGGAACCTGACCACTGCCACCATGGAATCGGATGGAATCACACGGACGTACCACATCCACATGCCTCCATCCTACAACGGCTCCGGCCTTATCCACTGGTGCCTGCTTTTCACGGACACGGCGGCGAGGGTCGGGGCCATTGGCCTTTTATCATCGGTTAAAAGGAAGGAGAAATGATGACCACACAGGCTGCGAAGCAGAAACAGAAAAAGAAGAGGGCGGAAAAGAAAAAGCACGAACACGAGACCGAGCGGATGGCCGAGGAGGTCGCACTGAAGAAGCGCGCCCACACGGAAGCCACCGTTGCGATAATCGCGCTGTTGATGATGGTCCCGTTCATTCTGACCGGTGTTATACTCTGGCC
>PMDX01000216.1 GCA_003154635.1 Actinomycetota bacterium | reverse complement strand
CCCACCTCGTGAGCACACCTTCCGGAACGCCGCTCGAGGTGATGACGAGTGCCGGGGCCCCTGACTTGAACAGCCGGTAGACTTCAGCCGCTCCGACGCGTTCATCGAGCGCGGGCAAGGGTTTGCCCATGACGTCCACGACCCTTTGCTCGTCCAGGTCCACCCCTGCCTCGATGGCCTGAAGCACCGATGTTTCGGTTATACAGCCGACAATGGTCTCGTTCTCGATAACGGGGACCTGAGAAATATCGTTCTCGCGCATCAGCCGTATCGCCGCGGCGACATTGTCTCCCGGCTGGACGAAGATAACATAGGCGAATCCCCGCTTTCGCGACATGATGTCCTTAACGGTCGCCTCGCTCACGGGGGCCTCGTCCAGGAAACCGGACTCCCGCATCCACACGTCGGAGTAGAGCTTCGACAGGTAATTGCGGCCGGTATCCGGAAGCAGGGCGACGATGTATTTCGGCTGGTCAAGTCTCTGCGCATAGCGCAGCGCGGCAGCGACCGCGGTACCCGAAGAGCCGCCTACCAGTAACCCCTCCTCATGCGCGAGGCGGCGCGCGGTGTTGAAAGAGTCCTTATCGCTGACCCTGACCATCTCGTCCACTACTTGCCTGTCGAACGTCTTGGGGATGAAATCCTCTCCGATGCCTTCAACCTTGAACGGACGGGGCGTATCTCCGGAGAGTATCGACCCTTCAGGGTCGGCGCCGANNCGCCGATGCCTTCGACCTTGTAGGACGCGGGCATGCTGCCTGGGGAATAGATCGACCCTTCAGGGTCGGCGCCGATGATGATGATGTGGGGGTTCTTCTCCTTGAGGTATTTACCGACTCCCGAGATCGTCCCACCTGTTCCCATGCCCGCGACGAAGACCTCAATCTTTCCGCCTGAGTCTTCCCAGATCTCGGGTCCCGTGGTGTCGTAGTGGGCAGCAGAGTTGTTCTGATTCTCGAACTGGTTGGGCCTGAACGCGCCGGGTATCTCACGGGCGAGCCTGTCGGCGACGCCATTGTAGCTCTCGGGGGAGTCGGGGGGTACGTCCGTGCGGGTTATTATCACCTCCGCCCCGTATGACTTCAGGAGGTTTACTTTGTCCTCGCTCATCTTGTCGGGCATCACGAAAATGGCCTTATAGCCCTTTATCGCGGCAACGAGCGCCAGGCCCACGCCGGTATTACCCGCGGTGGCTTCAACGATGGTACCTCCCGGCTTGAGCCTGCCATCCTTTTCGGCCGCGGCGATCATGTTCGCCCCGATGCGGTCTTTTACGCTGCCACCGGGGTTCAAGTACTCCACCTTCACGTAGAGGTCCGATGAGATGTTATCCGTGAGCTTGTTCAGCTTGACGAGGGGCGTGCGGCCGATGGCTTCGAGGATGCTGTTCAATTCCCTCGACATCACATCTCACCCACAAGCCTCATAGAATTTCGAGATGAGGAAGAACGCGGTCAGTGCGGTGAGGTTCGGGGCAACCCGGGTGATCCCCTTGCTCCCAAAGAACACGGATTGTTCGATCGCCATACCACGCGAATCGCAGTAGTCACGGAAATCGCAGATACTGAGGAAGTGGAGGTTGGGCGTGTCGTGCCACGCAAACGGGAGCGAACGCGTCACGGGCGTCCTGCCTCGCAACAGAATCTGCCCGCGCGCCCGGTAGTGCGCGAAGTTGGAGAAGCCGACGATCACCTTCCTGCTGACCCGGAGCGCTTCCTGCAGGACCAGGTCCGGCTGTCTGACCACCCTCTGAAGGCTCTGGTCGAAGATGACGTAATCGAACGTCTGGTCCCCATAGTCGTGGAGGGCCTCGTCCACGTCCTCGTGCAGGACGTTCAGGCCCTTTTCGATGCAGGCGAAAACCGCTCCGTCATCGATCTCTATTCCCTGCGCCTTCACGCTCCTCTCCTTGACTAAGCGCGCCAGCAGGTCCCCGGCGCCACAGCCCAACTCCAGGACGGACGAGCCGGGCTCCACCCAGCCAATGACGGCGTTGTGCGCTATAGTCCCGTGATCGCTGGTCATATTCCCTCGCCCTCCTCCGTGACCTTTCGGAGGAAGCTGGTGATCAACACTGACTGTTCCTCGACCTCGAGCAGGAAGGCATCGTGTCCGTAGGTCGAGCTCACATCGTAGTAGCTCACATCGACGCCGGCTTTCTTGCAGGCGCGGACGATGTCTGCCGACTGGTATGAGGGGTACAACCAGTCCGACTTGAAGGAGATCACGAACACTCTTGCTTCGAGGCCTTTGAAGGCCGCCGCCAGCGTTCCGCCCTTGCCAGCGTCGTAGTCGTCGATCGCCCGCGTGATGTACAGGTACGAGTTCGCGTCGAACCTGTCGACGAATGTCAGGCCTTTGTGGTGCAGGTAGTCTTCGACCTCGAACCCGCGGCCGAACGGGCGCGCGTGGCCGTTGCCTCCTGTCCTTCGACCGAACTTCTCGGCCATCGAGGCGTCGCTCATGTAGGTGATGTGACCGACCATGCGCGCGATGCTCAAGCCCCTGACGGGCTGCTCACCGTCGTAGTACTGCCCGTTGTTCCAGTTGGGGTCAGACATTATGGCCTCGCGCCCCACCTCGTTGAATGCGATCTGTTGCGGCGAGTGCTTCGCCGCGGTCGCGATGACTAAGGCGCTTTGCACTCTTTCGGGAAACGACACCAGCCACTCGAGCACCTGCTGGCCTCCCATCGAGCCGCCGGCGACCGACAGCAGTCTCCCGATGCCGAGGTGGTCGACCAGCCGTGCCTGGACCTGCACCATGTCCGGTATTGTCACGAGTGGGAAATCGATGCCGTACGGCTTTCCCGTGGCCCGGTCGACGGACGACGGACCCGTCGTACCTTTGCAGCCGCCGAGGACGTTCGAGCAAATGACGAAGTACCTGTCGGTGTCGAACGCCTTACCGGGCCCGATCATTTCGTCCCACCAGCCTGGCTTTGAGTCCCCTTCGTGCCAGCCGGCCGCATGCGCGTCTCCCGAGAACGCGTGAAGGACGAGAATTGCGTTGGACTTCTCGCGGTTCAATTCGCCATACGTCTCGTAGGCTACGGTGATCGGGCCGAGCTTCTCCCCGCAGTCGAGGGGAAGTTCGCCCGGCGGCTCGGCGAACTTAAACTCCTTCGTCACAACGAGCCCTAGACCGTCTTTCGTCACCGCGTTTGCTTCTTGCAACATGTTTCTCCTTAAGCGGGCGCCGCCTGCTTCGCGACTGCCTTCTTCAGCGCCTGGTCGATGTCGGCCTTGATGTCCTCGGGGTCCTCCAGGCCTATGGACAGACGCACGAAGTCGGCGGTAACGCCGGTCTTCTCCTGCTCCTCGGACGTGAGCTGCTGGTGGGTGGTCGAGGCGGGGTGTATCACCAGGCTTTTGGCATCACCGATGTTGGCCAGGTGAGAAAGGAGCTCCACGGACTCGATGAACGCCCTGCCGGCTTCTAGCCCTCCCTTGATTCCGAAGCCGACGAGGCCCCCGAAGTGCTCGCCCAGGTACTTCTTGTTCGTCTCGTAGGTCGGGTGGCTTTCAAGACCAGGGTAGGTCACCCACTCGACCAGCTCGTGCCCGTCCAGCCACCTGGCGATCTCGAGTGCGTTGTCCGAGTGCTTCTTCTGACGCAGCGGTAGCGTCTCGAGCCCCTGGAGGAATATCCACGAGTTGAAGGGGCTCAGCGCGGCTCCTATATCGCGAAGCAACTGGACCCGCACCTTCAGGATGAATGCCACATTACCCAGGTCGGGGTGGTTGCCCAGCGCGTCCCAGTAGACGAGGCCGTGGTAGCTGGGGTCGGGCTNNGTGAACTCGGGGAACTTGCCGTTGCTCCAGTCGAACTTGCCGGAGTCTACGATCACGCCGCCGATCGAGGTGCCATGGCCCCCGATGTACTTGGTGGCCGACGTCGCGATGATGTCAGCCCCGTAATCGAAAGGTCGGACCAGGCCCACGCCCACGGTGTTGTCGATGACCAGCGGGATGCCCGCGTCATGGGCTATGGCGGCGAGCCTCTCGAAATCGGGGACGTCGAGCTTGGGGTTGCCGATGGTCTCGGCGTAGATGGCGCGTGTCTTCTCCGTTATCGCCCTCTCGAACTCTTCAGGCTTGAACGAGTTCACGAACTTGACCGTCCGCCCCAGCTTGGGGAACGTGTAATGGAACAGCTCGTAGGTCCCTCCGTAGAGGTTGTCCGCCGAGACGATCTCGTCGCCGAGTCGGGTAATCGCGAGCAGCGCCAGTGTCTCGGCTGCCTGACCCGAGGCTACACCCAGCGCGCCCGTCCCTCCCTCCAGCGCGGCCACGCGCTTCTCGAAGATGTCATTGGTCGGGTTCATTATCCGCGAGTAGATATTGCCGAAGACCCGCAAGGCGAAAAGATTCGCCGCGTGGTCCGTGTCGTCGAAGACGTACGAAGTCGTCTGGTAAATGGGCACCGCACGGGCGCCCGTAGCCGAGTCGCGCTCTTCCTGCCCCGCGTGCACCGCGATTGTATCGGGCTTGTAGTCAGTCATTTCTCCTCCTCTATCCTGTTCTTCATATAAGTGTCGTAGAAAACAAAAACCCGCCTGCCTGGTATCCCACCTGGCTGCGGGTCCGTTCGAAACGTCGTTTTATGACGGTCCTACATGGGCATACCTCCCGCACCCGGGTGGGGGCGCATAGCCATCAGGCTCATCATCTGAACTTTTCCGGTTCGGTTATCGAAGCTGTCTGTCATCTTCCCGTCGCTTTTCTCCAGATCGCTGCTCGAAAGCATATAAACACTATCGTTATGGTAGAGTATTGTAGTATTGAGATTCATGGCTGTCAAGACGCCACGTTGAATGTCTAAATCCTGGGGGTTGGAAATGGACCGACCCGACTTTGCAGGCCGGTCCACCCCAATCTCACAACAGCATTCTTCATCTGGACTCATGGTGAGCCACTTCGCCCTGCCCTCGGCGTGAAGCCGCCTGCACTGGCTCTCCGTCCGCACGGATGAGCGACTCTGAGGCCAGGGGTCGTGGCGTACTGCGAGTCCATCCCCTTTGCCGTCGTACAGCAGGCCTCCTTTCTATCGCGTCATCTCCCGGTTACGCTCCGAGCACCCTGGCGGCCGCCTCGAGTTCGAAGAGTCCACGAGGATCACTGTCTTGTACTTGCCGTCCGAGACCAGCGCCGAGGCTATCTCGATGTTGACGCCGGCATCGG
>PMDX01000263.1 GCA_003154635.1 Actinomycetota bacterium | reverse complement strand
GTGCCAGCGTAACGGACGTAAGGAGATCTCATGGGTTTCTGGGATGGCAAGCGCGTTACCGTGACAGGTGGAGCCGGCTTCTTCGGGGCCTATGTGGTCGACAGGCTCAAAGAGCATGGCGCCACAGAGATATTTGTGCCGCGGAGCAAGGATTACGACCTGCGCGACATAGGCCAGACGGAGCGCATGCTCTCTGACGCTCGCCCGGACTTGATAATACACATGGCGGCAAGGGTAGGCGGGATCGGCGCAAACAAGGCCCACCCGGCCGAGTTCTTCTACGAAAACCTTATGATGGNNTCTGGAACGGCTATCCCGAGGAGACAAACGCTCCGTACGGCATCGCAAAGAAGATGCTCCTCATGCAGGCTCAGGCTTATCGCGAGCAGTACGGTTTCGACGCGATATTCCTCCTCCCGGTCAATCTCTACGGACCGGGCGACAAGGACGATCTCGAGGGGTCGCATGTTATCCCGGCGATCGTGCGCAAGTGTCTCGAGGCGAAGGAGAGGGGGGAGGCCAAGATTACACTGTGGGGTGACGGTAGCCCCACGCGCGAGTTCCTCTACGCGCCCGATGGCGCCGAGGGAGTTGTCCTTGCGGCCGAGAAGTACGATAAGCCCGGCCCGGTGAACATTGGTTCGGCTTTCGAGATAAGCATAAAAGACCTCGCGGAGATGATCGTCAAACTGAGTGGGTTCAAGGGCTCTATCGAGTGGGACACCAGCAAGCCCAACGGCCAGCCCCGNNGAGCAACCACGCCGTTCGAGGAGGGCCTCAAGGAGACCATCGACTGGTATCGAAAGCAGTACGGGTTCGAATAGGCGCGCCCGCTCGACACTTCAAGCGCTACCCTCTTCGCTGCCTTGCTTCGTTCGGAACATCCCCCTGAAGAACTGCGACCTGAAAAAAGCCCCGACCGTGGAAGGGCGTTGCGATATCAACACATCGAACAGGATCGAAGGCCTCGAATAGAACGAACGCGCGGCTTTCTTCTGGAGGCGGTCGAGCTCCTCGGGCGTAACGCTCGTCAACTGGGCTACGTCCCTTCCGACCGTGGTGAGGCGTTCCCAGTCCAGGGCATCCACGTCTTTGCCGCATGCGAACTCGTCGAAGACCTCTGAGCNNCTCTCTTCAATGGAAGCCGTTTGGCGAATTCCACAGTCTCGCGTATCGTGTCCACCGTCTCCCCGGGCAACCCGAGGATGAAGAAGCCAACTGCCTTGATGCCCGCCTTGTCTATTTCGTCACAGACACGTGCGACTATCGAAAGGTCGAGACTCTTTTTTGCGCGGTCCGCGATCTCCTGGACCCCTGACTCGATGCCGAGGCCTATGAGGTGGCAGCCCGCGCGCTTCATCAGCTCGAGCAACTCCGGGGTCAACGCATCGACGCGAAGACCGTTCGGGCACGCCCAGTGTATCTTTATCTTTCTTCTCAGGATCTCTTCGCATACCTCGGACGCGTGCGACGCTTTGAGGTTGAAGTTGTCGTCGCTGATGAAAATCTCTTTGACGCCGAAGTCCTTCTGGAGCAGCTCGATCTCGTCTACCACCGATACGGCGCTTCGATACCGGTACGTCCTTCCCCAGACTATCTTCCCGGCACAGAACGTGCAGTCGTAAGGGCAGCCCCTGCTCGTGAGGATGGGCGCTATGGGGAAAGCGCGGGCGGAGCTGAGGATGGGCGCTATGCGGTAATCCTTTGGAGGCATGAGGTCCCAGGTGGGAAGCGGGAGCGTATCGAGGTCTTCGATGAGAGGACGCCTGGGGTTCAGGATAAACCTGTCGTTCGACAGGTAGCCGAGCCCCGGGATGGCCGTATAATCGTCACCTTTTTCGAGCGCTCCGACCAACTCGGTCAGCGTAATCTCTCCCTCACCAACTACCGCGTAATCGGCATTGATGTACCTGAGAGTATGTTCGGGAGATGCCGATACCTGCGCGCCTCCAGCGACCACGGGAACGTCGATCGCGTCTTTGATCGCTCTGATTGTATCCCGAAGCTTGTCGGGATTCGTGCACAGGACGGAGACTCCCACGAAGTCGGGGGCGTACTCGCGCAGGCGTTTCTGGAATTCCTGTTCGTCGAGGTGTGTGAGGTTGAGGTCCAGGAAAGAGACCTTGTGCCCTTCACGCTCGAGGTAGCTTGCGAGGTATCCGATCCCGAGCGGCGGAGCGACGATGTGAGTCACGTATCGTGGTTGAACGAACAGAAAATGGGAGCTCATGCCGGACGTCCAACCCTGGATTGAGTCATTTGCTTATGAATGCGAATGCCGTTCGCATCTCGTTCAGTCAATGAAAATTCCCATCTGTTCAACGCTTTGCATGAACAGTGTAACATTAGAATGTGAAAAAGCTTGCTTGCTGGATAAAGAGGCATAGGAAGATTGCCGTAGCGGCCGCGCTCGCGTTCGTGGTCTACGCCGGGATAGCGGTGTTGCTCACCTGGCCGCTCGCGACGGCTCCCAACCGCTACTACTTCAGCCCCGAGGTTCCCGGGGACGGCGCCGGTATCATCGCCGAGAGCTGGTATTCCGACTACGCGCGGCAGACGGGGATGAAGGGGTACACGACGAAGTTCTATGGCTACCCGTTCGGTGTCGACAGAAGAGGGGCTCCCGTGTACCCTCTCGACAACGGGCTGCGCAATCAATTGACGCGGGTGATCGGGGCGCAGGCCGCATCGAGCGTGATCATCATGCTGTCGTTCCCGCTTGCGGGCCTATTCATGTTCCTGCTCGTGTGTTACCTAACGAAGAGCCGTGCCGCTTCGTTCGTGGCCGGGTTCCTTTACGCGTTCTCGCCGTGGCACACGGCGCGGGCGTTCGACCAGGTGAGCCTTACGGCGATCTTCACGCTTCCGTTGTTCCTGCTAGCTCTCATCGTCTTTTCGAGGAGGAAGGACGTGCCTGGAGCCATAGGGCTCGCGGTAGCATGGATCGTGGCTTTCTATTCCGACTTCCATTTCGGGCTGTTCTGCTCGCTCATAGCCCTGGTCTGGGTCATCGCCCTTTACGTCCGCCGATGGCGGGTTGGAGCTGGGTTGTGGGTCCGCAACAGCGATCTCAAAGCCACACCGATGCGAACGCTCGTCCTTGCCGTTCTCGTCATCCTGGTAACGGTTGCCGCGGTGGCCCCGTACATCTCTGACACGTACTACAAAGATCCCAACGTGTTTTCAGGCACGGGAAGGGGAGGGGTCCAGGAAGCCGCGGGATTCTCCTCAAACCCGTGGAACTACGTTGTACCGCCCGCGCATGCCCTGGCCTGGCGGTGGTTCACGGACGCGTTCGTCAGCAAACGGCTGGGACTCAGGACGACGAACGAGGTCACCGCTTATCCCGGCATCATCACATTAGCCCTCGCCCTCACGGCGATGTTTTTCGCCTTGCGCAGGAGGAGGTCCCGTGAGGGTGGCATCCGTGAGGCGGAGCCCGGCAATGACCTGAGGCTCGTCATCTGGTTCGGAGTGGCCCTTGTCGCGGTCGCCTTCGCGCTGTCTCTCCCGCCACAGTACGTGCTGGGAAGCGTCAAGATACCGACGCCCTCGATGCTCGTAAATCTCCTGGTGCCTGCTTTCAGGTACTACGCCAGGTGGGCCGTAGAGGTCACGTTCGGCCTCTGCATGCTGGCGGGTCTTGGATTCTACCTGCTCACAAGGTCGCTCAAGTGGGGCAGGGTCGCCGTCTGGGTGGCATGCGTGGCCGTCGTCGCTCTTTTTGCCCTGGACGTGACGATAATACCGCCTCTCAGGTCTACCGACGCCATGAGCAAGCAGCCGGATGTCATCAAGCGCCTCGCCGCGTATCCAGAGGACCAGGCCGTCGCCATATATCCGCTTGTGCAGGGTTCGGAGTACGCGGCCCTGCACTACCGTTACCTGCAGCAGTTCCATAAGCACCCGATGCTGAACGGCGTCAAACCCGCCACCGAATCCGACCTCTATCGCCTCGCCATGAAGGACATCTACGCCCCCTACACGCCCAGCATGTTGAAGGGGCTGGGCATCGACAAGGTGGTCGTCCTAAGCGAGTACTTCTCGAACAAAGATTACGGCAACTATCCTTACGGGGTGCCGTTCGACCCGGCCAGGATGCCGGAGGGCTACGAGCTGGTCGACAAGACGGCCGACGGATACATATACGATGTCGTGGCTGAACCCGCGAGCGTATACCCGCTCTACTTCAAGAACTTCACGCCCCCGAGCGTACTGAGCGACGGAACGGCGTGGGCCGCGATGCTGAAACCCGCGGCGGAGGTGCTTCTGGTCAACAGGGGATCCAGGGGTTCTTACTCGCTGACATATACCATCAACAATCCCGGCCCGCCGGGTCGCCTCACTTTCAGCCTGGACGGTGAGGAGCTGACCTCGGTGGGGTTGAACAGCGGAAACACCAGAGTGACGCTGCCGGGCCTCGAGCTGACCAACGGACGGCATTCCCTGGGGCTGCACTGGGACGGGAAACCGCAGGTGGTCGACGGTACCCCGTTCAGGGCGGGTCCGCGGATATCGGTCTACCTTCTGTTCTCCAATGTGGATGTCAATCCCGAGTGACGGCGCTGTGCCCGGCGACGAGGATCACTTCCTGCGAAGAGTGAAGTCTTTGAGGTGTCCCATTACGGCTTTTCCGGCGCGGCCGACGAATTTGAGGTCGTCCAGGCTCCGAATCGAGACAATGGTGCGCCCGATGAAACTCGGGGAGAGGAAAGCCCGGTAGAGGCCCTGGGTAAGGCGCCCCAGCTCTTCGGCCGGGATAGGGCTGTCGAGTACGGGTCCCCTCATGTCATACCGGCTCCAGTCCGTGGTGAGCAGCCATCCGTTCTCTCTTGCCTCGTCGAACAGCGGGGTGCCCGGGTACGGTATGACGATGGTCGCCTGAAGCATATCGGCGTCTCCGTCGGTGAGCAGCTTTCTCGCGAGGTCGACGGTGCGACGCGCGTCCTGTTCCGACTCCCAGGGGTATCCAACCATGGTGGTGAGATGAACGGTGAGGCCCGCTCGTTTTGCGGCCCTGCAGCTTTCGACTATCTGCTTGACCGTCGTGCCTTTGCGCAGGCGGTCGAGTGTCGCCTGGTTTGCCGATTCCAGCCCGAACTTGAGGAGACGGAACCCTGAGGCGGCCATGTCACGGAACTGGTTCTCGGAGAAGGCGTCGACCCTCGCGTTACACGAGATCTCGAGCTTTTCAGAGTAGCCGCGCTCGACCATGCCGGAGCAGAAGCGTTTGAGCCATCCACCAGACGGAAATGTTCCAGTGTCGTCGAATATCTCTCGCACGCCATAACGATCGACAAGATGGCCTATCTCGTCTAACACCAGCTCTTCGGAGCGGACGCGGTATTTCGGATAGAGAGTGGTCCAGGAGCAGAAGGTGCACTTGCCGTACCAGCAGTCCCTGCCCGCCATCGTGTATGTGTTCGGCTTCCTGATAAAGAGATGCTCACCGTAGCTCTTCCAGTCGGTGAGTTCCCTGTCGATCTCGGGAAGGCAGTCGAGGTCGTGCGCCAGGGCGAACCTGCCCGTGCTTTGAGTCTCACCGTCCTTCCGGAACCATATCCCGGGCTCGAGGGGAATCCCGCGCTCCAGGTGCCCGACCAGGTTCACAAGCAGGAAGTCGTAGTCGCCACCGGTCAGCACGTAATCCACCGGACATCCGGCCATCGACTCCTCGGGCATGGCGGTCACGTGGTCGCCGAAAAGCGCGACGATGGTCTCGGGTGACCGGTCCTTTATGTCACGGATGATATCCCAGTGCAAAGCCACGACCGGCGTCTTTGTCTCCATGGCGATAAGCTCAGGGCGCTCGCGCTCGAGGAAATCGGAGAAATCTCCGGGTGTCCAGCGCCTGGCGATCGCGTCGTTCCATATCACCTCGTGTCCCTCGAGCTTGAGCATGGTCGCGGCCCACGCCGGAACCATCGGGTAGATGAACGAGGGGTTGTGGAACCACTGGAACTGCCGGTTCTGCCCGAGCGTCGCGTGACGGTCGCCGCCGAGCGGAGGATAAGAGACGGCGACTTTCATTGCTCTTTCATCTTTCTCGAGAGCAGCCCCTTGATGAAGCCGATGCCGTAGGTGAAGTGGGTTGCCACTATTCCCGGGAATATCAGCGCGTTGATCAAAACGAAGAGCGTCTTGACCGACGAGAGCAAAGTCAACAGCAGGTAAAACGCCACAACCCCGATGTAGGCCCACATGAACGGCCTGTTGAAAAAACTCAGGGCGAGGCCCAGGGCGATGCCAGTGACGAACAGGCTCGGAACGAAATACTGGAGTTGCCTGGACGTCTCGGGGAATTTCTTGACGAAAAAGCCGCGGTGTACCGCGT
>PMDX01000221.1 GCA_003154635.1 Actinomycetota bacterium | reverse complement strand
GGGGGTGACCGGACGGGGACTTTCAATATCTCGACGGCCGCCGCGATCATCGCGTCCGCGGCGGGAGTCAGCATCGCAAAGCATGGCAACAGGTCAGTGTCGTCGAGGTGCGGGAGCGCGGACGTCCTCGACGAGCTGGGCGTCGACATAGCGATGGATCCCGAGAAGGTGTGCTCCTGTATCGAGAGCCTCGGCATAGGGTTCCTCTTCGCGCCAAATTTCCACCCCGCCATGAAACGGGTGGTCGAGCCCAGGAGGTCCCTTGGCCTGCCGACCATCTTCAACGTGGTTGGCCCTCTCACAAACCCCGCGGGGGCCCGTGCGCAGGTAATCGGGGTAAACAGGGCGGACCTGGTCGAGACGCTCGGTGAGGTGCTCTCGGAGCTTGGCTCCGATCATGTGTTCGTGCTTCACGGCATGGACGGGATGGACGAGTTCACCCTCACCGCGGAAACGCTCGTATGCGAGATCCGCGAGGGGAGGAGGAGGACGAAACTGCTTGCGCCGGAGGACCTCGGGTTGGCACGCTTCCGGTCCCTCGAGTTTCTTGGCGGTGACGCGACACAGAACGCTTCGATCATCCACGAGGTCCTGTCGGGANNTGAAAGAGGGCGTCCGGCTCGCTCGCGACGCCATCGAGTCCGGAGCCGCCAGGCGGAAGCTGGATGCGCTGGTCGAGTTCTCATGCCCTGGAGGTGCCGGCGATGTTCCTCGATGAAGCCGTGTCGGCGGCAAGGAGAGACGCGCGTGAGCGGATGGCGACCAGGAGCGTGGCCGAGCTCGAAAGCATTGTCGCCGCCCGCCCGATCGCACCGAGCCTCAGTCGGGCTTTGAGCCGCGACGGTGGGGGAATCAACGCCATCGCCGAGATAAAGAGGAGATCGCCTTCCGCGGGGTCGATAAGGGAAGGCGCGGGGGCCGCGGAACTGGCGGGCGTATATGCCGGTGCCGGGGCGTCCGCGATCTCCGTCCTGACCTGCTCGTACAGGTTTGGCGGGAGCCTCGACGACCTGCGCGAGGCTGCCGGCGCCCGCCCGGCCCTGCCGTTGCTGCGTAAGGATTTCATCACGGAACCGTACCAGGTGCTTGAGGCTCGCGCGTTCGGCGCTTCCGCCGTACTGGTGATAGCGGCGGCTCTTTCGCCCGTAATGTTGAAAGAGCTCGTAAGCCTCGCGGGCGACCTGGGCCTGGATGCGCTCGTGGAAGCCCACGGCGAAGCAGACCTGAGCTCCGCGCTCGAGTCGGGCTCAAAGCTCGTCGGGATAAACAACCGCGACCTGGCGACCCTCACGGTGGACCTCTCCACGACCGAGCGTCTGCTGCCATACGTACCAGACGGATTCGTGGTCGTGAGCGAGAGCGGGATCAGCCGGCGCTCCCAGGTCGAGTGGCTCGAGTGCCTTGGCGTAGACGCGATCCTCGCGGGAGAGGCGTTGATGAAAGCTGTGGATCCCGGCGTGAAGCTGAGAGAGTTGCTCGGCGGCTCGCCGGGCACTGGACGCGACTCATTCAGGGAGGTGAACGAGTCATGTGGATAAAGATATGTGGAATCACCAGGCTCGAGGATGCAATTTCGGCCGCGCGTTTCGGCGCGGACGCGGTGGGCTTCGTCTTTGCCGACAGCCCGAGGCGCGTGCGTCCGGAGGTTGCAAGGCGGATATCAAGGGAGATGCCGCGGGGCCCTTCCAGGGTCGGGGTTTTCGTTGATTCGCCGCCGGACCTGGTGCGGGGCATCGTCGAGTACTGTGAGCTCGACCTCGTTCAGCTCCACGGCGCCGAAGACGCGGGCTATTGCGAGACGCTTGGTGAACTGGCCATCAAGGCGCTCCGGGTCAAGGACAGGAGCGATATCCTTCGGGTCCGCGATTACAGTTGTCCCGCCCTTCTTCTAGACGGCTACTACACCGGTGCCACCGGGGGAAGGAGCCGTGACTGGATAATGCTCAAAGTCGTGAAGCCGCGTGGACATCTGATCATTGCCGGAGGGCTCGACCCGGGCAACGTGGCCGGCGCGATAAAAGACCTGCACCCTTATGGAGTCGATGTCTCGAGCGGCGTCGAGAGCGCTCCCGGCGTCAAAGACCCTGTACTCATGTACAAGTTCATCGAGAGCGCCCGCAGGGCGGACTACGAGGTGAACGACAATTGAGCCAGACAAATCCGCACGTGGTTGAAAAAGGCTATTTCGGAGAATTCGGCGGTCGCTTCGTTCCCGAGCCGTTGATGGAGGCGCTCTTCGAACTCGAGGACGTGTTCGACTCGGCGCGCTCAGACCCGCTCTTCCGGGCCGAGCTCGACTCGCTTCTCTCGACTTACGCGGGCCGACCGACGCCCCTGTACTATGCCGGGAACCTGACCCGCAAGCTCGGTGGGGCGAAGATATATCTCAAGCGGGAAGATCTCTGCCATACGGGTTCGCACAAGATCAATAACACTCTCGGGCAGGGTCTTCTGGCGCGGAGGATGGGAAAGCCCAGGCTCATCGCCGAGACCGGCGCGGGCCAGCACGGGGTCGCGTGCGCTACAGCGGCCGCGCTGATGGGACGCGAGTGTGTGGTCTACATGGGCGAGGTCGACATCGAAAGACAGGAGACGAACGTCTTCCGGATGGAACTCCTGGGTGCGAAGGTCGTGCCGGTGACCTCCGGCAGCCGCACGCTGAAGGATGCGGTAAACGAGGCGTTCAGAGACTGGGTGACCAATCTAGCGGAGACACACTACTGCATCGGCTCCGTGGTCGGCCCGCACCCGTTCCCCCTGATGGTGCGCGAGTTCCAGTCCGTGATCGGTGCCGAAACGGGCAGGCAGTGCTTGGACGTGGAGGGAAGGATACCTGACACAGTGATAGCCTGCGTCGGCGGAGGGAGCAACTCCATAGGAATCTTTTCCGAGTTCGTGGGGAAGGGGCCGCTGCTTGTCGGAGTGGAAGCCGGCGGGGTGGGTCCCGGGCCAGGGCAGCACGGCAGCACGCTCGGGCTGGGGAGAGTGGGCGTGCTTCACGGCGCTCTCAGCTACCTGTTGCACGATTTCGACGGCCAGATCTCTGAGTCCCACTCGGTCTCGGCCGGGCTCGATTATCCGGGGGTCGGACCGGAGCACGCCAACCTGAAGGAGCAGGGGCTCGCGACGTACACGTCCGTAAGCGACGCCGAAGCTCTCGACGCCACGCGCGTGCTCGCGACGGTCGAAGGCATAATCCCGGCGCTGGAGAGCGCGCACGCACTGGCCCATGCCATCAGGCTGGCCCCGACGATGAGCGGTGACGAGCTGATGGTAGTGTGCCTCTCCGGGCGGGGCGACAAGGACCTGGAGACGATAAGAAAGGAGACGTCTCGTGCCTGACCGCCTGGACGACATGTTTGAGAGAGTTCGCGGCAAGCGCCCGGCATTGATCACTTACGCTACTGGTTTCTACCCCGACCGTCGAGGCAGCGCGATCGCGGTCAGGGGAATGCTCGATGCCGGCGCCGATGCGGTGGAGATCGGTATTCCGTTTTCGGACCCGGTGCTGGACGGCCCCGTAATCCAGGCCTCATCCGCGAGTGCCCTGAAGGCCGGCGCGACTGTCGGCGGCGTACTCGAGCTGCTCGGCGAGGCAAGGCGCGATACGGAAAGCCCGCTTCTGTTGATGACGTACTACAATCCCCTGCTGGCTTACGGGCTCGAACCTTTCGCGAGGGACGCCGTGGCGGCTGGGGCGGACGCCGTCATCATCCCCGATCTGCCGATAGAGGAGATGCAGCCGTGGAAGAGGCAGTGCGATGAAGCCGGGCTCGGGACGGTAGCCTTCTGCTCGCTCACTACGAGCGATACACGGATCGCCGCCGCCGGGAGCATGTCATCCGGGTTTCTATATTGCGTTTCCCTGATGGGAACGACCGGCCCGAGGGAGGTGTTGTCTCCAGCTCTCGCGCCTTTCCTCGGCAGGGTCCGGGCCAACACCTCATGTCCACTGGGGGTGGGACTCGGCATATCGACACCGGAACAGTGCGCGCAGGTGGGCCAGCTCGCCGATGCCGTGATCGTCGGAAGTGCCCTGGTCCGGCTCGTGGGTCGCGATTGGGTGTGGCCGGACGCGCTGGGGGCGGCGGTAGCAACGCTGGCTCGTTCCCTTGCGCATCTTGGGCTCAAAGCAGTCTGAAGACCGGCATGCCGTCCTGTTCGGCCAGCGAGACGATGCCGTCCTCTTCGAGCTTTATCATGTGGCTGTCCGTGATCTGCAGGCCCGGGAACATCCTCACCGCCGGCGGGAACAGCTCGTCCGTCAGCTCGAGAAGCGTCATCGGGCGTTCGCCCAGGAGTCGCAGGATCTTTCGCTGGCGACCCAGCAGCACTTCTCTCGTGCTCTCGATGGCCCGGCTGACGTCTGTGATCTCTTCGCCGTGTGAAGGCAGGAGTAACGCCGCGTCGAGCGCTTCGATCTTGTCGAGGCTCTCGAGATAGCCACGCGCCCCGCCCCCCGACGGGCAGTACCACGCGACAACAGCGCCTACGAGGTCGAACGCCAGGAGCGTCCGGTCAGCCCGGTCGTAGAGCGAGATGTGGCCGGGCGCGTGCCCGGGAGTGTGCAGCACCTCGAACCTTCGCCCCGCGAGCTCGAGCACGTCCCCTTCGACAACCGTCTCGGTAGGAGTGGCGGCTCCCATCGGGCAGAGATTGCTGAAGTAATCGAGGATATCCAGTGAAGCGGGGTCGGTGTCCCCGAGCCGCTCGGTGTAGTAGTCGGCGATGTGGCACATGTCGAAGCTCTTGTTCAACAAGTTGTTGTCGATCGCCAGTTGCCTGTCGAGCTCATGGATGATCACTCTCGGGGAAGCTTCCTCGAGCAGGAACGGCACCGCCCCCATGTGGTCGGGGTGCGCGTGCGAGAGCACAACGGTGTGCACGTCGGCGGGCTCGGCTCCGACCTTCTCGAGGAACGCCTTCAGCTTCTCGTAGCATTCGCGGTAGCCGCAACCGGCGTCTATTAGAACGGCGCCGGCGCCGTCAAGCAGCACGAAGCTGTTCGCTGGCGCCGGCCACATGTGCGTCTCAGGTCTGTAAACGTTGATCTTCGCCGGTTCCACGAGACCTCATCCCCGGCGTCGAGGTTGCTACGCTAGCCCAGGCCCATTGTCTTGGAGATGATGTCTTTCATCACCTCGTCGGTTCCGCCACCGATCGGGATAAGCCGCATGTCCCTGTACGAGCGCGAGATGTTGTACTCCGTCATGTAGCCGTAGCCGCCATAGATCTGAAGGCACGTATCGACGACTTCGCACGCCATGCGCCCGCAGAAGAGTTTTGCCATCGAGACTTCCTTTATCGGGTTGCCTCCGTTGACGTACAGCTTGAGGGCGTTGTACGTCATCTGCCGCCCCGCCTCGATTTTTGTGGCCATGTCCGCGAAGTAGTGCGCTATCACCTGGAACTTTGCGATCGGCTGGCCGAAAGCTTTGCGCTGCTTGGCGTAGGCGATCGCCTCGTCCATGGAGAGCTGCGCGCCGCCGATGGCCCCGAGCGCGAGCGTGATCCTCTCCCAGGCGAACATCCCCATTATCTGGTAGAAACCGCGGTTCTCCTCGCCCAGCAACGCGTCGGCCGGCACCCGCATGTCGGTGAACGCGAGCTCGCCCGTCGAGGAGGCTCGCCAGCCGAGCTTGTCCAGCTTCTTTGTGACCTCGAAGCCCGGGTTGTCCCTTGTGTCGACGACGAACATGGAGATCCCGCCGTAGCCCTTGTCGGGGTCCGTCTTGGCGGCGAGCACCATGAAATCGCACCTCGACCCGTTCGTGATGAAAGTCTTCGAGCCGTTGATGACCCAGTCACTGCCGTCACGTACGGCTTTTGTCTTGATGTTGGCCACATCGCTGCCCGCGTCGGGCTCGGTGATCGCGAGGCACCCTATCTGCTCGCCCTTGATACCGGGAACGATGTAACGCTCTTTTTGCTCCTCGGTGCCGTAGTTGAGGATGTGGGGCATCGCGATGGCGATATGAGCGCCGATGTCGGCACCGACTCCGCCCGACCGGCAGTTGGCGGCCTCTTCGTGGAGGACCGCTTCGTAGAGGATGTCGTCGCCACCTCCGTACTTCTCGGGGTAACGCATCCCGAGGTATCCCATGTCTCCCATGAGCTTGAAGATTTCGCGCGGGACCGCGCCGGCTTCCTCGTACTCATCGGCGTGCGGCGCGAGCTCGTTGATCAGGAACTCACGGATGGTCTGGCGGAACACCTCATGCTCGGGCTGGAACAGGTCGTCGCTCATCATACCTCCTCTGGGAACCCTTTATGTGTGTATGGCTCCGCGTTCGGGACGCGGGGCACTGCAGGATTATAACGCAGGTAATAATAGGAAGCACGAAAATGCGGGCGGGCTGTAGCATGCGACAAGGTTTATTCTTTGGGCTTGGGTGAGTCTTCCGGGTCGTCTGACTTGTCGTCGCTCTCGTCGATGCTCTTGTTGGCCATCTCCTTGATCGTGACCACGGTGTCTCCAAGCCTCTTCGCGAGCTTGGGCAGGAGCGCGGGAAGGAAGAGCACCACTATGACGGCGATTATTATTATCAGTTCGAGCGGGCCGAGCCCGAATATCACCGCAGGTTGCATCTTGCCTCCGTTCCGGTTCACGTCGTTTGCCCTTGTTGTATAACACAAGCCTTCGTCACCTGACAACGGCGTCAGGCGGGAGCGGCGCCATGCTTGGCCCACAGGAAAGCAACCCACTGGCGGGAAGTCGGGTCGAGATGGAGAATAAGATTTCGAACTCGTGGATTGGAAGAGACCAAACGCGGCCGGTGCCGGTTCACGCCGCGTGGCCGCTCGACCTGTAGAGAGGAGCTCCCTTGGACCTTTCGAAAGTCTTCAGTCCCCGCAGCGTAGTAGTGGTCGGAGTTTCGACGACTAACCCTTTCCACCCCGCAAACATAATCTTCAACAAGAACTACTACGGAAGTGATTGTGACGTGTACGCCGTCAACCCCAAGGGCGGCGAGCTGGAGAGGCGCAGGATCTATCGAACCCTGGACGAAGTGCCGGGTCCCGTCGATATGGCCGTGGTGGCGGTCAAGGCCGACCGGGTCCCACAGGTCGCGCGGGAGTGCGCCGCGGTGGGCGTCGGGGCACTGGTCGTCATCTCCGGCGGTTTCGCGGAGATGGGCGAGGAAGGCCGAGCGCTCCAGGACGAGCTGGTCGGAGTCTGCAGGGAAAACTCCATGACGCTTGTCGGCCCCAACTGCTTCGGGGTCTATTCGCCTCCCGTGGTCGACACGTTCTTTCTTCCACCCGAGCGAACGGTAAAGCCCCGGAAGGGAGACGTTGCTGTCGCAAGCCAGAGTGGAGCGTTCCTGGTGGACCAGGTCATGACCTGTTTTCACGAGGTCGGGATAGGCATCAGCGTCGCGGTCAGCATGGGTAATAAGGCTATGGTTGACGAGGAAGTCCTGCTCGAGCATTTTGCCGGGCGTGGAGACACGGGTTGCATCTGTTTCTACATCGAGGGCATGGACGAGGGCGTCCGGCGTTTCATACAGTCGGCCCGCCAGATCAGCGACCGCATACCTATCGTCGCTTACATCGGGGGAAAAAGCGAAAGAGGAAAGGCGGCGGCTCACTCGCATACCGCCGCGCTGGCCGGCGACCACGACATGGTCGCGGGCGCGCTCAAGCAGAGCGGTATACTCGAGGCAACGACGGAGGCTGAGGTCGCTTCGTTCTGCAAGATCCTCTCGTTTTACCACCACCGGCCTCTCAGGCAGTGCAGCATAGCCATCATCTCTTCGAGCGGGGGGCACGGGGTCATCGCATCGGACCTTGCGACTGCCGCGGAGCTGCAGGTCCCGGAGTTTGACCGGGAAAGGCGCGAGGCGTTGCGCGCGTTGCTCGAGCCGGGGGTGCGCGACATCGCGTCGCTGTACAACCCGGTAGACCTGACGGGAAGCGCCGCGGACCAGGATTTTGAGAGGTCACTCGACTACCTGCTCTCGCAGGACGACATCGAGGCCGCGCTTGTGCTCACCCTCCCGTACACCCCGATGATGACGTCGTTCGTCGGCACCCGCCTGGGCCAGGTGGTAAAGAAATACGACAAGCCGGTTGTCGCGTACGTGCCGAACCTCGCCAAGTACGGGATGGTACTCGAGGGGTTCGAGCTCAACGGCATACCAGTCGTTCACTCCATAGAGGAGGGGGTTCAAATGCTCAAGGCGCTCCGGCTCCTCGGCCTGTATGCCGGGGGCGGGATCCCGGGCTGCCGCGGATGAGATCCTCAAT